>CAKZKR010000083.1 GCA_937124615.1 uncultured bacterium
ATCTTGCCCGCATGGCTAATGCCTAACAGCCCTGCAAAAAAAGGGATAGAAATGTTAAACCAGAAAGAAGGAGAAAAAATGTTTATCGATAACTATATATCAAAAAAAGTAGACGAGGAATTAGAAGGTGATGATTCTTTTATTATGAGGAAGATTAGGTCTTCCATTTTTTTGATATTGGTGTTGTCGATTCCACAATTAGTTGTGTATTATTTGATTTTTTTGATGAGTTTTTTTAATGATAAGTTAGCGATGGCTTTTTTAGTTACTTTTATTTCACCAATTACAGAAGAATATTGTAAAAAAATAGCTATTCAAAAGCAATTTCCTTGGGTTTTTGTTACTTTTTTTTCTTTATACGAAGCGATTTCGTATTTTCTATACTATTTATGGTTTGTTCCTATATTATCGTTATTATTAATTAGAACTTTGGCCATTATATTGCATTTTGCTACAATATCTTATATGTATTTTAAAAGTGATAAAAACTATATAGTACCGAATGCAGCGCTTGCAATAGCAGTTATAATTCATTCGATTTATAATTTCATAAATTTGATTTTCGTAGATTAACCTTTCATCTTTGCCCTGCTGAGAACGGTGTTCGCCAGCAGGGATGCTGGCATTACCCTCGCCCTGCTGAAAGTTTTGCCGGGTAAAAAAAATATATATTTCTTATATATATTTTTTTGGATACTTGTTATATTGATAATTAATAAAAGTCTATATTAAATTTATCCCGGTGGAACTAATGGAGATGCTGGCGTGCAGGACGCCTTTTTGTTTGCGTAAGGCGGAACATAGTTCCTGGATTTTGTGAGCCCTACCACGAACCAATACGGTCTCTGCACACAGTTGATGGTCGAGATGAATATGTGTGGTGGTTAAAATAACACCCAGGTACTTGTGTTGAACATTCAGGATTTTGTCGTTGAGTTTTGGGATATGGTGGTTATAAACGAAGGTAATCGTGCCGATGGCTTCTTCATTTTCTTCCCATTGTTTTTCCACCAGTTTATCTCGGATAAGGTCGCGGATAAATTCGGAACGATTTGCATATCCCTCGCGTGTTACCAGATTTTGCAATCTTTCCCATAATGATTTTTCGATGGAAAAGCTTAATCGCACCACTCCAGCCATATTCTATTCCTTTCCCTATATAACTTGTTATTTTATTTGTTTCATTTATCTATGGATAGATACATTTTATTCAGCAGGGATAACTTTCCATTCGAGAATTCCGGAAGAATAGTTAGGTTGAAGTTTAACTACAAGACGCAGTGCATTTGTAGTAATGGTATCAAAGGTCACCTCATTATACTTATGCTTTTCAACTCCATACCGAGATGGCTTTGGAACAGGGAACCACTGGTCTCCTTTTTTGTATCGGACTTCCCATGATTCCGGAACTCTACACTCACCAAAACCTGTATCATCAAACCAAAAAACTCGAACTCCTTTAACTGCGTATTCTTTGTCAAAAGTGTATTGTACCCATTCTTCTTTGCCCTTATGGTCCCACCAGGTAAAACGGGGGATACTGGTATCGGATGATTTTTTGGGTTCAATCTGGTCATTGAGAGCATTGAGGGTATCGTTTGCTCCACTATGAGAGGCCATGAGAGTCGCTTTTGTTTCTATGGTAGGAACAGGAACAATGTTTGAATCTTCGGGAATCCAGACGAGCATATAAGTTTTTTGACGGTTGGCATGCGCATAAAAGGGTATTAGTTTTATAGGATGGTCCATCTCTAAATTTTCAGAAGTTTTTAATTTTCCTGTTGCTTGAACGGTTACAACTCCGTTAAGCAGTTCGGGTTCATATTGAGATTGGAAAATTGAATTCTGGGGCAAAGATAGGAACCGAATCTGATTGGAATTGTCTATATCTTCTGCACAGAAGACCACGGGACCTCTCTGGATAGCCACTTTGCCCCGGTCGGCTTCTACTTTTTCATTGGCATAAATTCGCTGAATATCCATAGGCAATACAAGGCTAATTTCATCATTTTGTTTCCATTCACGCTGAATTTTTACGAATCCTTTTTCCAGCGATTGAATAAGAACATTCTCACCATTAACCTTCAACTGGACTTTATCCAATCCGGGGCAATCTGGAAAATGATACAGGCGTTCCGGTCCTCCATGTCCACGATAGACCCAGTCCGGAATTCGTATTGCGATTGTAAAATTCTGAGGCTTGTCCGTGTTTATATGAATTTTTGTTTCACCGTCCCACGGGTAGTTTGTTGTCTGCTCTATCTGGATGGTATTTTTCTGTGAGGAATCTTTCTTAGCAAGTTTCAATTTTCCGTCTTCAAAGAGAAGTTTTGTTTTTGTTGGCATATAGTGAAGTATATAGAGAATATCTTTTTCGCATGCATAGGTATAAGATCCAATGGTAGGAATAAAACGCACAACATTTGTTGGACAGCAAGCACATTTTTGCCAGGGAGGACGCTGGCCAGAGCCTTCTAAACGATTACAATAATAAATGGTATCCGCAGTAAGAGAAAGGCCGGATAGAGGCGTATTGTAAAATGCCCGTTCGATAATATCTACATATTTCATGTCCCGATGTAATAGAAACATTCGTTGTGCCCAAAACACAAGTCCGATGGAAGCACAGGTCTCACAATAAGCGGTATCATTAGGTAAATAATAAGGAGTGCTGAAACCTTCTATGCGAAGCAAGGAATCGCCAATTCCTGCGGTGATATACATTTTACGCTCTGTTAAATCGTGCCATAAGCGGTCGAGCGCGTTTGAATAACGGCTTTCTCCTGTCTTTGCTACAAAATCTGTTACTCCTGAATAGAGGTACATAGCCCGAACCGCATGTCCTAAAATTTCATCCTGTTCAATGATGGGTTTGTGGTCCTGACAAACAAAGTCCCATCTTCCTGTCGTTTTGCCTTTATAGGGTTTTCCTCGCTGTTCTATAAACCAGCGGGCCAAATGGGCGTATTTTTCGTTACCGGTGTAATGAGCCAATTTGAAGAGCGCCAATTCGATTTCTTCATGTTGAGGGACTTCTTCTACTTTTCCTGTCCCGAAGGTTTCTACAATATGGTCTGCAAACTTGATAGACACATCTAATAATTTTGTTTTTCCGGTAGCCTGGGCATAAGCAATACCTGCTTCAATAAGATGTCCAGCACAGTATGTCTCGTGTTCTTCATCGTTCGTCCATCGTTTATCCGGTTTAACAAGTGTAAAATAGGTATTTAAATAACCATCGGGCTGTTGCGCCTTTGCAATTAAATCAATAATTTCATCGGCTCTCTTTTCTATTTCGGGGTCCTCATGAAGAGCAAGCCAATAGGCCGCTCCTTCAAGTACTTTATAAACATCGGAGTCTTCGAAGCATGCCCCAACATGTTTCCCTTCTTTTACGCCCGCTACTACACGGAAGTTATCAATCTTCTTTTCTGCCTCACAATACTCAAAATTATGGGGTAGAAATTTCGTCCCTACTCGCTGTATCCAGGAATTCCAGAAACCGGGTTTGATCTCTACTTCTGTAAATGGGATAGGACACACAGGATAGATATCGGGCAAAGTGACAACTGTATTAAATAAATAAAGAGGACTAATACTTAATAACAGCAAAGTCATGCTTATTCTCCTTTTAATATATTTTGATTTATACTAAATTATGATTTGCGTCTTTTTTCTATAATTTGTATACTACTAAAACGATTTATAAAATAACAATCTTGTGATTGGAGATTTAAAATATTGATATGATAATTCCAGCAGAGAAAAAGAAATTAAGTGGCTGGGGAAGATATGCCTTCCCGGAAAGTTATGTATTCCGCCCCGAGAAATGGAAGTCTCTGGATGCGGTATTAAAGGATGACCGCATTCCGGATTTTCTCGCAAGGGGTTTAGGTCGAAGTTACGGAGATACAGCCCTAAATGAGGGCGGGGCATTGGTCAATATGCTACGACTTAATCGGTTTCTTAATTGGAATGAAGAGGATGGCATTCTGGAATGCGAAGGAGGAGTTACATTAAAGGAAGTTTTAGATGTGTTTTTACCGCGTGGTTGGATGCCGTATGTATGTCCGGGGACAAAGTTTGTTACTGTTGGCGGAGCCATAGCAAATGATATTCATGGGAAAAACCATCACGAGGAGGGTAGTTTTGGAAATCATGTATTATCCTTTGACCTGATAACAGGAGATGGAAGTATCGTTCGGTGCAGTCGTAATGAAAATGCGGATTTGTTCTGGGCAACCATTGGTGGCATTGGGCTAACAGGGATTATCCGCGCCGCAAAGATTCGTCTGAAGAAAGTAAAAACAGCCTACTTCCATGTGGATTATTATCAAGCTAAAAATCTGGACAACTTGCTGGAAAAGATGAGGGAATACGATACCAAATATCCGTATACTGTTGCATGGTTAGACTGTCTCGCTCAAAAAGAAAACATGGGTAGAGGCATATTGATGGGGGGATGCATGGCCGAAGTTGAAGATTTACCTCCCCGCTGGAAAAATAGCCCATTGAGGCCTAAACAAAAAAGAAACATTACGGTTCCTTTTGATGCTCCCCCCTGGATTTTAAGTCAACGGACTGTGGGTATTTTTAACTCATGGTATTACGATTTAAATAAAACAAGATATGAGATTGTTCCATTAGAAAAATTTTTCTTCCCTTTAGACCGTATTCAGGAATGGAACCGACTGTATGGGAAGACAGGTTTTATACAATATCAGGTGGTGTTTCCGGGGAATGAAGTAAAGGGATTAAAAATCCTGCTGGAACAATTGGTTTCTTCGCAACGGGCCTCTTTTCTAACCGTTTTGAAACGATTTGGGCCCGGAAATGAAGGACTATTATCATTCCCTATGGAGGGTTATACCTTAGCACTGGACATAGCCAATCATGCCGGATTGGCAAATTTTGTAGAAGATTTAAATTTGATTACCCTGCGATATGGGGGCCGACTTTATCTCGCAAAGGACCTGTTAATGTCGGACAGTATGTTTCGAGAGACTTATCCTAATTGGATAAAATTTCAAGATATAAAAATGAACCATGACCCCGGTCTGCGATTTTCTTCTTCAATGGCCCGACGAATAGGACTCATCCCTGAACGGAGGAGGGCTCCGCTATGTTAGAGATAAATGAACTAAAACCCACATCCAAATCGGTGCTTGTATTAGGAAGTGTTTCCGCTGTAGGTAGAGCTATTGCTCATGAATTTGCCAGAGAAGGCTACTCTCTACTTCTTGGAGACATCGAAATAGAAGAAAATGAACGGATTGCAAAGGATATTCGTATTCGCTATCACGTGTTCTGTGATACTTTATTTTTTGATGCAAGTGACTTTGATTCTCATCCCGTTTTTCTGGAAAAAGTTATCGAGAAATTTAATGGAATACCCGAAGGACTGGTAATTTGTTTTGGGTATATGCCTGTGCAAGAGGAGGCTCAAAAAGATTTCAACCTTATTAAAAGGACCATTGATATTAATTTTACAGGCACCGTATCTATCCTGGAAAGGGTAATAAGTAAGTTTGAAGAAAGGAATTATGGCTTTGCAATTGTAATTTCTTCTGTGGCAGGTGATAGAGGAAGAAAAAGTAATTATATTTACGGATCAACAAAAGGGGCCCTAACCCGGTATCTGGAAGGGCTACAACATCGTTTAAGTTCTACAAAGGTTCACCTACTACTGGTCAAACCCGGGTTCATGGATACCGCCATGACTTATGGATTAAATCTGCCTCAACGACTTCTGGCAAGTCCGGAAGAGGCGGGTAGAATTCTTTATACAGCGTGGAAACGCAAGAAACAGGTAGTATATGTAAAGTGGTTCTGGCGGTATATTATGTTGATTATTCAACATTTGCCCCGTTTTGTATTCCACCGCACGCAATTGTAAATTGAATGAGAAAAGAGGATGAAATTCTTTATATCGCTTGTAAAAACATTAAGAGTATATCAATGGACAAAAAACTTTCTTGTTTTCGCTGCACTTATTTTTGCGGGGGAACTGCTGGATTTTGAAGCCATTAAACTTTCAATAATTGCTTTCTTCTCCTTTTGTTTTTCTGCAAGTTCCGCGTATATCTTGAATGATATTATCGATATAGAAAAGGACCGCCTCCATCCCGAGAAATCGCGCCGACCCATTCCCAGTGGTGATGTAAGTATTCCGATGGCGTTTTTCCTCACATCAGCATTAGCGGTGTTATCCCTTGTATTAGGTTATACACTGGGAATGAGGTTTATCGGGATTCTTCTGGTATATGTATTCTTAACAGTGAGTTACTCATTACTATGGAAAAAATTCTTCCTGGTGGATGTACTTATTTTAGCGATGGGCTTTGTAACACGGGCTATTGCAGGTGCTGTTGCTATTAATGTTGTGTTCTCCAACTGGCTTATTGTATGTACTCTGTTTTTAGCGTTGTTTTTAGGCTTGGGCAAAAGACGGAGTGAACTGTTACTGTTAAAAGATGATGCGGAAAACCATCGGTCGGTGCTGGTGTTTTATACCATTGAATATTTAGACCAGTTGTTATTGATTGTATCCGGTGGGGCTTTGATAACCTTTACTATTTATACCTGTTCGCCGGAAGTAATTGCTCGACTGCATACGGATAAACTATACATGAGTTTACCTTTTGTAATCTATGGATTGTTTCGCTATCTCTATTTGGTTCGCTATCAAGGAGAGGGTTCGGACCCAAGCAAAGTATTACTATCGGATAAACCAACTGTTATCTGTGTTCTTCTGTGGGCTTTAACGAATATTGGCATTATTTATGGAGAAAAAATTGTTTCTTCATTACATCTTTAAATGTCTTCTTTAGATAGGAGTGGGATATGAACCCTGTTCAAATTGATTTTCAGAGATTGAACAAAAGAGTAATGGCTGTAGTATTAGGTGGAGGTAGAGGAACAAGGCTATATCCTTTAACAAAACTTCGTTCAAAGCCGGCTGTCCCTCTATGCGGTCGGTATCGATTAATAGATATACCCTTAAGTAATTGTATTAATTCTGGTTTAATGCGGATTGTCGTGTTGACGCAGTTTAACAGCCATTCTTTAAATCGCCATATTATGAATACATATCATTTCGATGAGTTTCACAGGGGAGGCGTAACAATACTCGCCGCAGAACAAACGAACGAAACAGGGGATTGGTTTCAAGGCACAGCAGACGCCGTTCGAAAACATATATCTCATATTTACGACCCCGACATACAATATTACCTCATTCTTTCGGGCGATCAACTATACCGTATGGATTATCGTGATTTGCTAAAAACACATATTTCTAAAGGGGCTGAAATAACTGTATCTGCATTACCTGTGGCCAGGAGTACCGCTTCACAATTTGGAATTATGCAGGTAAATACAGAAGGGTCTATACAGAGATTTGTAGAAAAACCTAAAGATGATGAAGTATTAAGCCAATTAACCACACCTTCAACCCTATTTGAGGAATTTGGTATTTCCGCAGAAGGGAAACCGTATTTAGCCTCAATGGGCGTGTATGTTTTCAACGCAGATGTTTTAATCTTTTTGTTGAGAGAACATCTGGAATGGATTGATTTTGGGAAACAACTAATTCCCGGTGCATTAGCACAACATAGGGTATACGCCCACATGTTCGACGGATTCTGGGAAGATATTGGAACCGTTCGTTCGTATTATGATGTCAGTATTGCCATGACTCATGATAATCCTCCCTTTGAATTCCATGACCCGGAGCAAGCGATATATACACATCGCAGAGCTCTGCCCGGTGCAAAGATTATTCATTCCGAAATTGACCATGCGATTATCTGTTCTGGTGTACGTATAGAAACAGCTAAAATTCGGAATTCAATTATAGGTATCCGGAGTGTAATTTGTGAAGACACAAATATTGACCATAGTGTCATTTGTGGTGCGGATACCTTTGAAATGGGACAGGTGCGTGACCCATCCGGTATTCGTATGGGTATAGGCCCTGGCACCATAATAGAAAGAGCCATTATCGACCACAATGTAAGAATTGGGAAAAATGTCGTTATCCGGGGGGGAGATAACTTAAAAGATGGCGATTTTGAAGGTTATTCTATTCGGGATGGTATTGTGGTTGTTCATAAAAACGCCGTGATTCCTGATGAAACAACAATTGGAAATACATAATGAACGATACAAACACGGGACCTGTTCGGGGGGAATTTCGCTGGTACGAAGGATTGGCCATTTGCCTTTCCATGATAGGGGTCCAGTTATGCAGTGAGGTAATTAACCAGTGGGGGCTTTATTTTTATTCTCCGTCGGGCGGTGTCGGTAGAACTGTCTATGTATCTATTGGTCTCGTCGGATACATATTCATAATCGGCACATTCTGGGATGCTTTTAGTAGTCCCCTTGTAGGTGCATTATCGGATAAAACATCAACCCGACCCGGTCGATGGCGAATCGTCCCGATATACGGCCGACGCCGACCTTATATCTTTTTCGGTGCCTTATTAATGGTATTCACCATGACCGGTTTTTGGTTCCCTCCGATAGGGCATACTTCTTTTCTGAATTTTGTTTACGGAACGGTTTTATTGTGTGCTCATTGGACTCTCTTTTCAGTGGCCGTAATACCGCTGAACGCATTAGGACCTGAAATTGCCCGGTCTGAATCGGCACGAGTTGCATTAGGAACATGGACCGCGGTAGGAATGATTGTAGGATTAGCATTGGCAAACGCTTTACCGGGTGTATTAATTTCAGAACTTGACCCGTCACGAGTGGAAAGTCACTTAAGTATTGTTTTAAATAAAGAAACGAATTCCAACAGCCCCCGTGGAACAATTGAAAAATGGTTGCAGTCGTGGGCTCTGGAAAATAAAATCCCAGAAGAGATTGTGGATGAAACCAATAAATCAACATTCAAAATCCGGGGCCGTTTGTTTGAAGAATTGCAAGAAAGAAGTATTAATCAGGGAATAGAGAGGATTTTTCATAATTTAAGCATTTATGAATTTCAGAAATTACCTCGTAAAGCATTCCGAGCAATACAAGTATCCACAAATTTAACGACTAAAGATATTTATGAAAAATTACAGTTAGAGGTCTATGAATATTTAAAACTATGGAATTCAAAATTTATAGATATACAAAATGAGCACTCTATAAATAAGATAAACATCCATTCAAAACTTCTGGAATCACTCGAAGAAACCGACATTTTAACAGCAAGTTTGAAAAATAAAGAAATTTCATTACAGGGAGAAACCTTATCGGTTATCTCTGACAACCCTTTCTCAGAAGGAGAAATTGGAGAGATTCGGGACCATCTCCTCCGTTCCATATTAAAAAAACATCTTATTGTATCTTCTCAGGAAGATCGCAACAACATCATTGTTATTTTTTCAAAATCTTTATCCAGTGTGCTTGCTCTTGCAGGCATTTATGATTCACTTCAAGATAGTAATATTGCAGATGTAATATGGGTCGGTGAAAGTTTTTCGCCGACCGGGTATCGCAGAGTTGCAACCGTTTTTGCTATCATCTCTTTTATCCTATTTCTCCTGCCAGTAATTTGTATCCGCGAGCGTTACGATTCGGAAGCCATACAAAGTGAGCCATTACCATGGGGACAGGGACTGAAAGATGCTCTGCGAAACAAGCCGTTCATGATTTACGCGTGGTCCTTTTTCCTGTTCACAATCGGTTTTTTAGCGGTTCAGCGAGTTCTCCCTTACTGGGCAGAATTGGGTCTGGATGGCGATGAAAGCACAATAACCTTCCTATTGATACCCTTTATCCTGGTAGCAATTTTATCCTATGCAGTAATCCCTATTGTAGCAAGATATTTGCATATGAAATGGCTCATGTTTATTGCACTGGGGATTATCGCATCAGGAATGCCTTTTCTATATGTTATTGGAAGATTGAATGTGGATTTTACCGTTCGAACAATTCTGGGGATGGTATTATTCGGTTATTGTGGTATCGGACAGGCTATTATATATGTAATGATGATACCTATGTTAGGGGATATTATCGACTATGATGAGAAATTTTCAGGAGAACGCAGGGAGGCTGTTTATAATGGGCTCAGTGCATTCATCTGGAAAGCATCTATGGCGGGTTCTATCTGGTTAGCATCTCAATCTATGAGTTTATGGGGTAACTCAATTGAACAGTATACGGGTGTTTTGCTGGTAGGGCCTTTTGCAGGTATTTTTGGATTATTAGGGATGATACTCATTTCGTTTTACCCATCCCATTGGAGGAAAGAATGACCCCACCTGTCGGACTCGTCAGACTCGTCGGACTTTCCCCAGCACCCAGGAAAAAACCTTCAAATAATCCTTCGCATTTTCCTTCCTTGTAAAATGAGCCAGAACATATTCCCTTCCCTTTTTCCCAAATACTTCCCTCAATTCCGGATTTTGAATCATTTGTAAAAGAGCCGTGGTGTAAGCCTCCACATTTTCCGGTTCTACGGCAATCCCGGCCCCCGATTGTTCTAAAATCTCTCGGGCTTGCCCCTCCGCACCCAACAATACAGGTCTTTCACAAGCCATAATCTCAAACATCTTGGAAGGTATATTAAAACGGAATACATTTCTCTTTTTTAGCGGAACAAGGCAAATATCCGAAGAGGAATACCAATCCGGCATATCTTGTTTTTTCACAGGAGGATAAAATTCTGTATTCATCAGCTTTTTTTCTTTTGCTATGGAAATCAGTCGTTCACGGTCTGCTCCCGCACCCACAAACACAAAAATAACATCGGCATTGTCTTTGACTTTTTCTGCAACCTGTAAAACCGTTTCTAAACCCTGTGAAAGTCCCATTGTCCCAATGTAAAGAACCACTATCTTTGATATATCCCAACCCTTTTCCTGACGGATTTGCTTTCCACCGTCTGTGGGCTTGAAAAACTCCTCATCAATCCCATTTGGAATCGTAAAAATTTTATCCTCACCAAAACCGCGCCGGGCTATTTCACGAGACATAGCAGGGGCTATCGTAACAATGGCCCTCGCATGACGATAGAGAAAAGATTCTAATGAAGAAAGTAAATATATTATAAAACGATTTTTTATCACACCTAAATCAATAATTTGAGCCGGCCAGAGGTCGCGTATCTCAAGTACAAACGGTTTCCACTTAAAAAGGGAAACAATATATCCCGCCAGACCGCATAACATCTGTGGAGAAGTTGCAACAACCACATCACATTTACCAGCGAAAAGGATAGCAACAAAAATAGAAGAAATCATGTAAGTGAGAAATGCAATACTTCGTTTTACAACACCTCGATTTGGCGTTGTATATATCCATCCCCGCAAAACATGAACCCCATCCCAGTTTTCACGAACCAACCACTTCCCTCGATATTCAGGAGGAACAACGCCATCGGGATGGTTGGGTAGTCCACATACAACAGTGACTTCATGTCCCTCCTGAACCCAGCATTTTGCATGCTCATAAGTGCGGGCAGAAGGAGCACCCATCTCCGGCGGAAAATATTGACATAAAAAAAGAATTTTCATGAGAAATTACTAATTTTTTCTTTCATTTTTTAGTATATTCTACAACTTTATCCTACACCATTTCATAGACGGGTCTTATTTTAACATTCCTGCAAAAGATATTCATATCCGAATAGAGGACATTTTCCCCCGATTTAATAAAAATAGTTTTTACTTGGAAGAGAAAATCCATTTTATTTTTAGACAATTCTATGTTCGATGTATTTATCTTATTTCACTATATAAGTTGTTTTATATTATTTCATATACCTATTCCTTTAAATATTTAAGTGCTAAAGTGATATAAATTTAATCAAAGAGAATTGTAACCAATTGAAGTAAAAAATAAAGGGATGAGTTATACACGATGCTTCCCGGGCAGGGGACCCTTTTTATTATTTAAAAGATTGTATGATTTGTTTCCAGGCAGAGGTGGGTTGTTCTTTGAATTGTGTCTCATTCATAGGATAGATGAATAGTGCAGGAATAGCATTTTCTTCAGCGAAACGGAATCCTTCATCCCTACCCATAACCATAAAGGCTGTAGCATAAGCGTCGGCATAGGCACAGGAGGGATGGATAACACTAACTGAAGCAATGGTATTGGGAACAGGATAACCTGTATGCGGATCTATTTCGTGAGAATATTTTTTATTTTCCCAAATATAAAAATTGCGGTAGTTTCCCGAAGTGGCCATGGATTGGTCTTTGAGTTTTATGGCAAGAAAAGTGGAACGCTCCATTGAAACAGGTCGTTCAATTCCAATGTTCCATAGTGTTCCGGGGTATTTTTCTCCTTTTACACGAACTTCTCCACCCACTTCAACCATGTAATTTGCAAAGGAATTTTCGTCTAATAATTCCGCAACTTTATCTACCGCATATCCTTTCGCTACTGCGGAGAAATCACATTGTATCTCGGGGTTCTGTTTTTTTATCCCTTCAGGAAGGATTTCTATTTTCTGGTAATCTACATTTTTTAATATTTCTTCAACTTGTTCTTTTGTGGGGGGGTGCTCAATGGATTTTGGTCCAAATCCCCAAATCTCAACAAGAGGGAAAACCGTAATATCCAGTGCACCACCTGTCTGTTTGGCTATTTCTTGAGAAATCTCAAATATTTCCCTTGTCTCTTTTGAAACAGGAAAGGGAGCCTCTCCTTTATATTGATTAAATTGACTTAATTCTGAATCAAGTTTATAGGTGGACATTAATTGGTCTATTTTTGAAAGACAAGCATGAATTTTTTCTCCCATCCCTTCGGGGAGAATTTGTTCTTTTGACAAAATAATTTTTACCTGATAGGTAGTCCCCATAATGTCCCCAGAAAATGAGAACAAATTATATGGTGGGACTCTGGTAGAACAGGAAACAAGTAGGAGTAAAATAAAAACTTCTCCACACCGAAAAATGAGGAGAAGTTTTTTTATACTCTCAATAATACTTTTATCTTTATCCGAAGTTATCGTAAGCAATCATTTCATCCTCAACACCTAAACTATGAAGCATGTTCAAACAAGCAGACAACATAAGTGGAGGTCCGCATATATAATATTCAATATCTTCTGGTGCGGGATGGTTTTTCAAGTATTCATCGTGGAGTACTTGATGAATAAACCCTGTAAGTCCCGTCCAGTTATCTTCGGGTAGGGGTTCAGAAAGGGCAATATACCAGCGGAAATTCTCATTTTCTCTTTGTATCATATTAAAGTCATCTTCGTAGAAGATTTCCCGCTTGCTTCGGGCCCCATACCAGAAAGTTACTTTACGCTTTGTTTTTAGGCGTTTAAATTGGTCGAATATATGTGAACGCATCGGAGCCATACCCGCACCTCCACCAATGAAACACATTTCGCGGTCGGTCTCTTTTGCGAAAAACTCACCAAAGGGTCCAGAAATGGTTACTTCATCGCCGGGTTTTAAATTAAAAATATAGGAGGACATGAGGCCGGGGGGTATTCCTTTCGCATTGGGGGGAGGTAAAGCAATACGCACATTGAGCATAATAATCCCTTTTTCGTCGGGATAGTTTGCCATAGAATAGGCCCGGGTTACTGGCTCGTCATTGGTGGCAATGATGTCCCATAATTTGAACCTGTCCCATACATCTCGGAATTGGGGTTCAATATCAAAATCTTTGTAAAAAATCTTATAAGGGGGACATTGAATCTGAATATATCCGCCGGCACGGAAAGGAACCTCCTCTCCTTCAGGCAATTGTAAAACCAATTCTTTAATAAATGTGGCCACACTACGATTGGACTTAACTTTACACTGCCATTGACGAACTTCGAAAACTTCGGGAGGTAATTCGATTTTCATATCTTGCTTTACTTTTACCTGACATGCAAGGCGGTACCCTTTTTTTGCTAATCCACGGTTGATATGCGTCTGTTCTGTTGGAAGTAATGAACCACCACCCTCTTGAACGACAACTTTGCAAACACCACAACTTCCTTTTCCACCACAAGCCGAAGGAATAAAAATTTTCTGGTTTGCCAGTGTTTCTAGAAGAGTCCCGCCGACAGGCGCGGTTATTGCTTTATTCGGGTCATCATTGACAATAATTTTTACATTACCGGAGGTTACTAATTTTGCTTTTGCAATCATTAACAAAATAGCCAGCGTTAACACAATTAATGAGAACATCAACATTCCAAGCAATACTGTTTGCATGCTTGTAAATCCTTAATCCTTGAGTTTATTCAAATTAAATGTTACCTTGTTCATCTTTATAATTGAATCCCTGAGAATGCAAGGAAACCCAGAGCCATCAAACCGGTTAGAATAAAAGCAAGTCCTAACCCTCTTAAGCCCGCAGGAACATTGCTATATCTTAATTTCTCTCGTATAGCAGCCATACCTATAACGGCTAAGGCCCATCCGATGCCGGAGCCAATTGCAAAAACTACTGAATCTCCAAAAGCATAATCCCTCTGCTCCATGAAAAGTGCTGCGCCCAATATGGCACAGTTCACCGCAATTAATGGTAAGAATATCCCCAGGGCAGAGTATAAAGTCGGGACAAAACGATCTAAGAACATTTCCACCAATTGCACCAGCGCAGCGATAGAACCAATATAAGCAAGGAAACTCAAAAAGCTAAGGTCAACATTGGCAAGACCGGGGTGTATCCAGGCCATAGCTCCTTCACGGAGTAAATAATTGAAAATAAGGTTGCTTGTAACAACTGCAAGCACGAGCACAAAAATAACAGCGATGCCCAAACCTATAGCAGTCTCTACTTTCCGAGATACCGCCATAAAGGAACACATCCCCAGGAAAAAAGCCAATGCCATATTTTCAATAAAAGCACTTTTTATAAACAATGCCATGTAATGTTCTATCATTTTATCTTTACTCCTTCTCTTGCTGTTCAGGTTTCCATACTCGAAGTAGCCAGATAAGTATCGCTATTATAAATAGGGCTCCCGGTGCCATAAGTAGCAATCCATTGGGATTATACCAACCCCCTTCGTTAATGGTCTTCAATACGGTGTATCCCAAAATTTTACCCGAGCCAAATAATTCGCGGAAAAAACCTAATATAATCAGTATCATACTATATCCCAGGCCATTCCCGATTCCGTCCAGGAAACTTTCCCATGGGGGATTTTGCATTGCGTATGCTTCTGCACGACCCATAACGATACAGTTTGTAATAATCAATCCTACAAAAACAGACAATTGTTTGCTGATGGCTGGGACAAATGCTTTCAAGATTTGGTCTGCTATAATAACCAACGACGCAATTATCGTTAACTGGATAATGATACGCACATTGGTAGGGACTAAATTCCGTATCAGACTGATAGATAAGTTGGAAAAGGCTGTAACTATCGTAAGTGAGATGGCCATCACAATGGCTTTATCCAATTTCGTTGTAACAGCCAGAGCAGAGCAAATCCCTAAAATTTGCAATGCAATAGGGTTATTATTAAATAACGGGTCGATTAATGTGGTGCGTTCTTTTTTTCCAAAAATTGCACTCATATTTACAAACTCCCTTGTTGCTTCTTATTCTTAATGTATTTTCCATAACCACTATCACTTAACCAGAAATGAATTAAGTTTGTTACACCACGGCTGGTCATTGTAGCACCGGACAAACCGTCAACATGGTGCGGGTCTGCATCTACAGTACCTGCCTGTCCCTTAATAACGGATAACTTTACTTCTCCGGCAGAATCGTAAACTTTTCTTCCCCTCCATAATTGACACCATCTTGGATTTTCAATTTCACCACCCAATCCCGGTGTTTCTCCATGCTCATAAAAGATAATTCCCCGGACTGTATTCAAATCTTTATCTAATGCTAAATAACCGTATAACATAGACCATAATCCACGCCCCTGAATAGGTAATATAATCTCATCTATCTGACCTTGTCGTTTCACAAAATAAACAAAACCGTATTTGGGTATATCAACAAGTCCTGCTAAATTGGGGGGTGCTTTCTTACTTAAATTGGGGTCTTTTAGTGCTCGTTTCGGGTCGAAAGTTTCTACAGGGATGTCCGTAGCATAATCTCCCGTTTCAAAATTTACCAGCCTTGTATCAATATTCTCTTTGAATTTTTTCTGTATTCCCTCACGAGACAATTTTTCGGAATGGCTTACCAGGCCGGATACAAGAAGTATCTTATGTTGTCTGTCCAAAATTTGATTGATTTGTTGTCGTTCCTTTAATCCAACGGCCGCACTGGCTACAAGAATGGAGCAGATTCCACAAAGGACCGTCGTAAAAATTACAGTATAAAGACTTCCTTCACGCTGCATGGCGCGCCAATCTCCTTTTAATGTTCGATTGCATTACAAAGTAATCTGTTAACGGGGCAAAAATGTTGGCAAACAAGATTACCAACATGGTTACTTCCGGATATGCAGGGTTCACAGTCCGCAATATGACAACAAAGACACCAATAAACAAACCATAAATCCAGCGGCCAGTATCTGTAAAGGGTGAAGAGACCGGGTCTGTTGCCATAAAGACGCCACCAAAAGCCAAACCCCCAATAGCCCAGTGCCATAAAGGTCCTGCCTGAAAAGCGGGGTTGGTTGGAGATTTATAGAGGGTTAGTAAAAGTGCGGTAATCCCCGAACCTAAAAACACACCCACAATCGTCCGCCAGGAACCTACACCGGTGTAGATCAAAACCAGAGCACCAATTAAACAGGCTATAACAGATGTCTCACCCATAGAACCTGGTTCCAGTCCGATAACCGATTCCAGCCAACTGGTAACACCATCATGTAGATTGATGGAAAAAACGCCTGAACTTTGCAGTGCTTCTACTCCCTTATCCTTCATTACAGCAAGACAGGTAGCACCACTATAGCCATCAACAGCAACCCAGACCCTATCGCCACTAATCTGGGCCGGATATGCAAAATATAAAAAAGCACGGGCGGTTAATGCAGGATTTAATATATTCATTCCAACACCACCAAATATTTCTTTACCTATTACAACACCGAAAATTATGCCAACTGCTACCTGCCATAACGGTATCTGCGGGGGCAATATTAACGGGAACAGAAGGCTGGTTACCAGGAAACCTTCGCTAATTTCATGTTTGCGAATGATTGCAAAGATGACCTCGCAAATACCTCCACAGGCTAATGTAACAATGTAAATAGGGAAGAAATACAACGCTCCATAAATAATACAGGAGATTACATTTCCTGCATTGAAACTTAAGCCCAAAGCACGGAAAATCCCCGCACGCCAGCCCGGGACCTGCTCCGGGGATAATCCCATACTTTCAATTCCTAAGAAGGCCTGCAAGCCTGTGTTGTACAGAGCCATAATTACACACGGAACCAGGGCAACCACTACGGTAATCATGAGGCGTTTTAAATCAATAGCGTCTCGAAGATGTGGGGCTCCTTTAGTTACGGTTCCCGGTGTATACAGAAAGGTGTCGTTCGCTTCCCACAGAGGATAAAGCCACGCTAACTTTCCTCCGGGTTCAAATAATTTTCCTTGACGGTCTAAAATATTCCGAAGCCAACTCATAATTCTTATCCTTCCTTCTCAATCAACTCTAAATTTCTTCTTAACATTGGACCGAAATCGTTTTTTCCGGGGCAAACAAAACTGCAAAGGGCCAGGTCTTCTTCTTCCAGTTCAAGACACCCTAATTGCTCGGCTCGTTCTACATCATCCATCGCAAGAGAACGAAGTAAAAATGTTGGGATAATATCCAATGGCATTACCTTTTCATACAATCCAATCGGAATAATAGCCCGATGCCCACCATGCATTGCCGTGGTAAAATTAAACTTTTTACCCTTACCTCCAAACCATGACGAAGCAAAAAGATTTAAGACGGAATATTTGTTTTTACCTGGTGCTAACCAACCTAAAAATTCCCGTTCTCTACCCTCGGCTAAAACAGAAATTTGTTGATGGTAACGACCTAAATAACCAAAAATATCACCCTTTGCAATTTGTCCAGACCATACAGAACCCGAAATAACACGCTGCTCTCCATCGTTCAACTCACCTGTAAGCAATTCGTCCAAACAGGCACCTAAACGAGTTTTCAAATATCGAGGTTTCTTTACACCGGGTCCAGCAAGAGTAATCATTCGTTGTAAATCTAATAATCCCGTCTTGAATAAGAAGCCTATTGCTACAACTTCTTGTAATCCGAGATACCAAACGGTTTTATTACGGTCTACCGGGTCAAGAAAATGGATATGAGTTCCGGGTAAGCCACTCGGATGGGGACCCTCAAATTCCTCCACCTGAACTTTCCCATCATTTTTTACACCGAAATCAGCACCCGGAGATTGACAGAAAAATACTTTACCCTGGGTTAGTTTTTTTACAACCTCTAATCCAATAGTAATATCATCTTTACGGTCTTTTACGCATAATTGTAAATCGGGCGCTAAGGGATTGCTATCCATGGCCGTAATAAAAATAGAGTGAGGGACACTCCCGATCGCCGGATTTTTTCCAAAGGGGCGTGTCCGAAACGATAACCACATTCCCGACTCTACAAGTAATCCACGAATTTCTTCATCTGATAAATTAGCAATCGATTTGCCTTTATAATTTTCAAAAGAAACTTGGTCATTCGCAGATGGTTTTCCTGAAATTTCATCTTCTTCTATTTCAATTACTACGCTCTGTAATGCTCTTCGTTCACCCCGATGTATTGCTTTAATTTCTCCCTTTGCTAAACTGGTATGAAACACACCGGGCAATTTTTTGTTCTCAAATAAAATCTGACCGCGTTTTACCTTTTCACCGACCGCAACTTTAAAAGTGGGACGCATTCCTATGTAATCATGAGCAAGAATAGCGACTTTCTTTACATTTTTGCTTGCATCGACGATAGGTTCCGGAGAACCTGCGATAGGGAGGTCTAACCCTTTTTTAATTGTGTATTTACCCATAAATACAAAACCTGCCTGCTCGGTATAAGTTTGAGTTTAGTGCATTGTAATTTAATAAACGATATAAAATAAAATTACTATAAAAAACTTCCATAATAATAATCAAATGTAAAATTAAAATAAAATTGATATAAATATATACTTACCGTTCGTTATATTTCAAATCGGAAATCACTGCTTTCTCACCACTAAAAATCTGTAAGTAAAACATGACTATTTAAAGTAAATAAACTTCATATCCCTTAATTATGTCGCTATAAATCCACCATCTACAACCAATTCCGCACCTGTCATCCAACTGGACTCATCCGAAGCAAGAAAGAGTGCGGTGTTTGCAATATCTTCCGGTTTTCCCAATCGCTTTAGAGGTAGACTATCACCAATTGCTTTTTTCTTTTCCGGTGTCAAATAAGGTTCTTGAAGAGGAGTATCTACCATACCCGGATGAATAATGTTGCAACGAATATTATCCGGACCAAATTGTACCGCTAAAGATTTGGCTAATGAAATTAATGCCCCTTTTGCACATGTATAAGAATCCTGAGCCAAGGTAAAACCAACCAATGCGGAAATGGAACCCACAAGGATAATAGAACCCCCACCTGCTTTTTGTAAATAAGGAATACCATGTTTGGTAAGGAAGAATGCTCCTTTTAGATTAATTGCCTGTACAATATCCCAGTTTTCTTCTGTCGTTTCAATAACAGACTTATCACGGTCTTTCCAGAGAACTCCAGCGTTTGCATATAGTATATTCAACTTGCCGAATTGTTTAACAGCCTCTTCAACACCTGCTTTTACATCCGCTTCCTTGCTTACATCACCGATGAAAACAGCACATTTACCCCCTTCTGATTTTATGATGTTTTCTGTTTCGCGAGCCGCTTTTTCATTCAAGTCAAAAATCAACACACTCGCACCTTCACGAGCAAATAACACAGAGCCCGCGCGTCCCATACCCAGTCCAGCACCTGTAATAATGGCTACTTTATCTTTCAATCTCATAAAAATACTCCTTTTCCTTTTTTTATTTTAATTATATGAATGAGCCATGAAAAGTATTCTATATCATATATAAATCAATTGCAGGATTTAAATTTATGGACTTTTGGGAGAAATATTTAACGGCACAAATGTAGCACGAAAAACTTTCCCTTCTATCCGGACATGATAGAAGCCTGCGGGATAATTTTCAAAATTCCAGTTTAATGAAGGGAGAATAAAAACAGGAACATCTTCGATAGTAAATTCATGTCTTTTGTGTAAATGTCCACAAAACATTGCACTCGGTTTATACTTTTTAAAAATCTCGCGTAGGGCTTTCTGGTCATTGGTAGATAAATACATTGTTTCCGCCTTTCCGGAGGGACCGGGTGGAATATGCGCAAACACAAAAACAAACGGATACTTTTTTCTATCTACCGACAATTCCTGCTCCAACCACGCTTGCTGTTCCTGACCCTTTATCCCTTCTGATTCAAAATGCCCAATATGGTCTCCATTATCCCCTGCATCGCAAAGCACGATACACTTCACATTTTTGTATACAAATGAGTAAAAATCATTTTCTTTGAAATCTTCGGGAAACAACTGTTTTAAACTTTCTCTGTCTTCTCGCCTCTCATGATTTCCAAAAACGACATGAAAAGGGATTTCCGGCTTCAACTTATCGTATAGATTTTGAAATGCCCGTGTATGAATATCGCCTGTAATTACTACAAAATCCGGTTTTGGGTCCATTTCTTGAACCTGCTGTACAAAAGCAGAAAAATTCTTGGCCCCATCTTTCTCGGAAACATGTAAATCGGACACCCCTACAAAAGAACAAACTTCTTCCGCTATGATATTTATAGCAATTCCTGCTAATAATATCAGCAACAAAAGAATGGGTTTCCTGAACATAATCACAAATCCTTATTTTAATTTATTCACGGATATACTACACATTATAATAATTGTATATTTGCAGACATATCCAGTACTCACATTGAAAAAAGGAACTTTGTATTTGGAGTGGTCCGTCAAAAAACGATTCTTAACGGCATTAGAAAGAAAGAAGCCTGACCGGTTACCTGTAACAACTCACCATGTAATGAAGTATTTTCTGGATACTTATATGCAGGGTGCTAATGTTTCTTCCTTTTTTGACTACTTTAATTTAGACCCGATTTTGTGGTTAGCCCCTCTAAAACCTAATTCTCAACGGAACGAATACTGGGATGAAAATCATCCATTCATTGTATCCAACGAATGGAGAATTCAAGTTGAGACATTACATTACGAAAGAGGATTTCCCACTGAGCGGATAACAATTCACACACCCAAAGGCCCATTAACTTCTATCCTTCAATTTAATGAACATACAGTCTGGCTTCTGGAACATCCCATAAAGAAAACAACGGATATTGATTTGCTTCAATATATAACCCAGCCTGTATACGACATAGAAACTATCAATCGTTCTGCGGAAGAATTTGGGGAACGAGGTCTGGTGCGTGGAACGATTATGCCTTGCTTCGATGGATTTGGACAACCGGGTTGCTGGCAGGATGCCGTATGTATGTATGGAATTGAAAACATGATATTTGAAACATTTGATGACCCCCTTTGGGTGCATGAATTTCTATCTATCTTACGAGAGCGGAAGTTAGCAACAATTCGCACATTGAAAGGGGCCAAATTTGATATTTTAGAATTAGGCGGAGGAGATGCTTCTTCCACCGTGATTTCTCCGAAAATTTTTGAAGAATTTGTAGCCCCGTATGATTCTGTATTAATCGAAGAAGCCCATCATCAAGGGCAAAGAGTAGTTTATCATACCTGTGGTGGCATGATGCCTATTTTGGAACAGATTGTAGAGATGAAACCTGACGCTATCGAAACGCTGACCCCTCCAGAAATGGGAGGTGATGTAAACCTTGCGGAAGTAAAGCGACGGGTAGGTGATAAGGTCTGTCTTATCGGAGGATTTGACCAGTATCATTACTTCGTAAATTGTTCTCCCGAAGATACACGCAAGGCTGTCCGTCGGTGTTTTGAAGAGGCCGGAGAAGGCGGAGGATATATCCTCTCCCCATCCGACCATTTTTTTGATGCAGATATAGAACTGATTCGTGCCTACGCAGACGAAGCCCGCCACTGCACTTATACATAATACCTTGCTTATAAATCTACGGGCTATTACGAAAAAACGCTCTCCGCTTTAGAATTTAGGTCCTTCTACATCAATAAACATACCCTCTATTGGAATGTATTCAAAACGGACGACATTTTTGTAAGGAACAATCTCCACCACGCGAATATTTTCAAATTCATCACCGACCCTCGCTGCAACCCGTTTCTTCTCTCCCGTAATACGGTTGATAATCTCTACAAAAATTGTGGTCTGTCCCGTATCCTTGTCATCGAGGAAACCTCGCACAAAAATTTTAGGCTGCGCGATGAGTTGTTCTCCCCGCATTCTCAATCGTTGTAGCGCCTGGCTTCTTGCCCCTAACATTTCATATACATCAATACACACCAGAGCCAGAACCCAGCGATTATTATCCTTAGCAATTCTTGCCCACTGTGCTACTTCTTGAGCCACCTCCTTACATGCGTCCTGGGCTAATGGATTTTCTGAATTTTCCTGAACAAAATCAAAAACATTATTCATTATTTGCACCCTTACATCCTCGCGAATATAGGGATAGTTTACATCTGGTGAAAAAGGGATATACGATTGCAGAGGAGATACGATTTCTCTCAACTGTTTTGCAAAATCCTCTTTAGTTTTAGGGACTTCCTCTTGTTTTTTAGATTCTTTCGGTCTGCATGCAGTTACGAGGAGCATTAAAAGAATACTGGTAATAAATAAATAGATAAGGCTTTTAAAGTACATATTTTTCTTTCTATACTGAATAAACATCTCTTTTATCCCACTAAAAAATTGCGGATATTTTTTTGGTAATCATTTATACAAACACATTATAATTAAATTCCTTTCAATTAAAAAATAAATAAGAGGTTATTTTTGGTGACAAATGAAATATTGGGTATAGAACAAAGGCAAATTTGGTCTGTTTCGGGACTAAACCGAAAGATTCGGGAACTTTTAGAAGGAGAAATTGGTTATATCTGGCTTTCGGGTGAAATATCCAACTGGCGGGTTGCTCCTTCGGGTCATGCATATTTCACATTGAAAGACGCCGAAAGCGAAATAACTGCGGTAATGTTTCGTGGCTACCTCCAAAATATAAGATTCCAGCCGGAAAATGGAATGGAAGTCCTCGTTTTTGGACAAATTACTGTCTATGAAAGGAGAGGGACTCATCAAATTATCATTGAACAAATGGAGCCCAAAGGAATGGGGGCCCTACAATTAGCATTTGAACAACTGAAAAAGAAATTAGAAGCGGAAGGACTATTTGACCCTGCACATAAAAAGAAATTACCTCTTCTACCCAAAAAAATTGGTATTGTGACTTCCCCAACCGGTGCGGCCATACGGGATATATTAAAGGTTCTCTCTCGCCGTTTTGCCAATATCCATGTGGTCCTTTATCCCGCGCGGGTGCAGGGAGAAGAGGCCCGTGCTGAAATTGTAGCCGGAATCCGATATTTAGACTCATACGGTGTCGATGTTATTATCGTAGGACGTGGTGGCGGTTCCATTGAAGATTTGTGGCCATTTAATGAAGAAATTGTTGTCCGCACTGTGTATGAAGCGAAAACACCCATTATTTCCGCCGTAGGACATGAAATTGATTTTACACTAACTGATTTTTCTGCAGATGTCCGCGCTCCAACTCCCTCTGCAGCCGCTGAAATGGTTATTCAGGACCAAACCGTCCTGTGGGAAACAATCCAGACACGAAAACATAAATTGGTGCGGGCCATTAAACAGATCTATCAATCATACCAACACCGGCTCGAACTGGCACAAAAGCGACGAGGTTTCCAGAGTGTTAACAACATAATTCGCGAGAACTTGCTTCGTATAATAGATTACCGAAAACAATTAGAAGACTGGTGGGAATGGGAAAAGGAATCGCTTCTTTCTCGAATTCAGAAAGCAAAATATGCTCTGCAAATGATGTCCCCTCAATCAAAAATCAAATCACAAAAAGAAAAACTGGACTATATAAAAAAACAGTTAGAACAGAAAATAGACTCTATTTATCAACATAAGAAATCGCTCTTCATTTTCCATTCTGCAAAATTAGACGCACTCAGCCCCCTAAAGGTCTTAGGGCGCGGATATTCACTGGTTTGGCTTGAGCCAGAGCATAAGTTGGTGCGTTATATAAAACAATTGAACAAAGGGAACACGATTCAAGTTCAATTTTCAGATGGTACAGCAAATGCAGTAGTTGAAACAATTGAATATAAAAAGGATGATACCCCATGAAAGAAAAACAAGAAAAAAACATTCATGGAAATTTTGAAAAGGACTTGGAAAAATTAGAACAAATCGTACAGAACTTAGAAAAGGGCGACTTGACATTAGAAGAAGCGCTCAAACAATTTGAAGAAGGAATTCGACTCGCAAGGCAATGTGAAAAGGCTCTCTCGGAGGCTGAACGGAAAATAGAAATCCTGTTAAGAAATGAAGAAGGAGAGATAGAAGCAAAACCTTTTGAACTATCTGATACAGACTACGGAGAAGAAATTCCTTCAAGCAAGCCCACAACATCTCCAGAGAAATCCACCCCATCCAGAGCCAAAAAAACAAATAGCAAAGAAATTGCTCCTGAAGAGGAAATAAACGAGGATTTACCTTTCTAATGAATATATCTGAACGATTAGGGATAAAATTTTATAAGGAACAGGTAGAGCAGTTCCTTATCGACAAAGGAAAACAAACAGAAGAAGCACTTCATCAATATCTGGGACAATTGCAATGTCCTGGGCCGGGTCTAATTGAAGCTATGGAATACAGCCTTTTTGCCGGAGGGAAACGGCTTCGTCCTGCACTGGTTTTAGGTTCTGCAGAAATTTTCGAGGGCGACATCCCGAAAGTAATGCCTTCCGCATGTGCTATCGAAATGATACATACTTATTCCTTAATCCATGATGATTTACCTGCACTTGATAATGACGATTTTCGACGCGGGAAACCGACCTTACATAAAGTATATGGCGAAGCAGTTGCTCTTTTAGCAGGGGACGGACTGCTTACCTTAGCGTTTGAACTATTGGCAAGCACAGGAAACGCAGATGTCGTTGCGGAGGTAGCCCGTTCTGCAGGGGTAAACGGCATGGTAGGAGGGCAATATCTGGATATAAGAGCAGAAGGACAAAAAATTACAATAGAGACTTTACAAGAAATTCATCGAAAAAAAACAGGGGCTTTGATTTGTGCTTCATTACGATGTGGGGCCCTACTTTCAAACGCATCTTCCGAAGGATTATATGCTATAACGGAATACGGCAAACATTTAGGACTTGCTTTTCAAATTGTTGATGATATTTTAAATGTAACAGGAGATGAAAAAACTCTGGGCAAACCCGTAGGAAGTGATAAGGAGCATAATAAATCTACATATCCCGCTATATTAGGTCTGGCACAGGCACAAGAACTGGCTTTAGAGCAGACTCATAAAGCCATTCGAGCTCTGGACTGTCTTGGGGAAAAGGCAGAGATATTCCGCCAATTAGCTATATATATGCTTTCACGAAACCGTTAAACATGCAGGCTAACAAATAACAAATATATATATATGAATCCTCACATTGAAGAAATTATACAATGCGTCTCAGCGAACAACTATACAGACCTTTCAAAAAACACCCTCAAAAAAATCCCCATACCAACGAATATCAGCGATAAGTTCCTTGCTTTTGTCTTATGTGCTATTTTCCTTGCTTTCGCATTATCAATAGGAATTATTAGTTCTCGCCCATTCCAATGGCCCTTCAACTGGGATCCCCTTCGGGACATAGGTATTGCTCAAACAATACGGGATGCGAATTATCCCGAAGATCCTATTTTGAAAGGAGAAATCAATTGGTACAATCCTCTAACAGGGGCTATAATTGCTTTATTTGGTTATATCCTTGACAAGCCTTTGCCGGAAACCTGTATAAAGATAGGTCCCTTTTTACAGTTGTTATTGCCTCTCTCTGTCTTAATATTAGCATGGAACCGTTGGGGACCTTGGGCAGGATTATTAACATTAACCTATGCCCTTTTTGCAAGACATCCTTTTTTACCCGAGTGGATGTATTCTGCTTATTCGCCCTGGTTAATTGCTCCGCAATGGGGAAAAACATTCTTCTTCCTTACGATTTTTTCCTTTGTCCTTTACATGGAACAAAGGAAGTATTATTGGGCTATTTTAAGTGGTATATTTTTAGGGCTGGGTTTTTTAACACATACCGCAGTGTTGATAGAAGCGGTACTCTTCATCATTTTGTTTTCGGTTATTAAAACCATTCAACAGTATCCTAACATAGAGAAAAGCAAAGCACAATTCTTCACATCTGTCGGTGTCCCTTTGTGCGTAGCCCTTGTAATTAGCAGTCCTTATTGGCTACCCATCCTTATCCGTTACCAATTTGTCATACGCAATCCGTATCCGTCTTTATACCTCACTCCGGCTCTTGAAAAACAAAATTTATTATCTACAATACTAAAAAGCACAAACGGTTTTACACTTATCGGTGTTATATCCTTTCTCGTATTCATAATAAACAGAAAAAAAGCAGACTTGTTTTGGATAAAAATTTGGACTCTTACCGTGCTATTGCTCCTCATTCATCAAATTACCTGTCAAACACTATACCATTACGGGGGCTATACAATCCCCACATTTTTTCCGCCCCATCATACTTTCATGTCCGTTCATGCGATAATTGGATTTTGGTTTACTTATGGTTCCCTCCAGATTGCGGAAAGTATCGTTCACATTCTAAACCGCCGAAAAACTCATTACTGGCTGCAAAAAGGACTCTATTTATTAATCCTATCCTTGATATTTTTGTTAGGTATAACAACCCTTGTAAAACCCATCCCTCCCCTACATGAAATATACCGAGGAACGGCTGAAAATAAATTGGTATATGAGGTGGCAAAATTCGACTCCGCTTATAACTGGCTATTAAACAACACTTCACCCGACGACATCTTTTTATCGGACGAAACCACCAGTATATGGACTATAATGCCTGCAGGTAGGAAGTGTGTTTACACCATGATGTTTTATATGAACCCTTACTGCGACATATCCCCAAGGATTGATTTATTCAACAATATATGGAATGCACTTCGCGAACAACGCTACCCAGTTTTTCTCGTTTTCTGCAAACAAAATAATATTCAATATATTCTTTTAACTCAAAAAGACCCACACAAACTTCTAATCGAAAAAATAAGTAAAATACAACCATGTTATGAAGACCCCGAAGTCGTCATATATAAAATTCTGTAAAAATCCAGACCCCGCATTTCGTTTTCTTTTAAACTATTTTAATAATGAAAAATCAATATCTGCATGGAGATGTTCTGTAACGATATTTAAATTTTCTGCCCGATGAAAAGCCTTATCAACAGAGGCCCTCTCCCATGTAATTACAGAAGGGTGGTATATAAAATGCCATCCTATTGGTAAAACGGGTTGAAGAGAGAAGAGCTGAACCCATGCCCAATTCGAGTTTTCTAATTCATTTAATCTATCGTAGGTCTGAGCAAGCAACCACACAAACAAAGGCTCATCTGGACATTCATTGGTTAACTTTGAAAAATAGAATTGAGCCCCTTTATAATCCTTTTGAGTAAAACACTCCGTCCCTTTCCACAATAAGGACACTACATTTACCTCCCGCGGAACTCCTATGGATATATCACACACATCCTCAAAATTCACTGTTTTCCCAAAATATTCGTAAAACGGGAGCAACTGGTTCGGATTTTGTTCCCAGGCATAATGTAATAAATACCCTGCTTCTTTATATTTCTTCTGTCGCGATAATTCCAGGGCACAGCGAATAAAATGAAAGGAAGTCCGGTCGGGGTCGTATCGGTGCTGTTTGTAAAACATTTCAACACGATGGCTATCATCCTTGAACAGCCTCATTAGAATCCTTTTAGTATCTATCCAAATAGTAAAAAAATTCTGCTTTACGATATGAGTTGGAGCCGAAATTTGGTACAAGTATATTTTCTGTTCTCCTGGGAATACCCTCACAAAGAAAGGTAGGTTATACTTCTGCAAAATCTCAGGAATATTACCCAGACCGGCCTCAAAAATATCGGGCACAACCAACCACACATTAACCCCTTTTCTTCTTTGTAAATTCAAACTGTTGAAGTAAGCCCGCGATAAATCTACAAGCCCCGTTTCTGTATATGCATCGGTCACAGGAACTGAAAAATTGCTATTGTTTAATTTAAATATGGGAGTCCAAAATGGGTCGTGAACAATAACAAGGTCTTGTGGTCCTGAATATTCATCTATTGTCCTACCGACCCCTTTCCAGTCCATTCGCCAGGCACTCTCCCTCATCACACCTATTTGATAAAGGAATACAATTACAAGTAAGGTAGATAAACACACAAAATAGATTTTTTTTCTTTGAGAAATTAAAAAACCTATTCCAATAAAATGTAATGGGAGAAGAAAAACAATATATCGCGTTGTAAAAACCGGAGGTCCTAACCGCGCAAGTACAAATAGCAAGAACAACGGTATAACAAAAAGCCCTAACATAAATAAAACTACCGAAAGTTTTCGCTCCTTCCAACTCCGAATACTACCTAATAAGAGCCCTAAAAAACCCAACACAGAAAGAAGCACCATAGCAAACTCAAAACCGGACTGAGAATAATGCAGGAAAGAACCCCATCCTGTCATTGAGTATTGCCAAGGTCGAGCAATGCCTATCGGACAAATTCCACCCTTCCCAACCCAATTAAGAAAAAAGGGAAAAGTCAATAATTGCCAAAATGAAGGTTTTAAGTAGTAACGGTGTAGTTCTCCGGGTTGTGGCGGAATGGTTACAATCCATACCAACCATGGGATTAAAAAAAATCCATGGATTGTTATAAGCCCTAATGCCCATTTTAAATAATTCCCCCGTCGAACCTGAAGTATGAACAGAAGCAATAATTCCGTAGCCCAGATGATTATGCCAATGTGATGAGTCCATAACAGCATTTGATTGACTACAATCCAAGATAAAACTGTTGGTATGTGGAAGGGGTCTTCTAAAACCTTGAGAAATAAAAAGAACGATGCCCATACGAAGAAGAGATAGGCCATATACATCCGGGCTTCCTGTCCAATAAAGATTAACGCAGGAGCAAGGGCTATCCCTATGCCTACAAGAACTCTAACACCAATCGGCAATTGATTCTGTTTCTCCATCCGGCCCATTACAAAACAGAACATAATATAAAACGCTACCCAGAAGGAAAGACTAAACAAACGGAGAGAAACGATTCCCGTTCCAAAACATTTCCCCCAAAAATACTGTAAGAGGGGAAAGAAAATTCCACCATAGGGATATGTGTTCCTCTGCTCGATTATAAACTGTAATATGGAATTCAAATTTAAATTGGCTATGCAGGCATACTCCTCCAACGAGATGGATTCCTGTGAAATACGATACAAACGAAGGAATATTCCAATTATTAGAAACAAAATGCAGAAAAAAGGATATAGATGAACTTTATGGTTTGATCCGAACTGTATATCGTTCTTATTTGTAGATCTCATACTTTTTATAATGTTCTAAATTTTTGTATACATTCATAAAATTCCATGCAAAACGCCAATGTTTATAGTTGCCCTTGAAAGTATCCTCTTCAGGAACAGCAACTGTCATCAAAAAAGGTTCTGCAGACGGATTCTCTGCACGATATAACCCACGAAATGCCTTTTCAAATCCTTTTGGTATCTCAACACCTTTCCATTCACCTCGAACCCAAACTATCGGTTCCTGATTATTGAATACAATTTCATCCCTCGGTTTGATTGTAGAAGCAGAGTAAACAAGAAAATAAACACTTACTCGCAATGGTTTGTCCTTTGTCATATTGTAATAGAGAAGAAGAGAATGCAACGGTTCTGAAAAATCAACAGCACAATAAGTCCTATCATATCTTGAATAAATAGGAATAATCTCTTCCAACTCAAAATCCGCACGAAGAAACTCAAAAGGCGTTTCCATAGGAGGCCAATCCGAACTCTTTTCAAAGGCCGGTAAATTTTGGGCGGGTTGAAAAAGGATACAAGCCCCGTCAACACTTTGTTTCGTCTTCACCTCTTCCCATTTTAGCCCACGATAAGATACGACAAGTTTTGCAACCTGTTGCCGTTGCCATATATTTAATATGGAATACAGTAAAACACAGGCACATACAACAAAAATCAAAACAAACGCACCATTCCGTAATCTAATTAAAACACCTCCCCATGTTTGTTCCTTTTGGTACAATCCAAGAAGGAATCGATAACATTCTACAAACAATTCATAGAAAAACAAAACTACAACCCCATATAAAATAGGGACTAAATGAACGACATGTCGAAACTCAAACAAGATGGAAGGATAACCTAACAGATACCCTAAAATTCCCGCAAAGAGTATCCCTTTTCCCATCTTTTGCATGCCCATTATAAGAATCAATCCCAGCACGACCCAAGGACCGATAAAAGCAATCAGCATATCCCAAAAAGGGAGGCGGTCCGCAAAAAATAAAAGAGAGGCAAAACGGCTAAATTCGGGACGGTTTCGCTGCTGCTCTTTTGTAAAATGGTAAGGTGTCGAAAAACAATTGCTACAAACAGACAAAAATCGCCCCCACAAATCCGCAGGAAAGTGTTTGACAACAGACCTAAAATACATTCTACCTACTTTTCCGTATGCCGGCGACAAATAGTTATTGAAAGGCTCTTGAAACCCCATCCGTCTTGCAAAAGATACAATGGTGGAATGAACAAGCATATCATTCGGTTCATATACCAGCCGATATGAGGAACTCCCTCCTAAAGAGGTTTTTTCCACTGTGGTTGCAAGCCCCTGCACCAATGAGTGACTGGATACGGCTCCTTTATCTTCCGCAACAGCAGATAAAATGGGATAGCCTACCGCAAAAAAGGAAAATAGATAGAAAAGCAAACACATAATACCTGCGAATTTATTACCCTGATAAAACAATTTGAAACAAACAATACTGACAAAAAACATACCGGGTAAAAATAAAATAAGCACATCCTGACGAAAACCAATCCCAAAACCTATCACGAGTCCCAATAGAGAAGAAATTATAACTGCAAGGGATACCCCCTTACTCAAAAAATGAAACAGTGTTGCAGAAAGCGCAAGGAACAACATGAAAAAAGTAGTTTTTGAGTAATCACGAATGGAAGGAAGAAGGAAAAGCAATGAAGGAGCATTTATTACAAGAAAGGTGGCTATAAATGCGGGTATCCGCCCTGCTAACATATATAGGGTAATGTATGTAGATAATACAGTAATTATAAAAAGAATCCCTGCATACAGTTTCAAGACATCCCAATGAATCCCAAACAACCGCCATAAGGCTCCAATTGTAATTATCAAATAACGGTGCGTTTTAACAAAAGGGCTGTTATCCCATCTGCTCCAATCCTCAGGCAGGTCAGAAATCCGCATGGAATCGGTTTTTTGCTCCAAAAACAATTGCATATTTTCTGGATACGGAGCCGTAGGTGTGGTAAACCCCTGTCCGCATGCGACCGAAATAGCACTAACCAACCATTCTTGTTCAAAACGGTATTCCTTGCCGATTGTATTTACCCGAACAGTAAGGTGTTCGTACACAATACCTACAGCCAAAACAGTGAGAATAAAAATTAAAGATATTTCAACAATGAACCTTCGCATGTGAACTGTTCGTTTTTGTCTTAATCCTTTAAATGGGCCTTTTCATTCATTATTATCTTCAGACTCTCCTGAGCCAAACCATCATCACTATAATAATGTAAACACTTCTGATACATTTCAATACTTTTTTCAAATTCTCCCATATTTGCATACACATTCCCTAATAAACGCATTGCAATTCGTGAATAAGGATATTTTTTCCAAAACTCCTGTGCCAACTCGAACGCCTCAGAGAACCTTTTTGTTTTCATCAGCCAATTAATCAATTGCATATAGATTTTTTCGTCATTTGAATTTAATCGATAAGCCAATAAATACCCCTCCACAATCTCTTGTTCAATATCCCCTGTAATTTGTTGAGACAACTTAGCCTCTTTTTGTGAAATCATCTCTAACGAAACAGGGTCTGTAATTACTGCCTTCTGCATTTGCAATTGTAAGACTTCCGTTGCTTTATTCCAGCCCAAAAAACGAGCCACCGTATCCATATCCATTGCATTCAACAATCCTTCGCCTTTATCTTTTTCGAGAACTTTTCGTTCTTCCAGCACCTTACAAATTGCCTTAAACCATTCACAAGCAAGAATATAATTCCCTTCAAAAGTAAAATGGATATTATCACAAAAATACTCATAGTCGGGAATTCCATTAGCACTCTTTTTCGCCAATATTCCGTCAATATCGACCCGAATAACCCTCTCTGAAAATGCCTTGCAAACACCCGCAATACATTTATTCATTTCTGTCTGTTCAAATCGAATGGAGTCCCACTCTCCTCTTTTCTTTCCAAATTGACGGTTGAAAGATAATGTCCCAACAAGAACATAGGCATTTACATCTACCCCCATCCTTATCATGTCTTTAAGGTTCTTCTTATATAATTCTATTGTTTTTGCTTCTTGCCCTTGTTTGGGTATATAGGGCGACAAATCCTCAGGTTTCTGCTCTCGCCAGTCTTGCTTCTCTCCTCTTTCAAAAAATTGAACGATCCTCAATGATTTAAGGTAAGTGTGCAATCGAATAATAGAATTGTTTCTCAAGATAGGATACGAATAGAGAAAGGAATGCTCTCCGTAAGGTCCAATATTTTCATTGTTCCCCATATAAATGATAAAAAAGTCCGGAGATAGTCGAGCCGAGGCCTTCGCTAAAAAATAAAGCCCATGTGAATTAATACCGGGGCATGATACATTATATACCTCCCACTTTTTATCAGGGAAGGATTGTTCTAACAGTACTTCCAATTGTCTTGCCGATGATTCCAGGCCATACATTGCAGATTCGCCAAAGACAAATATACGAAGGGTATTTGTTCCTTTATTTTCGGGCACATAAAAATCGAGATGGTCCCAATTCACAAAATCATGCAAGGGAATATTAAAAAATTGTTGATAAAAACTACGATTGGGAATATAAAAAGAATAATCCTTGAATTGTCTCTTAATAAAAGGGGCTCTTTCCTCCCCTTTTTTCACGAGTCGCAATGTATATTCTAACGAGATAAGAAGACATAAAGGAAGGAGACATAGCAAGAATTGTACAAAAAATAATTTTATCTTTTTCCGACATGACTTTTGGGTTGTTTCCATGAAACTCATATTTCCCAATGAGAGTATATATAAAAACAATTCTATGGGTTATCCCGCCTCCATGTTTCACGAACGATAAATGCAGGAATACGGTATAACGCAAGAAAGGAACGCATAGAAAACTCCCCAATGATTGAAAGTATTCCGACAATAACCAGCAATGAAAATATATTGACATTTAAAATAAGCCCCGGTGTAATCTCCTTCATAATACGGTAATCCAGAAAAAAAGCGGAAAGAATTCGAATGAAAAAGAGAAAGCCCACAAACAAACACAATATCGCCATCCATTGAAACAGACGCGGAGACATACGAACAAGATTATCCATATTATATTGCCAGAGTCGCCAGAAGGTATACCCCGATTTCCCGTATGGGCGTGGAAAGTGCTGAACAGGGACTTCTACACATCGTCCCGCACGAGACACGACATCTGCTGTGCGAAATATATTAAAAGGACCATATTCAAAAGCGCGGACAAGGTCTGCACGATATATTTTATATGTACAACCAAAATCGGTTAATGGAATGCCGGACGAATTCCGCATAATCCAGTTGGCTATCTTAGAAGGGATTTTACGAAACACCGTATCCTGTCTTTGGACGCGATATCCGCTGACAATATCATACCCCTCATCATATTTTTTTATCAGTTCCGGTAAATCTTCAGGTGCTAATTGTAAATCGCTATCCATAAGCACTATTGCTTTACCCCGGGCTTCCAAAATACCGGCTGTTACACCGGCCTGTTGTCCTGAATTCCGATATAGATTAATAATCGCAAATACATGTTCATCTTCATGATATATCTCTTTCAGCCGTTCCCATGTGTCATCTGTGCTCCCATCATTAACAAAAATAATTTCATAAGACCGGCCCGTTTTTTCCAATGTTTCTTTAAGTCGTCGATGAAACTCCCTGATACTCTTTTCCTCATAATAACAACTAATAACAACAGAGAACTCTATTCCTATTTTCTTCGGTTCTGTTGCACTCATTAAGCACCTCCCAATTCCAATGTGAATTGCTCATTTTTCTTTGCTATAGAAAAAATTGAACCACACAATTCTGGATACTCTAATCCTAATTTATATAACCCCTCTATCTGAGAAGGTCCTAATATTCCTGCACGATATAACTGGTCTAATTGGAAATCTGCCAATATCTTTAGAAAAATTCCCCCTTGATGAATGGTTTTGAAACCTGCATGTTCCAAATCACGATTTAACCGCACACGATTATAAATCCTCCGATGTCCATGCTCCAGGTCGTGAGCGGTAAAATCATCCAGTTCTAATAGGAGTCCCATGTGTCGAGCTAATTGACGAGACAACGCCCGTGAGTTCGGCACCACCACATAAAAAATGCCATCCGGCAATAGCAACCTCCGAACCCTGTCTAACAATACCCCCACATCCTTTACATGTTCTAAAACATATATTGCGAAGATAACATCATATTGACGGCCTGTTTTTTCAAGTGCTAACTCTTCGAAAAGAGATGAAATAAACCGAACATTGGGATAACCTTTCTTCTTACCCTCCCGAATAAAAGAAATGTTCCCCTCTACTACATCCAGTTCCAATAGCAAAGGGACCAAAATTCCCGTATCTACTCCCTCCGCATATCCTAATTGAAGTCCTACCATTTTGCGGGTTAGGTATGGCTGAATAGTCCGAACAATAAGTTCCCTTATAACCCGGTCCTGCATGGAACCTCTTGTATATGTTTTTCCCACATGTTCAATAAACTCATGCTCATCCATACCATAGACTCCAGTCAATTAAACTTTCTATCATATCTGTACTGAATACAGGTATTTGTAGCGTATCATATACTTCTTTCCGTTCTCGAAAGGAATCATCAATAAATATCGGCTTTTTCGATTTAATATACACCGATTTCTTTTCTCCATTGTGCAATTCAATGAATGTGTTAATTAGTTTATCCAATCCAAAATCCTGTAATGAAATTTTATACTCCCCTTTATGCCGTGTGAGGACTGTAACCGGAATACCGGATCCCCGGCATTGCATTAGAAATAACACCAGCCGATAATTTATTTTCTCTTGAATTACTAGACAATCATCATAATCAATATATACATGGTCAAAATAATACTTATCTTTATCACTTCTGCCCCTTCTTCGGGAAGATGGAACATAAGCATGAGGAAAATGGTTACACAGACACCGTTGCATCTCTTCTGGAAATTCCTGTTCTATAATCTCTACAGGAATACGCCGGGCATCAAAAACAGTGAGCAAGGGTAAATTAACCCCACGGTTGCGAAACAAACCCATACCACCACTAACTCTCGGTGCAATTTCAAGTAGAACCAACTCTCCATGAGCCCGTTCCTTCATTTGAAAAAACCAAGCTCCCCGTAATCGGAGATGTCCATTGATTACCCTCGCAATTTGGTTAAACCTCTTATCTGTTACAACCCGTGTATCCACACTAATTCCGTGCGATACGCGAATACGCTCCCGGGCCCCCACAAAGATTAAGTTTCCTCTATAATCCGTGAAGCAATCAACAGTATATTCCTTCCCGGGTAGATATTCTAAAATCAACAAGTCCTTCTTGTTTTCTAAAATACCACTTAATTCCCGTTTTGTTTTCACTAGAAATACACCCTTTGAGCCTTCTCCTACCCGTGGTTTTAAAAATACCGGGAATTGTTGTACCTCGTTTTCCCGATGAAATACTCCGGGAACAGGAATAACCCCTTTAAAATGATCGTAAGTTTTTTGTTTATCCCGACAAATTCGACAGGTCTTTGCAGGGGACATGAGTACTTTACAGGGTAATTCTCGCTGGTGTTCAATCAAAAATAGACCGGCGGTGTCATGGGCGGGGAAAACATAATCAATTTCCAATTCCTCTAATAATTTGCAAAACTGAGGAAGAAAAGCCTCCTCATTTACAAAGGGTAATCCTGTAAAATAGTTCCGAAATAAAAAACAACCCGCATCCCGTTCAAGGCTCGTTGCTCCAAATAATTCTATATGTCTCGAACAGGATAGAGAACGAAATATCTCAAGTCCAATTTCCGTCCCTCCCGGAAAAATCATAATACGAACAGGAGATATTAACCTTGCGGTGTTTTTCTTTTTCATACTTCAGCCCACTTGGGGAAAGTCTTTATCATCTCACAAATCTTTATAGCATACTCATGAGGCAAGTCTCCATACATCGGCAGACACAAAACCCGTTCCGCCGTTTTATCTGCAACAGGTGTCGGAATCTTAGGAATGTCCTTTCTTCCTGCATAATAAGGGATACGATTGCACAAAGGATAAAAATATTTTCGAACAATTACATTACACCGGCGAAGTCTTTTGAATAATTCATTACGCGAAATACCATATTTCTCTTTGTCAACCTCAACCGGGAAATACGCATAATTCCAATCACAGTCTTCTGGTTCTGAAACTGTGCAAATACCGGCACAATCTCTCAATTGGTCACAATATAATTGGTATAACAATTTTCTCTTCTGTATCTCTCTCGTTACCTTAGACAAAGAAGCAAGTCCAAAAGCAGAGGACAATTCGTTCATCTTCCCATTAATTCCAACCCCGACCACTGTTTCCTCATCAGCAATACCAAAATTTTTCATATAATATGCCATTTTTGACTGTTCCTGATTATGGCAAACCAAAGCCCCCCCCTCTGCTGTAGTAAATAATTTTGTAGCATGGAAACTTAATACAGATAAGTCCCCATAATCGCACAGCGAACGCCCTCGATACCAAGATCCAAAGGTATGGGCTGAATCATATATAACCGGAATAGAATACTTTTTCGACAAATTGGAAAAGGCATCTACATCACAAGGTGTCCCGTAAACATGCACCGGTAGAATGGCTCGAGTGTTAGGAGTAATGGCTTCTTCCACTTTTTGTGGGTCTAAATTATATCCCCCCGGCTGAATATCGCAAAACACGGGCTTCAAACCATTCCAGCAGATAATATGCGGTGTCGCTGGAAAAGTAAACGGCGTTGTAATAACCTCTCCATCTTCTATATCCAGTATTTTCAAAGCTATCAACAATGCAATCGTTCCATTACAGAAAAGAACCAGTTCGGAAACCTTTAAATATTTCTTTAATGCTTCTGTAAACTGCTGGTGCCAGTATGCTTCATTTGTAAGCCATAGCGTTTTCCAGATATTCGAAAGAAGAGCGTTATACTCTGCCTCTGCTGGCATCATTGGTCGCGTTACATATACCGCCTCTGCAAAACGCTCTTTCTCGATATATCCCTCTAAATCCATGAAAACATCCTTTTTAGAAGATGGCACCTGAAACCAATTACAATAATACAACACTCATTAAGTTAGTTTAACATAAACGGTATCTGTATCATGAATGAGCAAAATTCGCCTGAAACACAGCAGGATAAACATCGCCAAAAAAGCAATATAAAAAATATCTTTATCAATACCACTCTACTTTTTGCCAGTCTTCTTCTTTGTATAGCTATTGCAGAAATATGTTTCGCTTACTGGGAAAGGGTTCTTCTTAATTCGTTAGGAGTGTTTGTCCCTGTTGACCCGCGTTATGATGGGGCCGCATGGGAAGTAGACCCTATGCAGGCAAGCCGGTTTACATGGCAGGCAGATGGAAATAGCATCGTCCACATTCGTTCCAAAAACAAAAAACTTATGTATGAACTACGACCCAATGCAGAAATATCAAACATGATAAAAATAAATTCCGACGGATTCCGAGATAAAGAATACTCGCAAGCAAAACCGAAAAATGTCTTTAGAATTGCGGTTGTTGGAGATTCTGTTACTTTTGGCTGGCGTCAAAGATTAGAAGATACCTATCCCAAAAAATTGGAACAACTACTTCAAACAAACCCCTCAGCGAATATCCAATTTGAAGTGCTTAACTTTGGCATTGGCGGTTACAATGCGGAACAAGAGGTGGAATTGATAAAAACCAAAGTCCTCCATTATCAACCTGACCTTATCCTTATCGGTTTTTGTCCGAATGACGGACAAATCGGTTTTGACGGAGGACTATGGTGGCATTTTTTCCGGGGACCCTCTCGAACCATCTCTTTCATAAAATTGTTATTTATATACAGCAGGTATAAGCAGGACGAACTGGCACTACTAAAACCCCCCTATACTGAATTAGCCGAATTATCGAAACAAAAAAATATCCCCGTGCATGTATGTTTATTCCCTATGCTTCAAGGAGACCATCTATGGTGTCCGCCTTACTTTATCTCATTATTGGATGAGTTAAAACTTCCTTATGTAAACCTAATTTCCTCCTTCGCAAAACACAATATAACGGAACTCTTTCTTGACTCTGTCCATTTCACAGTGGCAGGTCATAATTTCGTGGCACATGAAATATATCACTACCTCATCTCGAACAAGATTATCCCTACCCCGTAATACATTGAAAGTTTAGAAATGTATTTTTGCTATCTTTTCATAACAACAAAGGGTCATACACCCTTCCCATAAATAAAATCTTACCGGTAGGATTGTGCATAATCATGAAAATAAAAGGACGATTTCCGATAAATCGTATCCGTTTTTTTGAATAATTAATAACAACCCCTATTGCTAACTCATCAATAATAACTGCAGAAGCAACTGTCTTTTCTTCATCAACTTTTAAGTATGTCTGATGTATAATTTTTTCAATCCATATCTTTTCATTGGATATCCCTGAAAAATCTGCCTCGAACCTAAACGGTAATACCCTCCCAATTATTTGATGATCTCTTTTTTCTTTTTTCCTCCCCTTTATTACAGTATTAAACCAATTTTACTATAACGATATACGACAAAAAAATAACGGCAGGTAAAACTATATTTTCCTTTCATTTCCATGATAGAATTTATATACACATCCAACTATAGAGAATAACACGACAAATTATTAAAAGATGAAAATAAAAAACTACACATTCCCTGAAGAACACTGCGTATACCACAACAGCGAAAAAGGCGTCCTCCTGTATCATACCAATTGCATTGACTTCATGAATTTATTAGTAAAAAAATATCCAAATGGCATTTTTGACATGATTTTTGCTGACCCTCCCTATTTCCTCTCCGATGGAGGCATCACTTGTCATGCGGGGAAAATGGTTCCTGTCAACAAAGGGGATTGGGACAAATCAAAAGAGATAGAAAAAGTTCATGAATTCAATCTAACTTGGCTCTCTCTTTGCCAAAAACTATTAAAATTGAACGGAACAATATGGGTATCCGGCACTCATCATGTCATATATTCCGTAGGCTTCGCGATACAGAAGTTAGGAATGAAAATATTGAATGATATTACTTGGGAAAAGCCGAATCCCCCTCCCAATCTCTCTTGCAGATATTTCACTCATTCTACAGAAACAATTATTTGGGCCGGAAAAAATCAAAAAACAAAACATCGTTTCAATTACGACACGATAAGAAAACTCAATAATGGGAAACAAATGAAAAGCGTCTGGACGATCCCTGCCCCGAATGGAAATGAAAAGGTGTTCGGAAAACATCCTACTCAAAAACCTATTCAATTATTAGACAGGATCGTTTTAGCAAGCACATTAGAGGAAGACTTCATTTTCGACCCCTTCGCCGGAAGTTCAACAACAGGTTTATCTGCAATTAAACTTAACCGTTTTTTTGTCGGCTGTGAATTAGAAGAAAAATATATCCGACTATCCATCAAAAGATTAGAGGCATTTATAAACGATAAAAAATCCAATCCAGATTTGTTCGAGGTATTAACATGAAACCAGGTGGAAAAGGAGGTTCTCATACCATTTCCGGCTTGAGATTTGAAGAAAGGGTAGATTTGATTACACTATTAACTAAAATTCCCGGATACAAAACAATAAATTCAAAAGAACGGGCAGGTATTGACATTTACTTTATAAAAATACTCTTTCAAAATTGTCTTTAATAGGTATATGTCTTAAAATTTACTCCTTTCATTATTACTTTGTTTACCACTTTATTTTTTCGTATATGACGAAGAGGGCGGAGGGTTTTTCAGAGAGGGTTATAGGGATTCCGTATTCCATTAATTCTTTTCCTGTGAGTTCAAAAGGTTGGGC
>CAKZKR010000084.1 GCA_937124615.1 uncultured bacterium
TTTTGATAGTTTAATATTCCGTTTAGGGCTTTTGTGTATACAGGGGTAATATTTCTCGTTGAGTATATATCAGGAATCCTCTTTCACAAGGTTATGGGGTTAAATATCTGGGATTATTCACAATATAAATACAATCTTCATGGGCAAGTAACATTGGAGTTTGTACCTGTTTGGTATACTCTTAGTTTAACGATAGAAAAACTATATGAATGGATTGACAAAGCATCCTGGACTATACTCACAAAATGTCCCGAAGGTTATATCCCTGAATAGAATACTTGAAGTTATAAATATTTTTTTTCACCCGTCTCTAACCAATAATGATAATCAACAAGTCTAAGGGATGATCCTTTTAGTTATAATAGGATGAAAAGGAGTATTTTATGAAAGAAGTAGAAATAGAAGTTATAAAAGAATTTTTTACTGAAATACTTCCGTATATAGTTAGTAGTTATCAAAAGAAGGGAGAAATAACAGTCACAACAAAGAGAGATGCAACGGATTTTCTTACAGAAGTAGACCTTTTTGTCCAGAATTCTTTTGTGAAAAAGGTAAAAAAAGTTTTTCCGGAAGATATTATTATCGGTGAGGAAGCAGGGTTTTCGCAGTATGAAGAAGATTATAACGGTCGTGCATGGGTTATAGACCCTATTGATGGAACTGCTAATTTTGTGCGTAGTTATTTTCCCGCTTTTACTGTGGCTATTGCTTTTGTCAATAAAGGGGAGGTGATGTGTTCAGGGGTTTTGATTCCTATGACAGGAGATGTCTTTATTGCCGAAAAAGGAAAAGGGGCGTGGCAAAATGGAAATAAAATAGGAGTATCATCAAAGAAAAAATTAAATGAGGCCTGTGTTCACCTGGATTTTGGGAGGAAGTCATCAAGAGAGACAAGACTACCATTATTTTTAAATCCCATAATATCTGTTGGACAAATTCGTTGTATTGGGTCTGCAATATTTTCATTGGTACAGGTTGCTATGGGAATTGCTGATGCATATGTTCATACCTCTTTACAACCATGGGACTTTTTGGCAGGAAAACTACTTTTAGAAGAGGCGAAAGGAAGGGTTTCACAGGTAGATGGGTCCCCTGTTCATTTGTTTTCAAAAAATAACGGGATTATTGCTACAAATGGTCATATTCACGAAGAATTATTAGCAATAATTAATAAACCCTTGAAAATATTTGAAATAGATAGTCCTAATTTAGGGTAGATAAAATCTTTTTATTGCTTCGGGTTTGGCATGAACAGCATCATAGAAGTCTGTAGAAATACAATTACATCTTGTGGCATCATAACTCCCGTAAACAGGAATATCCAGAGACAGAAAAACACTATTCATGTAATTTTCAACATCGATGATAATTTTGTAAATTTTATTTTGTGATAGGATTTCATAAGAACGAGGATGGATGGGTATAAGGATTATCTCGATCGCAACACCATCTTCTTTTACCATTTTAAGAAAACTTTCAAATATCTGTTTTCGGATTGGGTCTATATTCCTATAATTCACCAATCCTTCGGGATGCTTGAAAGCATAACGCTCGGCCTTTAACTCAATTTCTTTCTGTGTTCTCTGTCTTCGCGATGACTCATAGATAATACTACCATCAGGTCTGATAACTTTTTCTTCAGTTTCATAATGTTCAATTGGTTTAGGACGGGGAATTTTGCCTGCAATCCACGCAGGAAAAAAACGAATGGACTCCTGAAAATAACCCGGCGAGAGAATCTGGAAATATCTTGGGTCGACCCACTTAATAACAATGTCTGTCAAGGTAGTATCTTGAACTATTTTCATGCGTTGCATAGCATTTTCGAACTCTTGAAAAAGATGGAAGTTGCTTTGAGCATATGAGTTAAAATAATGTAAATCAGGGCATAAAATAAGTTTTTTTGGAAGTTTCTTCATTTCATATAAAGATTGATAATTAGCAACTATATCCTCGAGGTTGGCAGAAGGGAGACTACAATTTAATAGTTTTTGATTGGGAGAAAAAGAAGAGTCAATAATCATAGCCCGGCTTGAACCCATTAATACGATATCGGGTTTTGTATTGAGCAAGGAAATGCGTTCTTTTATAATTTTTCGATAGTCTACATTTATTGCATTAATGACTCCGTAACCTTCATTGAGCCATTGGGCTATTTGCTGTTCCTGCTTTTTTCTTAATAATCCTGATGGATCAATGAAGATATTGATTGAGATAAAAAATAAAAAAAATGGAAATAATAAAATAATAGGGATGATTTTTAGAAATATACGATACATAAACATTCCTCAAAATTGGAAATAAACGAAAGGTGAACTATTCCATACTCCATAGAATGCAATTATGAAAAGAAAGATGTAATAACAAGCCCATCGCAAAACCATGTTTTTTTGTTCGAGTTTTTGACGTAGGGATATGTTATATGCCTGAAACACCTCAACGATTATCAAAAATAATAAAGATACTATGGCTACATGGAACTCTTGTTCTGTAGGCATGCCCAGACTGATAACGAAATCATCAAAATCTAATCCGTGTGTTGGGTTTGACCATCCCGTCAATAAATGAGACCAGATATAGAAAACATCCCATATTTTTTCAGCACGGAAGGGAACACCGAAAAATAAAAATATAGAATAAGTTATTAGCATCTGGATTCCCTGATAGATTTTAGGAAAATGGGTTAAACCAATTATTTCAGCAATTCTACTTCGGATATCACGAGTTAAAAGAGAAATAACAATACATAATCCCATTAAAAATCCCCAGAAAATATAAGTCCAGTTTGCACCATGCCATACCCCACTTAGAGTAAATACGATAATTAAATTTCTGCATGTATTCAGAATCCCGTGTCGACTTCCTCCTAATGGATAAAACACATAATCGCGAAACCAGTTCATCAATGAAATATGCCACCTTCTCCATAGTTCGGGAAAAGAGCGAGAAAAATAAGGTCGTTCGAAATTTTGTATCAGATTAATTCCAAAAACTTTCGCAGAACCTACGGCTATGTCAGAATAACCTGAAAAATCGCAGTATATTTGCCAACTGGAAAAAATTATTGCAAAAAGTAAACCCGGCCCGTTGTGAGATTGAGGATTTGCAAAAACATAAGCAGACATCATTCCTAAACGGTCTGCAACAACAACTTTTTTAAATAAACCCCATGCCATTAATTTAAGACCGTCACTAACTCTCTTCATATCAAAATTATGAAATTGTTTTAGTTGTGGAATAAGAGTATCGGCTCTTTCAATAGGACCTGCAACTAATTGGGGGAAGAAAGATACATATAATGCAAAAATACCAAAATGCCTTTCAGGTTTTACTTTACGACGGTATACATCAATAGTATATGCTAAAGTCTGGAATGTATAGAAAGAAATACCAATAGGTAATAATAATGATGAATAATGTATGTTTATTGGAATATTGAGGGAAACAAGTAGTTTTTCAATACTATCCATAAAAAAGTTATAGTATTTAAAAGTGAAAAGAATTCCTAAGTTTACAGATAAACTAAAAAGTAATATTATTTTTCTTTTATATTCTTCAAATGATTTATCTAGTAAGAGACCACTAATGTAATCGACAACAGTAGATACAATTAAAAGCAGGACATAAATTGGTATCCAGGCCATGTAAAAATAATAACTGGCCAATAGAAGTAATAACCAACGAAATCGATGGGGTATAAGAAAATAAAGTAAAGTTACAATAGGGAAAAAGATGGCAAAGTGAACAGAATTAAATAACATTTTTGTTTGTTTTTATCTTTTTAGTTTTTATTTGTCTGTTTTTGTGTTGTGAAAACAATATTTTCTTCTATATCAGGGTATATTTCTAACATGAATTCCCATTTCCCTCCTGAATTCTCGATTTTCAGAAGAAGTGTATTATAGCCCTTAAATAACTCAGTTGTAAAAATGTCTGTTCCTGGTTCACATGTCATTCCTTCATGTGAAAATCTTGAATAAACTTCTTTCCCGTTGAGAAAAACCTTACCTCCGTCGTTCATCCCCAATTCAAATAGGGCTTTTTGTTTTTCATTAGAGTAAATATATGTAAAAGCATATACGATGCCCGGATTCATCCCGAATAGTTCATGAAGTTTGATTTTCGTGAAGGAACTCTTTTTTGAACCGAGGCAAATTTTCTTTATGTTGTTATATGTAGTTTTAAGATTTTTTATATCGATATTTGACGGTATTTCCGCTTTTCTTTCTCCTCCTAACTTTTCTAAAAAATCTTTATTAAAACCTTCACGAGTTACTTCTGGGTTACTCTCAATGTTTACAGGTGGGTTCGGAAAAGGACCTAATAAAGTCCAGTCTAATACAAAATTTGTTTTAGGAGTTTCCAGATTATCTCTGATTATGATATTGGAAGATTTTAAAGTATTGTTTGTTACGGCAAAAGTCCCATGACTTATATTGGAGGTAATAAGGCCTGAACGAACTCGCGAACCTAATTCTATAATAGGTTTTTCAATAGATGTTGAAATAAACTCGCAATTGGATATTATGAGAAAACGATTGTTTGCATTAATACATGGAAAACCTTTGGAAATACGATCCCAGCCACTAAAATGACAGGAATTGAAAGTAACACTGCCTTGCCCTTCAAGGAAAGCCTGATAATCCAACTCTTTTATTCCCCAGAATCCACAACCGACAAATTTCACGGGTCCCCGGTTTGAGGAACTTACTATTACTTTGGACATAAAAGATGAATTTAGAAAAGATATTCCGGCATTTTCCATAGCATGGTCTACTTTTATAGCACAGGGTGTTATATCCATGTAGCAGTTCGTATAAGTTCCACTTCCAGGTAAATATTTTGTAATTTTTCTATTCTCATCATAGATGGGGCCTGCAATAAAATGCATACCAATAGAGTAAAAAATACTGAAAAGGTTATATCCCATTTCGCCATCTGTTTTACCTATGATGAAAGCAATACCTTCTCTTTGTGTAAATTTCCAGAGAGGACTATTAGGATTTAAATCCCAAAAGGGCCAGAAATGAATATTTTCAATCCGCCCCACATCGTAACATTGATTTATATATAACCCGCGATACAATGGGTAGGCATGAATATTTTTAATTTTATGTCTACCTGCGGGAAAAGTCCCGAAATCAATTGCTTTATATGGATTGATGAGAGTTAAATCAATTAGGGAAACATCATCAGCAGGGCCATCACATTGTATTGTCCATGGATAGGGAATAGGTGGGTCTGTTTTTGTTTGTTCAGGATAAAATATTGCAAAACCTTTTAATGTAGAACTTGTATTAACACGAAGAAAAGGAATTCCATCAGGCTCCCCTTTTTCAGATACTACAAGCAATACGCTACCTGCTTTTTTAGGTTCTCCACGGAATGGGGCTCGCCATACACCTTCAAGAGTTATATTTTCGGGTACAGTCAAATTCCCTTTTATTAAATATGAACCTACAGGTAGGAATACAATACCCCCCTTTTTTTCACCTGCAATATTTAAGGTTTTTTGAATGCTTTCTGTATCATCTGTATTGCCATCACCTTTCGCACCATATTCTTTTACATTATAAAAGTCCGCTGGAAAAGATGATTGTCCCATTAGAAATAAATTGTAACATAAAGAAATAGATAGTAAGATTAAAGAAAACCATATTTTATTTTTGATAGGACCTGGCATATAGGTGCTTTTGAAGGTTAACCTTTGACTACAAAATTTATTAATTTGCCCGGGACATATATCTCCTTAACAACCTGTTTTCCTTCTAAGTAAGGAATTATTTTTTCTTCTTTTCTTGCATACTCTATTATTTCTTTGTCACTTGAATTTATAGATATAGTTATCTTACCTCTTAATTTTCCATTTACCTGAATAGGTATCTCTATTTTGTCTTCTTTTATTAAGTTTTCATCATATTTAGGCCATGGTTCATAGGCTAATGTATGATTATGCCCCAATCTTTCCCATATTTCTTCAGCAATATGGGGAGCAAAAGGGGACAAAATAAGAATGAACTTTTCTCCTATATGTTTATCAATTTTGTCTGTTTTATATGCAGAGTTAATAAACTCCATCATTTTAGCAATGGCAGTATTAAATTGAAGCCCTTCGATATCTTCTGATACAGATTTAATCGTTTTATGTAATTCTTTCTCTATTGTAAGGTTTCCTCCGGAATCTACAAATCGAGAAGAGATATTTCCATTTTCATCATCAATAAAGAGTGCCCATATTCTTTTAAGAAATCTATATACACCCTGTATTCCTTCGTCGGTCCATGGTTTATCCCTATCCAGAGGCCCCATGAACATTTCATACATCCGCATTGCGTCGGCTCCGTATTTTTCAATTACCTCATCTGGATTGACAACATTATAACGGGATTTACTCATTTTTTCGATTTTTGTTTCAACAGGGATATCCATATTTTTTACAAACCATTTCCCATCTCTTTGCTCAACCTGATAAGGGTAGTAATATTTCCCATTATTGTCCTGATATGAATAGGCAAGAATCATTCCTTGATTAAATAGCTTTTTGAATGGTTCTTTTGTGGATACATAACCCGCGTCGTATAAAACTTTATGCCAGAATCTTGAATAAAGTAGATGTAAGACAGCATGTTCCGCTCCTCCGATATAAAGGTCTACGGGCATCCAATATCGCTCTGCTTCTTTTGACCATGCTTCTTTATCATTTTGCGGGTCAACAAACCTTAAAAAATACCAACAAGACCCTGCCCATTGGGGCATGGTATTGGTTTCACGAGTAGCATATAATCCTGTTTCAGGGTCAACAGTATTTACCCAATCTTTAGCACGGGCAAGAGGTGGCTCACCTGTTTCGGTAGGTTTGTAATTATCTAATTCGGGTAATAAAACAGGTAGGTCTTTGAGAGGTACCACTTTAACAGTACCATCTGACAAACGGATTATGGGGAATGGCTCGCCCCAATATCTTTGCCGAGAAAAAAGCCAATCGCGAAGTTTGTAGTTTACAGTCGCTCTTCCAAGATTGTTTTCTTCTAACCATTTTGTAATTTTCTTTTTAGCCTCGGGAACAGTAAGTCCATTAATCAATGGTGAATTAATAAGTATCCCATCACCCGTATAGGCTTCTTTAGAAATATCTCCTCCCGATACTACCTCAATAATGGGGAGGTTGTATTTTTTTGCAAAATCATAATCTCGTGTATCATGAGCAGGAACTGCCATAATTGCACCATAACCATATTCAGCCAATACATAATCTGCTATCCATATGGGTATTTTTGTGTTGTTTACAGGGTTGATTGCATAGGCTCCTGTAAAAACACCTGTTTTTTCTTTTTCATCTTTCATGCGTTCTTGAGTACTTTTTCTTGTCGACTGCTCAATATATTCCTTAACCGCATCCATACATTCTGATTTTGTTATTTGTAGTACAAAGGGGTGTTCAGGTGCTAATACGCAATAAGTAGCACCAAAAAGTGTGTCAGGCCTTGTAGTAAATACTGTAAATTTCATGTTGGTTCCATCAATAGCGAAGTCAACATCAGCACCTTCGCTTCTTCCAATCCACTCTCTTTGCATGGCAATTATTCCTGGTGGCCAATCCAGTTCATTCAAGTCTTCTAATAATCTTTCTGCATAAGCGGTAATTTTTAACATCCATTGCCTCATCATCCTTTTTTCTACAGGGTCTCCAGTTTCAACATATTTACCGTCTTTAACTTCCTCATTGGCTAAAACAGTTCCTAATGCAGGACACCAATTTACAGGGGCTTCTGTTTCGTATGCAAGACCCCTTTCAAATAAGACAGTAAATATCCATTGAGTCCACTTATAGTATTCAGGGTCTGTTGTATTTATTTCACGGTCCCAATCATAAGAAAGCCCAAGAGATTGAATTTGTCTGCGAAAGGTATCACAATTCTTTTTTGTTACTACTGCTGGATGTTCACCTGTACGAACCGCATGGCGTTCTGCAGGTAAACCAAATGCATCCCAACCCATAGGATGTAATACATTGAATTCTTTCATTCTTTTATACCTTGCTATTATGTCTGTAGCAGTATAACCCTCTGGATGTCCCACATGAAGTCCGTCACCACTTGGGTAGGGAAACATATCTAAAACATAATATTTCGGTTTGGAATAGTCAATTTCAGATTTGAATGTTTTATTTTCAAGCCAATACTTTTGCCATTTTTTCTCAATTTCATTGTGATTATACATTCCATTATACATATAAAAAAGACCTTCTCTAAGGGTTATTATGTCGGAAAGAAAGTAAAAAGAATAATAAATTATAACAATTTTTTATTTTATATACATAAAAAGAGATAGCAAAAGGTACAATTTAGTTGAGGGAAAAGAGGTTTATTATTTCTTATTAATAGGAAATATAATATCGAAAACCTCCATGATTTCCTTAACAAAATGAAAACACAATTGTTCTTTTATTTCTGATGAGATTTCTCTTAAATCCTTTTCGTTTTCTTTTGGAAGAATAATGTGCTTTATATCCGCCATATATGCAGAAAGCAATTTTTCTCGGATACCTCCTACAGGTAAAACTTTACCTGTAAGTGTTATCTCACCTGTCATGGCGAAGCCTTCTGGCATAGGTCGTTTTAGAAGTGCAGAAAGTAAAGAAACGGCTATTGTTATCCCTGCAGATGGACCATCTTTAGGGATAGAAGCCTCAGGGGCATGTATGTGTATATCCATATCCTTGTAAAAATTAGGAGGTAGACCAAGTAAGGTTGAATTAGACCGAATATAGGTTAATGCAGTTTGAGCAGATTCTGTCATAACTGAGCCTAATTGTCCTGTACAAAGAAGATTCCCTTTTCCCTCCATGATACTTGTTTCAATAATTTGAATTGTTCCTCCATAAGGAGTCCATGCCATTCCTACAGCCATCCCTTCTGAAAGATTTTTTGTTAATTGAACCCTTGAGTAAATAGGTATACCTGATATAGTTTCTATTTCTTCTTTAGTGATGGTTATGGGAGGGGTTTTTTCTTTTGTAACAAACCAACGGGCTACTTTACGAACAATTCTTGAAATCTGTCGTTCTAATTCACGGACACCTGCTTCTTCTGTGTATTTGGTGATTAGATAAGAAATAGCGTTGGGTTTGAAAAGAATTTCTTTCTTTTTTAGTCCAGACGATTTTATTTGTCTCGGGATCAAGTGTTTTCGTGCAATTTCATATTTTTCTGTAGGGGTATAACCGGGAATTCTTATTATTTCCATACGGTCCAACAAGGGTGGAGGAATGTCATATTCATTGTTTGCTGTAGCAATGAAGAATACTTCAGATAAATCAAATTCTATATTTAAATAATGGTCTGTAAAATATTTATTCTGTTCGGGGTCTAAAACTTCAAGTAAAGCCGATGCTGGGTCTCCACGAAAATCTGTCCCAATTTTATCAACTTCATCAAAAACAAATACAGGATTCTTAACTTTTACTGTTTTGATGTTCTGAATAATTTTTCCGGGCATAGAAGCGACATAAGTGCGAATGTGTCCTCGAATTTCAGCTTCATCCCGTATACCACCTAATGACATCCTTATAAATTTACGGTTTAATGCAGAAGCGATTGATTTACCCAAGGAAGTTTTACCGACACCAGGTGGACCTACAAAACATAAAACGGGACCTTTTGTTAAATTTTTACTCAGTACACGAACGGCAAGGAAATCTAATATGCGGTCCTTAACTTTATCTAAACCATAATGGTCTCGGTCTAAAATTTTTTTAGCACGGTTTAGATCTATTCTGTCCTTAGTTCTCTTATTCCAGGGAAGACTACATAACCATTCTATGTATTCCATAATTGTTGAGTACTCTGGACTATAAGACTGAACTTTTTCCATGTGTTTTATTTCAGCGTTGGCTTTTTCTAGAACATGAAGGGGAAGATGGGATTTTTTTATAAGTTGTTTTAACTCATCAATATCTGAGGGGAAATCTGGAATACTTTGTATATCTAAAGGAGATTCTTCTGAATCATCTAAAATCCAGGGTTTTGTATCTTCGTCAAAAAAATTTTTTAGATGCGACATCATTTTCTTTTCTTTAGCAAAATTCAAGTTCTCACGACGAAGAATTTTTATAACCGTTGTTAAAAGGTTTTTTAAATGGGTTATTTTAAGTAAACTCTGTTTTTCATGGTTGGGAATGTTCAGATGAGTACAAACAATATCTGCTATTTCCTCATAATTTGAACAATGATGGATTAGTTTAATAGTTTCTGGAGGAATTTTAGTATTTTCAGAAGTATAAATTTCAAATTCTTTTAATAATATAGATTTTAAATGTTTTAATGTTGTTTTTATTTTTTTACTAGAATGAGGATATCTCAATAAAAAAGTTTGTATTTCTGCTTTAAGAAAAGGTTTTTCTTGTATCCAATTAATAATTTTTGCACGGGTTAAAGTATCAACGAGAATTTTTATTGTACTATCTGGCAGAACAAGGGCTTGTTGGATTTGAGCCAGAATCCCTGTTTCTATGTAGGAATGTCCTTCATTTTTATTAGCAGTATCTTGGTATGCCAGAAAAATCGCTCTTGAGGTTTGCATCGATTCCTGAACTGCATTTAAGGATGTCTCTTTAAAAACTAAAATGGGAGCAGTATTTTTAGGAAATAATACAATATCTGTTAATGGGAGGACGGGTAATATCTCTGTTTTGGAAGATAAATTTGTTCGAGAATTATCCTTTATTTTATTAGCAGTGCCCATATATATTAATCCAGAAAAATAATATTGAAAATTGGTTAAACAGAATAACACAAATGAATTGGCATTGTGTAAAAGGAATAAGAAATATTTTAAATAACAAAAGAATTATGCAGAAGCGGTTCGATTTTTTGCCTCCGTTTTAGAACGTATATCCTGTTCATATACAAAAAGAGGCTCTTCCATTTTTGTAATTACTCCCGGGGTAATTATGCATTCTCGGATATCTTTTTTTGATGGTAATTCAAACATTATATCCAACATTACTTCTTCCAGAATACTCCGAAGACCTCTGGCCCCTGTTTCTTTTTTAATAGCGTATTCTGCAATAGCCTCTATAGTGTCTTCGGAAAACCTGAGTTTTACATTTTCAAGTTCGAATAGTTTTTCATATTGCTTTGTAATGGCGTTTTTGGGTTCTATAAGAATTCTCTTTAAATCAGAAACAGTTAATTCGTGAAGTGTGGCTACAATAGGAATTCTACCTACAAATTCGGGAATCATACCAAAAGAAATCAAGTCTTCTGGTTTCACCATAGCGAGTAATTCACCGATACTATACTCTTTTTTAGATTTAATATCTGCTTTAAACCCAATAATATTTTTGCCAACTCGTTTCTGTATAATTCTTTCAAGACCATTAAAAGCTCCACCACAGATGAATAAAATATTACGGGTATCCACTTGGATGCATTCTTGTTGTGGATGTTTTCTACCACCTTGAGGTGGGACATTAGATATAGTTCCTTCTAAAATTTTTAGTAAGGCTTGTTGAACACCTTCTCCGGAAACATCACGGGTAATAGAAGGGCTATCACTTTTGCGGGCTATTTTGTCTATTTCATCAATATAAACAATACCGGTTTCTGCACGAGCAATATCAAATTCGGCATTTTGTAATAGTTTTAATATGATGTTTTCTACATCATCGCCAACATATCCCGCCTCTGTTAATGTGGTTGCATCAACAATTGCAAAGGGAACATCCAACATTCTGGCTAAGGTTTCTGCAAGTAATGTTTTTCCACTTCCTGAGGGTCCTATGAGTAAAACATTTGATTTTTGTATTTCAACACCTTGAATTTCACCACCATACGCAATTCTTTTGTAATGATTGTGAACAGCAACAGAAAGTATTCTCTTTGATTGTTCCTGTCCTATCACATATTGGTCTAAGAACTCTTTTATTTCTCGGGGAGTTGGAACTTTAACAGTTCTTCTATGTTTTTTACGGTTTTGATCATCGCGGATTATTTCAGCGCACAGACGAACACACTCATCACAGATGTTAACATCAGGACCTGCTATTAGTTTTGATACTTCATTGTGTTTTTTGCCACAAAAAGAACAGGTAGGAATTTCAGACTTGATTCTCTGATGATTCATAAACTACTCCAAAAAAATATTTATTAAATATAATACCATATTTAGTGCTTTAGTTTACACGATATTGTGTAAAGGGTAATTATATACTATTTTTACACTATTGTCAAGAATTTATATGTAAATTATTTTAAAAAGAAAAATGGCGTTCCCGGAGGGAGTTGAACCCCCAGCCTCTTGGTCCGTAGCCAAGCGCTCTATCCAATTGAGCTACGGGAACACCGAAAAAAACAAAACAAATAGGAAGGATATAATAGCAAATTTAAATGAAATATTGCAAGTAAAATGTTTGAATCAAAGGTAAAAATATGTGTATTTATTGAAATGAATTAACTGAAACTTCCATATTATAATAAATAAAAAATGGTATAAAGATAAAAAATAAATAATACAAGGAAAAATAGGTATGATAACTAAGGAGCGTGTTGAGAAATTATTAAAGGAAATGCAAAATCATTTGTTTAATGAATTACTTCCTTTCTGGGAGACACATGGTATAGATGAAGAATATGGCGGTTTTTTGACATATCTTGACCGTGAAGGAAGACCTACAAATGAAACGAAGAAAACACTAATATGCCAAACAAGGATGATATACACATACTCTTCGGCACACCGATCCAATTTAGGAAATGGAAAGTATTTAAAAATAGCTCAACAAGGAGTAGAATTTTTGAAGAATCATTTTTGGGATAACAAATACAAAGGATGGATTTGGATTACTGAAAAAGATGGGACACCTATTGATGAAAGTAAGATTATGTATGGTCAATCTTTTGGAATATATTCATTGAGTGAATATGCAATGGCCTCAGGAGATGAAGAGGCATTAGAACTTGCTGAAGAAACATGGAGAACTATTAAAGCACAGGCTGTAGATATTGCACACGGAGGTTTTGGTGAGTTTTTTGAAAATGATTGGACACCTAAGAAACCGGGGGTATATGGAGGGGATAGAAAATCGTTTGATGTACACATGCATTTAATGGAAGCCTTTACAAACTTATATGAAGCGACAGGGTCTCTAAAACATAAACAGGATACGCTGAATGTAATAAAACTCATTTTTCAACACATGGTACATCCTGAATTTGGGACGGGGATTGCTCAATTTGGTTTTGACTGGACACCATTAAGAGCCATTATTTTTAAGAATGTTTGGGGTTCAGACCGTGATGTAGATGAACCCGAAGGAAGGCCTTTGAATAATACCAGTTTCGGGCATAATGTAGAATTTTGTTGGCTTTTAAACCATACGATGAACATTCTTGGGGAGGATGTTGACCCTTATAAAGAAAAGATGAAAAAAATGTTTGACCATTGCATAAAATATGGAATTGATTGGGAAAGAGGTGGAGTATATTGTGAGGGCCCGAATGACGGACCTGCTCGCGAAAGGAATAAAGAATTTTGGCAACAGGCGGAAACATTGGTTGCAATGTTAGATGCCTATCTACTATTTGGAGATGAGAGATATTTTGATGCTTATGAGAATGTACATCGTTTTGTTATGGATTATGTTATCAATCATGCGGTAGGGGAATGGTTCCCATTATTTGACGAGAATAATAATTTGCTATGGGATTATATGGCACATGCCTGGAAAATTAATTATCATACAGTCCGAGCATCTATCCAATCTGAAAGAAGACTGGCAAAAATCCTTGCACAAATTCAATCAAAGGGATAATAGAACATTTTTGGGTTTTCTTATGGAAAAGAAAATGAATAGAAAAGTGTTTTTACATTGAGGGATTTTTGGTCAAAATATCGAGATGTTTTTCTAATATCTTTTTTATTCCTGATTGCACTACTTCTTCGCTTGTACAAAATTACAGAACAGTCCCTCTGGCACGAAGAATACATTCATATCGCCAATATAAAAATATGTGATTTGTTGACAAATATTAAATTACTGTTTATAAATGTACCTGAATATGGCATTTCCCCAGCAGGGTTAATTTTATACTATTTCTGGATTCGTTTGCTCCCCGATGCTATATGGATTTGGAGACTTTTACCCATAACTTTTGGATGTTTGTCGGTAGTAATAATTTATTATTTGGGGAGAGAGATAAAAAATTGGCAAGTAGGTTTTTTTGCAAGTTTATTAATGGCTGTATCACCTTTCAATATTTATATTCAACAAGAAGTCAAAAGTTATTCTTTTTTACTTTTTTTTTCATTGTTGTCGTGGTTTGTTTTTTTAAAATACTTATATAATAGTGAAAAAAAAGGATGGTTATGGATAGGAATATTTTTAAATTTAATGCTTCCATGGTTTCATGCTTTATATTTAATAGTTCCATTTATTCAATTCCCGTTGTTGGTATGTTTTAGAAGAAGAAAAAGGTTTCAAGATATTATTTTTTGGACTGTATTAAATCTAATAGCAGTATCTTCTTATATGTTTTGGATATTTTGGGTAAATCCGCCTGTATATAACCTTACTCTTACTGAAATGGAACAATTAAATATCAGATTTATTATAGCGAGTTTGTTCGGAATAGATTGTGCAGGGATTTCCAATGAATTACTACCTTATTGGAAAACAAATACATATGAAATTGTAAAGAATAGTGTTTGGTTGTATTTGATAATTAGATGGGTAATTATAGATTATCTGTTATTATTTTTAATTATTTTTCATGTTGTATTTTTCACTTTCATTTCCATAAAAAATTATTTATTCCGAGAAGAAATTGGAAAAGAAACAAAACAATATTATTTACTATATTCTTTAATTATTTCTTTTCTTCCATTTTTATTATTAAGAATAGCTACAGGGAAACCCTTTTTTCTACCTCTATATTTCTATTATTACTTTGCATTTTTGTATATAGTAATTGCTTATTCTATATTTGAACAGAAGAATAATGTACTCCGAGTATCCCTTATTATTATTACTTTCTTTCTATTCTTGCTTCAAAGTATAGGTTTTATCCAATTCAATAGAAGACCCGATTACAAAAATGCTGTTGCTTATTTAGATGAAAATGTAAAAGAGGGTGATATGGTTCTTGACTTGCAATTAGGTGCGAATGTATTTGAAACATGGAAAGCATATAAGAAAAGGGAGGATTATATTTTAAAGCCAATATTTTCTTTGCAATCTGTAGCGGATAACGCTACGGAAATGTTTTCAAAAGATATTGATAATATGGAAAACAATTCATTATGGGTCTTAATGGAAACGACATTACTTACTTGGATTTATAAGACAGACCCAACATATGTTTTGGTAAAAAACTTGTCTCCATTTGGACTCAAAGTGAATATCAGGCATTTTCCAGGAAAATTTAATTTGTATGTTTTAAAGATTGAAAGGGACTTTCACAAAAAGTTTAAAAATGTAAAAATTAATGTTCCACCCTTTGGATCTATTGACTATAATAATGTTATAAAAATATTAAAAATGAAAACAGAAGATGAAAAAGAGAATCAAAGAAGAGAGGAGATTGTACAAAAATATTTTTCAATCTGGCCACCCTTTTATTCTTACAATTATATTTTAGTTATAAATTCTTTAGTTCAAAATGATGAGATAGATATAGCTGAAAAAGTATGTGATTATATATGTGGATGTTCTCCCAAATTTTATCACGCACTTTTTTTGAAAGGATTGATTTTATATTCTAAAAATGAAAGGGATGAGGCTCAGGAAAAGATAGAAAAGGTTTTTAACGGAAGTATTGTTTTCAAAAAAATGTATGAAGATTTATGGAATAATATAATTTCTACAAGAGAGTTTTGGGAAAAAGCAGATATACTTCATCTCAAGAAAATAGAAGAAAATGGATATCACATATTAAATAAAACTATATTAACTATCCTTAAAATATAGATTACCTAAAAGCAAGGCAGAAGGAGGTATGTTATGAGTAGTATATTAAATACTTAAAAATTAAAAATATAGATTACTAAAAGGAATAAGAAGAACATAAACATCGGCAAAATAGTTGGGAATATTTAATTAGAGTATTGTATAGATCATATTTTTAAATACTATAATATGTAAAGAACTTATATAATTGATGTTGTTTTTTTGTTTTCTGTGTTGTATTAGGAATAAATTTCAAATAGAAGTCATTTAATTTATTATTGGAAAAGAATAAATCTATGAAAGTTCTTTTAATATCGGTTCAGAAAAATTTAAATATATTGGGACTAAAGTTACTTCATAAAATTCTTTTGCTTAATGGGCATGAGTCGGTACTTTTATATTTGACGAGATTTAATATTGAAAATAATAAAATGCTGGAAGCATTAGAAGGTTTTGTTCGTGAGTTATCACCAGAATGGGTTGGGATTAGTTTAACTGCTTCTGAATTTCGTAGTGCGAAGGATGTAACATTATTTCTGAAAAATAAATTCACATCCTTCCCAATTATATGGGGGGGAATACACCCCACATCTGCACCTTTAAGGTGTGCACAATATGCTGATTATTTGTGCATTGGTGAAGGAGAAAAATCTATTTTGGATGTTTGCCGAGCTATAAACGATGGAAAATCTCTAAAAACAGTTAATAACATGGCGTGGTTAGATGGTAAAGAACTGATTAGAAATCCGTTGAATCCATTAATAGAAGATTTAGACTCATTACCTTATGTTCCGAGATTAACACCCAATGCATTTATTTTGTATAAAGATAAAGTACATTTGCTTACAAAGAAACTATACACTAAACATAGTGCTTTCAATGGGGGTATATATCGAATTGTTAGCTCAAGAGGATGCGTCTACAATTGTACTTATTGTGTTAATTCTGTTTTCCCAAAATTATATGAAAAGTGGCGAATACGATGGACTTCACCAGAACGGATGGTAGACGAGATATCAGCAGGAGTGTCAGAAGAACTACCATTATTATTTGTTTCGATACTGGATGATAATTTTTTTGCGCAAAAGATGGAAACATTGGAAAGATTCTTTTACCTATATAAACAAAAAGTTGCGAAACCATTTATTGCACTGGGTTCACCAAATTTTGTTAACGAAGAAAAAATTAAGGTAGCGGTTGATGCAGGACTTGCCTCACTTCATATAGGTTTACAGACTGGGAGTGAACAGATTTGTAAAGATATATATAAGCGTTCTTTTTTATCAGGCAGATATAAGAAAATTGGAGAAATAATACATAAATATCCAATAGTTCCGTATTACGATGTTATATGTGATAATCCATATGAAACGGAGGAAGATGAAATCAACACTGTAAAAATGTTGACGGAATTACCGAAGCCATATTTTTTCCTCTTGTATTCGTTGACTTTGTATGAAGGTACTGAATTACGCGAGAAAGTTGAAAAGGAAAAGCCAGAATACTTACATGATGATACAGAAAAAGATTTTTTAACAACAGCCAATACACCCTTAAACCTATTAAAACAATTTGCAGCTATCTACCCCAAATTTTTTGTTAATTACTTATTAAAAATATACCAAAAAAAACCAGAGGGTTTATATACAAAGGCTATAATCAAATTAAGTAAATTGATGTGTATAACTATAGCTCAACCGATTATTTTCCTCTGGATTTTACTTCGTTTTAATCGCTATTCTATAAAAAACTTTGTTAAGTCTTTACCCAATTTCTTGGATATTCGCTTGTTCCATATATTTGGGCATTTCCACACTAATAAAGACACAACATTAGAATAATTTTGTAAGTGGATGTAATGACTTTTACCCCTGAAATATAAAAGCAAGTTAAAAGAATTATGTAATGCATGAATAAAGATATAAAGGAAGATTCCCAAAAATATAAATTTAGTAAATTAGACTGTTTATTATTAGTAATAATATTAATCACTGCATTTTTTGTTAGAGTATACAAAATAAGTGACCAGTCAGTTACTTTTGATGAATATGTCGTTATTGGAAATTTTAAGGTTTGTAATCTAACAGACTTTATTTCGATATTTTATATAAATGCTCCAGACCTTGGTATATCTCCTCTCTCTGCAATAATACTGTATTATTGGTTGAATATTTTTGATGATTATGAGTGGTTATGGAGACTTTTGCCTATTACATTTGGCTTAATGACAATTACAACTGTGTATCTTTTCGCAAAAGATATTGGGGGGCGCAAATCCGCTTTTTTAGCCTCTCTTTTATTTTGTTTGTCACCTTTTAGCATTTGGTTTCATCAAGAGTTAAGGTGCTATGCCTTTTTGCAATTTTTATCAATATTATCCTTATATGCTTTGTTTCAATACATATATTCAGACTGCAAAAAGGAGTTATGGTACATTTTAGGAACAGTATCAAACTTAGTTATACCTTGGTTTCATGCGGTCTATTCTCTTTTCCCGATTATTCAAATTATAGTTTTAATACTAAATAATAAATTCGAAAAGAAAACTTTTTTATGGTCTGTACAGTGCATAGGTTCTACTTCTATTTGGACATTTTGGTTCTTAAAATTATCTCCATTTATATACAATACAGTAAATCCAGCACATGTGAGAGCGAGATTTAGAGATATTGTAATCCGTATTTTTGGAAATGAAAGTGTAGGAATATCAGAGGAACTATTACCGGAATGGAAAACAAGTATAACTACTCTTGAAAATTATTTCTCAAATATTTTTGTAAAATATTTATATGTTATAGATTATTATATTATATTTTTAATTTTCTTTCTTTCTATACTTTTTATTTGGTATTGCTATAAAGAAAGAAAAAAA
>CAKZKR010000085.1 GCA_937124615.1 uncultured bacterium
GGCCATAGAGAATATTAAGAACACAGGCTATCTATAAATATTGAGAGTAATTATGAATGGTTTTCAAAAAAAGAAAAAAGATACCTTCTGTTTGATATTTAGAAGAATACTTGTTCTTTGTATTGTTTTAATTTGTTTTTATGTAAATGTATCGTTGGGTGAAGGCAATACGATTTATCGTTTTTCAAAAGATTATTGGGAAAACAGGGATAAATCTCCAAAAGTGATGATAAAAGGTGGAGAATGGGAAAAGTTTTTTGATAATGAATCAGGTGTTGGGTTGTTTTCTATAACATCCACTATTGATTTGGGTATGTATCAGTTTGTTCAGATATACTTATTGAGTCAGGAAGGTTATGCAATACGATGGGGTTGGTCGGGTAAAAAAACAGGGGATAAACCGTATTTCCCTTCGGAAGAAATAAGACTAATTAATGATGGGAAATTGCATGTATATTCTTTCTCTTTGAGATTTTCCGACAGGAATAATCCCCTGTTTGATATAACGGATAAAGTATGGCTGGAAATAAAAGGGATAACGGAGAAGAGCGGTGTAGAACTGGAAAAATTAGAATTTATTCCTTATGATAAAAAACATCCCCGGCAGATCACAATAGGGGGGATTTGTATGGATGTTTTGTGGGACGAAAAAATCGTGTCAAAAATAAAAATTGAAAAAGGGATGAAATTAGTTTTTTATACAGGGATTTATAATCCTGTTATAGGTGCTTATCAGAAAGATTCAGAGGAAAAGGACTGGGAATCAGATGGAGTAGTTTTCTCTATTGACATCAAATGGGGTAATGAGACGAAGCGATTATTTCATAGGGAAATGAAACCTAAAATAGAAGTAGAGGATAGAAATTGGAAAAAAGCAAATTTAGACCTATCTGAATATGAAGGAAAAGAGGTAGAGTTTATTTATAGTATAAATCCTATTGACAAATTAAATGGTGATTTTGGGGTATGGGGTAATCCTATGCTTATTAATCTCTTAGAGGGAGATGAGAGACTTGGAACACCTATTTTTATTATCTCATGTGATACACTTCGGCCGGACCACATACTCCCTTATGGATATTTTTTGCCCACAAGTCCTTGTCTGGATGCTTTTGCAAAGGATGCCGTTGTTTTTGAGGATGCATATACCACGCAGACATTTACTCCTGTGGCCCACATGAGTTTGCTAACAGGTCTATATCCAGAAGGACATGGTCTAACTCGTAATACAGATGTTTATCCTCATGTGATGACTTTACCAGAGGTGATGAGAAACCATGGCTATATAACAGCAGGATTTGCTGGTTTCCTATGGTGGTTTATTCCTTCACGCGGGTTTGCAAGGGGGATGGATTTGTTTTCTGTTCCTGAAGAGGGGCGGGAAGGGAATAGAAGGAGTGTAATTGAAGTTTGTGAAGATGCAAAAGAATGGATACAGAGTAATAAAACTCAACAAATATTTGTTTTTATGCATAACTATGATATACATTCAAAAGCATATGGGGATTTAATTTATGATGCAGGAGAGGAAGAGTATAAGATATTTTCGCGTGGGTTGACAAGGCCAGAGATAGGATATATAGGTTGTGAAAACATTCCTAAGGGAGGAGCGTTACTTCAGTATATTGCGTCTGGGGATGTTTTTCCGACAGAAGAAGAGATAGATTATATCCGTGCTCTTTATAACGACTGTGTTTATAAGGTGGACTATGCTTTGGGAGATTTTTTTGATTTTCTGAAAAAAAATGGTTTATATGACTCTGCTTTTATAGCAGTTGTATCTGACCATGGTGAATCGCTTGGAGAACATGGCTTGTATGGACATGACAATGTATATGAGGAGAGTATGCGCAATGTAACTATTGTAAAGTTTCCCTATAACAAATATGCAGGGTTTCGTGTTAAAGATAGAGTGATATTAGAAGACATCGTACCGACAATATTAGGAGTTATCAATCAAGAGATGAATAATTTATTAGATGGGGTATCTTTATTAGAACTTATAAAAGGTGGCCGTAAGAAGGGGAGAACTGTATTTTCTTCAAGTCTTAGAGGTGATATGAGGGCTTTGCTGCAAGAAAGATTTAAACTTTTAGAGGATATTCCCAAAGGAATGAAATGTTTGTTTGACTTACAAAAGAGTATGGCTGAATACTATAACATAAGTTCAGAACATCCAGAAGTATTTCGGAGTATGTCAGAATTATTATTACAAAAATTTGGCTTGAAGAAAGAGGGCTGGTGGTTGTGTTTCTACAATCCGTCCTCTTTTTGGACGGGTTCGGTAAATATACAAAGCTCTGTCCCTATTCTATATTCAAAAATTCAGGGTGGGGTATTACGAACAAAAAATGAGAGAACAACAGCAATGGAGTTAAAGGCAGATATCTTTTTGCCTAAGAGTCCAACTCCTGCTATTGTTCAAATTGTACCTGTGGAAGATAGAAGTGAAATAAAAATTCATATTCAGAAGTGTTTATTATTGCGATATCCGCCAAATTATCAAGTTTTACAATCAAAGGATGAGAAACTCTTTTATTTTTCGAGTGAGGATATGAAAGGAGAAAAAGTAGATAATTCTCAGGATAATCAAGGATTTTTCTTTTGGGCTGAGTATTATTCAAAAGAGATAGAAGACGGGAGAAAAGTTGTAGATGTCTCCGATGAGACACAAGAGGTTTTACAAAACCTTGGATATTTGAATTAGCCTATAGATTGAAAATATCCTTTTTCATGATAGATGCTATTTTCTCTTTTAGATTTCTGGGGATTTTTGAAACGATGTTTCTTTTGATTTCTTTGCTTTCTTTTAATTGAGCGATGTTATGCCATTCTTTGGGGTCCGAGTTATAATTATACAGTTCTTCACTTCCATCATAATAAACTATATAACAATAGTCTTTTGTTCTGAAAGAAAAATTATTATTTTCTATTTGAGAAATTACTACATGTGGTTCCTTACTATTTTCTCCATCTATTGATGGAAGCAAACTTTTTCCTTCCAATTTATCAGGTCGGGTGATAGAACAAATATCAGTTACTGTTGGGAAGATATCGACAAGTCCAGCAGGTTCTTTGATTGTTAATCCTCCTTTGTGTCCATAAGGAAGATGCATAATAAGGGGAACTTTAGTTGCTTCCTGCCATAGTGTAAATTTTTGCCATCGTTTTTTTTCACCCATATGCCATCCATTGTCTCCACAAAGGATGATACAAGTTTTGTTTAAGATTCCTGAGTCTTCAAGATTTTTAAGTAAGATTCCAATAAGTTCATCCATAAATGCTATTCTAACTAAATAAAAATAAATGACCTCTTCCCATATGTTTCTTTCTAAAACGAGTTGATGAATATCTACATTATCATATTTTGTTATCAATTTTTTTCCTGCGATAGGAATATCATTTAAGTCATCGTCAAGCACTTCTGGTTTTTTTACGATGTTTCTTGGAATTTTCTCAAGATATTTTTTAGGGACAAAAAGAGGGGTATGAGGAGTATGTAGCCCAATGGCGAGAAACCAGGGGTTATTCTTTTGTGATTTAATGAAGTCGGAGGCTTGCTTAATAATTTTGTAGTCGTTTGTATCCTCAACGGGGATATCAACAGGTCCATAGCAAAAATTTTGAGAGTTCAAAGGGTCTTCTTTTTTTTCTATTAAATTATATAAGTTATCCCCTATTTCAAAATTGTAACCCCACACGCTTTCTATGTTGTACTTTGGATGAAAGACTTTACCTATCCCTGCCGTAGAGAAGAGATTTTCTTTGAAATATTGAGGCATTATAGGTAAATCTTCTTTATTAATTGGCTCGAACATATAAACACCAGTAGAAAAAGGATGAAGCCCTGTAAGCATGCTTGTTCTTGAGGGATGACAAAGAGGGTATTGGCAGTATGTATTTGTAAAGGTAATAGACTGTTTCTGTAATGTGACTATATTAGGTGTTAAAGTTTTGGATTTGCAATTAAGGTAAGAGAAATAATTATTCAAATCGTCGGAAATTATAAGTAGAAGATTTGTAGTATTTTGTTTTTCAGTAGTCATGTACATATATGGGAACAAAGGCAAGGTGCTACTTATAATGAAGTTTCTTCTTAATAATTATTTCATAAACAAATCCTAAATGATTTTATAGTTATTTATTGTCTTTAATTCTATTATTTTATTGTGTCGTTTAGGTTTGATTATGGAGAGTCTGGTTAAGTGAATATATTTTCAGTATTTTTTAGGGAATAAAATTTTTGAAAAATTTTTAAATTTTGACTTGACATTCCAAACTGGTTTGTGGTATAAACTATATAGTGAAAATTGAATAAGAAACTAAACAATGTCATGTGAAGTGAGCATGACAAAAAGTTTAGGTAAACCCCCACGAGAGGAGGTGAAAAGATGAGAAAACTTAGTTTCGCCGCATTGGTAGTGTTAGTAGGAACTGGAGTGGCCTTTGCTGCCTCATTAGCAGTACCCTGGTTCTCAGACTCGCTTCCGGCAAATGTCGGAGTACCCGTTGCTCCAGCAGTGGGTAAATCAGGTTCTATGAATCTTATTTACCTGAAGAGTAATGTAGATACGACATTGGTATGCTACATTACCTATTACAATGCAGATGGTGTTATGCTGGGACCTTTCCCACCGAACAACAGTTTCACCATTGCACCTCGGTCTGCTTTGGCGTTCCGTCCATGTGCATATGATCCAGATTCCACAGTTCAAAATGGTGGTGTCAGAGGTCAAGAAGGTGGACAGGGTGTAAAGGTTCCGGACAGACCAATCAGTCCGAATGATACCACTCCTATTCCGGGTGTAGGAATTGTTGACACCAAGAGGAATGGTTCCTGCACTATTGAATGGATCGGTGGACCAAATGATGTTCAAGGTGCTAATGTAAATTTCATTACAGTATTTAATACTGATGGTTCCAGAACAACATTGTCCTATGGACATCTACTACCGCCAGGACTATAATATTTAGAATTTAATTTGTACTAATTTAGGGCGAGAATGTCTGATGACATGCTCGCCCTGATTGTTTTAAAAAAGGAATGATTTAAGTTAAAATTTGTATATAGGGAATATATATTATTAATGTCAGATAAAAGCAACCTTTTAAATAAATGTTTTTTTGAGAATAAAGGGAAAGAGCAGGGTTTTTTTTATATTGCTGGTGTAGACGAGGCGGGGAGAGGTCCGTTGGCAGGACCTATTGTAGCATCTGCGGTAGTTTTGTATTCAGAGGTTGAAGGAATTGATGACTCTAAAAAATTAACGGAAAGAAAAAGGGAGGAATTGTTTGATATACTTATGTCAGGAGAACACGATATTGGTATCTCGGTAATTGATAATAAAAAAATTGATGAAATAGGAATACAATTAGCGAATATTTGTGCGATGTCAGAAGCCGTTTCTCGTTTAAAAAACAAACCGGATTTACTTTTGGTTGATGGTTATGAAATCAAAGGATTTCCATGTCCTGCATGGAAAATTGTAAAAGGGGACCAACGCTCTGTATCGATTGGAGCGGCAAGTATTATCGCAAAAGTAACACGAGATAGAATTATGAAAGTTTTTGATAAAGAATATCCTGGATATGGGTTTGCAAAACATAAAGGTTACGGAACAAAGGAACATTTATTAGCAATTGAAAAATTGGGTCCGTCTCCAATTCATCGGTTGAGTTTTGCCCCATTTAGTCAGATAACAGGGTTATTATTTCCGGAATTAAAATAATTATACAAGGGATTAGAATGATTATGAGATTTTTTAAGAGAAAAATATTTTTTTTATTACCTTGTTTGTTTATTATTGCTAATTGCCAGGTTTCTCCTTCTAATTTAAGTATGGGTGTGAAATCTGTGTATGGTCAATCTACAACGCAACTTAAAGGGAAGTCCCTGTCCCATTATTTATCTGCGATGATTTATCATCGCAAGGGAGATACCGAGAAAGCAATAAAGGAATTAGAAGAAACTTTAAAACATGATCCCGAAGCGACAACACCCTGGGTGCGTCTTATCCGTCTTTATCTTATGGCAGAAAAATATGAACAGGCGTTGAGCAGTGTAGATAAAGTAATCGAGAAAGATAGAAATCTGCCATCGCTTTATCTAATACGGGGAGAGTTATGTCATCGTTTAGGGAAAATTGATGAAGCGGTGGAATCTTTTCAAAAAGCGATAGAACTCAATCCGGAAGATGTCCTTGGATATAGTGCCTTACTGGAATTGCAAGAGGATACGAATGATTTAGTTGCGGCGATTGATATTTACCGGAGAATGATTGAAAAAAGGCCGAATAGTGCTTTATTGCATTATCAATTAGGTTTGACCTATGCGCGTATAAAGAACAATCCATTGGCTATTGAGGAATTAGAAAAAGCTTTGAACTTAGATCCCCGGATGATACGGGCTCACTATATACTTGCGTTGCTTTATATTGATGAAAAGCAAGTGTCCAAGGCGATTTATTCTCTGGAACAGTATTTACAAAAAAAATCTGATGATGTTAAAGCATGGGAGGTTCTATTAGGGGCCTATACCCGGGTAGGGGAAATGGTAAAAGCCAAAGAAGTGGCCAAAAAAATGATGAATACTACTGAAATAACACCTCTCCAGAAATTGTTCGTTGTTTTTTTTCTTATACGAAATGGGGATAGTTTTCAAGCAATGTCTCTACTTCCTGTGAAAGAATATCCATTAATGAGTAGATTATTGCATGCATTGGCTTTGAAACAGTCGGGTAGTAGTGATTATCGGAACATCATAGAGACCGTTGATAATTTTATTGAAACGGTAGATACAGAATGTAATGATTTTATAAATGCTATCTGGAGTAATTTTGGTGCAGGAGTAGTTTCGGGTTGGTTTGAAGGACAGATTGAGGCCTTAGTAAGAGAAAAATATTCTTTAGCATTATCATTGATATGGTCTCGGGTTTTAATGGTTTCCGAACGAGAAGAAAAAGCTATCGAAGTTTTAAAACCTTTATTGCAAGTTAAAGATAAATATTTATGGATTCACTATTACCTTGCAATTTGTTACGATAAATTAAAACAGTTTGAGGATACAGAAAGACACTTAAAAATTTGCATCGAATTAGACCCTGAGAATGCGGAACTGCTGAATTTTTTGGGTTATTTATATGCGGATAAAAATGTGAATTTGACAGAAGCCGAAAATTTAATTCGACGGGCTCTGAAAATAGATGCGGAAAATCCTTTCTATCTGGACAGTTTAGGTTGGGTTTATTATCGACAGGGGAATGCAGAAAAAGCGATTGAGTACATAAGAAGAGCCATTTATAAAATGGATACTGATGATGCGGTACTTCGTGACCATTTAGGAGATGCGTATTTGTTGAAAGGTAATGTAGAAAAAGCGATTGCCGAATGGGAACGAGCCGTTGTCCTTGACCCTAAGAATGAGGAGATTAAACAAAAAATAGAGAAGTATCGCAAGTAAGGAGGAAAAGTATCCCAGCCTGTTTCTAACTAATGTCTGTTAAGTTTAAAGGAGAAGGGTTATAATGACAATCCAAGAGGAACCTTTTTTGAAGTTAAAAGAGCATTTATCCGAGATATTGAGTTTGCGTGCTGTTTTTGCCTTATTGCAATGGGATGAAGAAGTGAATATGCCCCCGGGTGGAGCGGAGAGTAGAGGACAGCAATTGAAATTAATGGCAGAGATAATACATAAATTAGAAACAGCCCCTTCGTTGGGTGAAGAGTTGACATATTTTTTGGAGAAGGATGATTTAGACCCTGATAACAAAATTATGGTCAGGGAGGCAATATATGATTATCAGCGTTCTGTAAAAATTCCAAAAGAATGGATTGGTAAATTTGCACAAGCAAGAAGTCAGGCATATCACGCGTGGGTAGAGTCAAAAAACCAATCTGATTTTTCCTTATTTCAATCATCTCTGGAGACTATTGTTAGTCTCTGTCGAGAAAGAGCCGAATTATTAGGATATAAAAATTCTCCCTATGATGCTTTATTGGAGGATTACGAAAGGGGAGTAGACACACAAATTTTAGATACTCTTTTTAGTGAACTGGAAAAGGAACAATCGAAGATTTATCATACAATTCTTCATCAAGGTGTAAGAAAATCTATATTTGAGGAGAAACGATGGGATACGGATAAACAATGGGAGATAACCTTGCATTTGTTAAACGCTATTGGTTTTGATTTTAACTCGGGCAGACAGGACCGTTCTGTGCATCCGTTTACCACAAATTTTGATATTTATGATGTGAGGATTACAACACGATTGAATCCTAACAATTTATTTTCAGGAATTTTTAGTTCCCTTCATGAAGGTGGACATGCCTTGTATGAACAGGGTTTTTCCAGAGAAGATAGAGGGACATGGTTGGCACAAGCACCTTCCTTAGGTATTCATGAATCCCAGTCGAGATTTTGGGAAAATATAGTGGGAAGAAGTTATCCTTTTTTTGTATTTCTACTCCCTTTATTAAAGAAATATTTTCCCTTTGAGTTGGAAGGGATAACTCCGGAGGTGATATACAGAGAAGTCAATCGTGTAGAACCTAATTGTATTCGTGTGGAGGCGGATGAATGTTCTTATAATCTGCACATTGTACTTCGATACAAAATAGAAAAAGATATTATTGAAGGGAAATTGTCCATATCGGAGATTCCGGAGTATTGGAATTTTCTTTTTAAGGCTTTATTTGGTTATCTGCCTCCTGATGATGCACATGGGTGTTTACAGGATATTCATTGGGCTCACGGTAGTTTTGGTTATTTTCCAAGTTATGCTTTAGGCAATTTGTTTTCTGCACAAATTACTGAAAAAATAAATGCAGAATTGGATATGACTCAATTGATATCTCGTGGAGATTTTATACCTATTCGCGATTGGTTAAAAGAGCATGTTTACAAGATAGGAAGAAGACAAACATCTCGGGATATTGTGAAAAATATATCAGGTTCTGAGATTTCTCATCGACCCTATATTAATTATTTAAAAACTAAATATGGAGAGATTTATAAAGTTGATTTTGGATATTGATTTTTACAAGAGGGTATCTTTATGAAAATAGGTTACTCTAAAAATCTAATTTTTATAATAAATTGCGATATCATCAGTAAATTTATTTAAATTTTTTCCACAGAGATGGGGGCCACCAAATGTGGGTTAGTTTACCAAGGATTTTATCTTCAGGTATCCAACCTATGACTCGGCTATCTGCGGATATTTCCATTTCTTTTTTTGGAAAATCCCAGATGATAAAAACATTATCGACAGGGACAAGGCTATGTTCTTTATCTTTTAATAGGCCATAAGGTGCTTTATCTTTTGAGAAAGAGGATTCCAGATTGTTCAGGGGGAATGTTGTATTTGTCAATTCTTTTCCATTGACAAATACACTATTATCCTGTATTGAAATTTTATCTCCTTCAATTCCTGCAATTATCCCACAGAGAACAATTTCAGAAGGTAAATTTTCAATCCCTTTAGGAGTTAAATATGCGACAATATCTCCCCTTTGAGGTTTTCTCCATCTATGTATCCAGATTTGTGTAAAAGGGATTCTTATCCCATACGATATTTGGTTTACAAGATAGTGACATAACTTGTTACTTTTCCATGAATACCATACAGTAGAACGAGCAAAGAAGAGTCGTATAACAACAAATATAAAAGTAAGTAAACATAGAGTTTTCCACCACCATGTTTTACTGAATCCTGTGAAATCTCTCCAGCGAGAGATGGGAAACCATATACAGGAAAGTCTTCCTACAATATGTTCATTTGGAACCCATCCGAAAAAACGACCATCTCGACTATAAGCACTATTATCGCCTAATACAAAATAACAATTTTCCGGTATGAGTGAGTATTTATCTTCTGTTCGTATTCCATATTCCATACCTCCGATTCCAACAGGTCCAGATGTGTAGTAAATATCCGGCATATCGGGTGGAAGTTCTAACGGTTTTCCATTAATGTATACCTTACCTCCTTCTATGTGAACCCGTTCCCCGGGTAGTCCTACCACTCTTTTTACTAAGGTTTTATGTTTTGCATCTTTTTCTACAGTTTTAAAGACAACCATTTCCCATCGTTGGGGTTTTTTTCCATACCAGATTCTTTTGTTTAAGAATGGATAGCGAACTCCATATATCCACTTATTTACAAACACACGGTCGCCTCTTCCAAATCGGAAATCCCCATGTAATGTAGGTTCCATGGAACTGGAAGGAATTCTATAAGGTTCTGCAATGGGCCAGCGAATTAGTAAGGCTAATCCAAGTGCGATGCTTTCGCTTTTAAGCCATTCATAGATTTGATGTTTCGGCATATTGCTGAAGAAAAAGAGGTGCAAACCTACGACAAAGACTCCTAATCCGACCCACCATAAAGGTTCTGATGGTTCAGGTTGTGTCTGATTACTACGATAGATAATATAGGCTCCTATAAGAATGATAATGATACCTGAGAATCGCGCAATCTGAGTTATCACACTTGTCTTCCCTTTATCTTGTTTATTCTGTTGTTTTGACATTTTAATACATCCTTTTTATTATTAACTAATTTCTGTAGTTAAGTATTTGAATGCTTTCTATTCATAAATATGTAGACAGCGAGAATGAAAATGATTGTAATAGGGAATGCATAGAGAAGTGTTTTTCCCCATAGTGTTGAGGAAAACCCTGTGAAATCTTTCCAGCGGTTGGGAGGCCACCAGATTGCAAATGCTCTACCTGTTATATGATTTTCAGGAACCCACCCATAAATTCGGCTATCTACACTGTTTAGACTGTTATCTCCGAGTAGGAAATAATATCTATCAGGAATCACTGTAAATGTATCTTCATCAATACAGCCATATCGATACGGATATTTTTTTCTCATCTCCTCAATAATTTTCTTTGCTCTTGGGTCGGGATTTGTTTTGTGTTGATATAAGAGGTCTTCGTCATTCAAATAGTATAGATTTGCAGGCATGGTGGGAGAAAAAGGGATTAGCTCCCCGTTTACGAAAATTCTTCCATTTCGGATGCGTATTTTTTCACCGGGCAATCCAACAACTCGTTTAATCAAGGTGGAATGTTCTGATTTTGTATCAACACACTTAAAAACAACTATATCCCATCTTTGGGGTTTGTTCCATGTAAAAAGACGAATAGTAGTAAAAGGGATTCGAAGTCCATAGATGGTTTTATTTACCAATACACGATCTCCTGTAAATAAGTTTCCACCATGTAGTGTAGGTTCCATAGAACCAGTGGGTATAAGGTATTGGTCGCAGATACAACCTTTTATGAGGAGGATACTTCCAATGATTACAACCCACTCGATAATATTTCTTCGAGTCCACGGTCCTGTTATTGCTTGAAGAATATTCGTTAAAAGGGAATTCTTTTTAATTAAATCTTTTTGATTTTCTTTATCAGTAAAAGGTAATTCTTTATCAAAACTTGGATTTGGGTTAACCATTTGACGATATTCCTATTCGGTGTCTTCACTTACTTTAAGCAAAGCCATAAAGGCTTCTTGGGGGACCTCGACTACTCCGATTTGTTTCATTCGCTTTTTCCCTTCCTTTTGTTTTTCAAGTAGTTTTCTTTTTCTCGTTATATCACCACCATAACATTTTGCTAATACATCTTTCCGAATAGGTTTTATAGTTTCTCGGACGATTACTCTTTTGGCAATAGCAGCCTGAATTGCAACTTCGAATTGCTGTCTTGGAATCAGTTTTCTTAGTTTACTTGCTAATGCTCTTCCCATATACAGGGCATGGTCTTTGTGGACAATTACGGAGAGTGCGTCTACGATATCGTTGTTGATGAGTATATCCAATTTGACCAAGTCTCCCGGACGATAACCGATAATTGTATAGTCCAGGGAGCCATAACCTCGTGTACAGGTTTTGAGTTTGTCATAAAAATCGACTACGATTTCTGCAAGAGGTAGTTGGTACACAGCAAGGCATCGTTTTGAGTCGAGGTAGTCTACTTTGACATGAATACCTCTTTTCTTTTTACACAAATCGATTACAGCACTTAAATACTCAACGGGACAAATTATATCTGCTTGAATGTAGGGTTCTTCAATGACATCAATTTCGCTGGGCGGAGGCATTTGTGATGCCTTTTGGACAATTATTTCTTCACCGTTTGTTTTAAGTACTTTGTATGCTACATTAGGCATGGTCATTACGAGATTTAGACCAAACTCGCGTTCTAATCGTTCCTGAATAATCTCCATGTGTAGAAGTCCGAGGAAGCCCAGCCGAAAACCCAATCCCAAGGCGTCGGAACTATCAGGTTTATACTCAAAAGAAGCATCATTTAGTGCTAATTTTTCAAGGGCATCTCTTAGTTCATCATAATCTTGAGAAACTGCGGGATACATTCCACAAAATACTACGGGTTTGATATGTTCATAGCCTGGGAGGGGTTCTTCTGCTGGGTGGATAGCATCAGTAACGGTATCTCCAATTTTTGTGTCTTTAATATTCTTAATATTACAAATCATGTATCCGACTTCACCTGTTGAAAGGCTGGTTTTAGGACGCATATTGGGTGTAAAAATTCCTACTTCGTCTACCTCATATTTTACGCCTGTGGATATAAAAAGAATTTTTTGTCCCTTTTGGAGTGTTCCATTGACAACTCTCAAATAAACAACTACACCGCGGTAGGTATCATATTTTGCATCAAAAATTAATGCCCTTAGTGGAGCCTCTGAATTCCCTTTTGGATGGGGTACTTTTTGAATGATGCTCTCTAATATTTCCTTGGTACCTATACCTGTTTTTGCACTTGCTAAAATAGCCTCTGAGGCGTCTAATCCTAATACATCTTCAATTTGACGACGGGTATCTTCACTATCAGCACTGGGTAAATCGATTTTGTTAATAACGGGAATGATTTCCAATCCTTGAGCGACTGCTTTATATGCATGTGCAAGTGTCTGAGCCTGTACTCCCTGTGTAGCGTCTACAAGAAGCAATGCCCCTTCACAGGCGGCAAGGGCGCGGGACACCTCGTAAGAAAAGTCAGCATGGCCGGGAGTATCAATCAAATGAAGAGTATATTGTTCTCCATTGTCTCGTTGATATTGCATTTGAACGCATACCGCTTTGATAGTGATTCCGCGTTCGCGTTCAATATCTAACATGTCGAGGGTTTGTTCTCGTAATTCTCGTTCATTGACCGTTTTTGTAAATTCGAGAAGGCGGTCGGCCAATGTAGACTTGCCGTGGTCTACATGGGCAATAATACAAAAATTTCTTATATACTCCTGATTCATGAGCCTTTTATTGATTCTTTCTGATTCCCCGTCTGGGTTCTATTTTCTGTATTTACCAAAAAGAGAAGAGATGTATATATTTTAACTTATATTCAGGTATCACTGCATACTTTAATTGTCTCCATAGTTTTTCCATCCCTCACTACCTATTAAGGGAACGAAGATACAAGAGGTATGTTTTTCGATTCGATAATCATTTCCTTTTTTAATAATTTTTAATAATACTTGTAGATTGCTTCCCCCCACAGGAATGATAAGCCTTCCCCCTTCATTTAATTGTTTTTTTAGGGATTCTGGAACTTCAGGACTCCCTGCAGTAACGATAATAGCATCGTAAGGTGCTTCTGGAGGATATCCCAATGATCCATCACCACATACGATTTTAATATTTGTGTATCCTAAGTTCATTAACCGTTGTTCTGCTTTTTCTGCGAGTTCTTTTATGCGTTCTATACTTACTACATGCTGGGCGATTTCAGCCAGAACAGCGGTTTGATATCCGGAACCTGTTCCTACTTCCAATACTCTATCGGAAGTTTTTAATTCTAATAGTTCGGTCATAATGGCTACCATATAGGGTTGTGATATTGTTTGTCCACAGCCTATACTTAATGGATGGTCTTCATAAGCATATTCCTGTAGTTTTTCAGGGACAAAAAGGTGACGGGGTATTTTCTCTATTACTTGTAGGACAACCTCGCTCTGTATGCCCCGAGCTCGAAGTTGATATTCGACCATTGATTTTCGTGCAGAAGAAAAGTCCATAAATATAATTAATTTAGGTATTTTTTTTGTGATAATGGTATTATAATAACAGGAAGGCTATCTGAAAAATCATCTATGAAGGAGATACACCTTGGAGATGAAAGAGACACAACTGCATAATGAGCATGAGACATATATAATTGCTGGAAGATATGAGGTAATAAAACCTTTAGGAAGGGGGGGAATGGGGAAGGTTTTTCTTGTTCATGATAAGCAGTCAAGTCAAAAATTGGCATTGAAGTTAATGCGAGCCCAGTATCAACATAATCAAAGGGCAATAGCACGGTTTCTTCGGGAAGTGGAGGCGGTTCGTCAGTTAAATCATCCTTGTATTGTGAAGATATTTGATGCACAGGTTGAGGGGGAACAATTATTTTATACGATGGAGTATGTCGACGGACGAAGTGTTCGAGACTGGCTTATGAAAAAAGGTCCTCTATCGTTTGGGAATACGGTGCGCATACTGGCTCTTATTGCTGACGCATTGGAACATGCCCATAAAATTACAATTCATAGGGATCTTTCACCGGATAATGTTATGGTATGCAGGGATGGCTCCGTGCGTCTTATGGATTTTGGACTGGCAAAACTAACAGATGACCAGACCCCTTTGACAATGGTTGGGGCTAATTTGGGGAAAATCCAGTACTCAGCGCCTGAACAGAGAAAGAATGCAGCCGGTGTAGATAAAAGGGCAGATATATATCCATTGGGTATTATGTTTTTTGAAATGCTTATAGGAAGAAGACCCCAGTCAGGGGACAAACTTTCGAAATTGAGACCGGATTTGCCCAAAGAATGTGATGAGTTTTTAGATAAAGCCACAGCATATAATCCCGATGAAAGATTTCAGTCTGCAAAAGAATTTAGAGATGCATTAATGGATTTATATAAATTGTGGAAGGAAAGACAAGAATTATATGCTGAAAAGCAAGCATTTTGGTTTAATCCACTAATACTACTTAAGAAGATGGTGGATAAATGTAACATTTTGTTAGGTAAAATTAAAAATCGTTCTGTCTAAGTCAATATGTTTTTTGAAGGGAAACCTATAAAAGAGTTATAATAATTCAGGTTAATATCTTGTAGGGTAGGGGATAGTCTCTAAAAAGAAATAATAATAGAAGGAATTTCCACCCATGGACTAAATTTGTTCATGAAAATATTAGTAGAAGGGAGAAATCATGCGGAGATTTTATGAGGTTTATCAAGGGAAAATGGTTGAAGTCCCAGAGGAAAACCATCCTGTTGTTGAAGTGTATGTCCAGCCAAGTATGGAAGAAAAAAAAATACTTATTGATAAACTCCAAATTGATGAGCATACGCTAAATTCCGCGTTGGATCCGGATGAACTTGCCCGTGTAGAGTATGAACAGAATCATGTTGTATTTATTGTAAAAAAACCGAAGAATTATTCTGCTGAGGACCAATATCATTTCAAGGTTATATCTGTTGGTCTGTTTTTGTTCAAAGATAGGGTTATTATTGTGACGAACGAGGACACCCCTTTGTTTTCGAATAAGCCTCAGGTAGGATTATCTTCCACTCCGGATATTGTCCTCCGCATAGTTTACAATTGTATTTTCCATTTTATCGAACATCTTAAAGTTATTAATATGGTAGCGGAAGAGGTGGAGTATAAAATTAATCGGTCATTAGAAAATCGAAACCTGATAAATCTTTTTGCTCTGGAAAAAAGTCTTGTTTATTATCTGAATGCAATTCATGGAAATGGATTAATTCTTGCTAAGTTGAGAGCCGGTGCTGATAAAATTGGTTTTAGTGAGGAAGGAAAAGAGTTTTTAGATGATTTAATCATTGAAAATGACCAGTGTTTTCGTGTCGCTGATATTCATTCGACAGTTTTATCGAATCTTATGGATGCTCGGGCGTCGATTGTAAGCAATAATTTGAATGTATTGATGAAATTATTGAATATTATCACAATAGCGTTAATGGTTCCGACATTTATTGTAAGTTTGTTTTCTATGAATGTTCCTATCCCTGCCCAACATTTACATTATACTTTTTACGCTATTGTATTTCTTTGTATTGTGTCTGCTATTGGTGTGCTTATTGTCTTTTTCCGGTATAGAGAGATGTAAGTCTAATTCTATTTTTATGTAACTATAGCGCTTCGGGGTTTACCGTATTGGGAGGTATCTGTCCATTTAACCGTGCAATAATATTTTGAGCTGCAATCTCTGCCATTCGAGAACGAGTTTCAACGGAAGCACTTCCTAAATGGGGTATCAAAATAGCGTTGGGACAATTTAATAAATCAGGATGAATCTCGGGTTCTTTTTCAAATACATCTAAACCTGCTGAAAAAATCAACCCCTTATTGAGAGCCTGAACCAGTGCTTCTTCATCTATGACAGGTCCACGGGATGTATTTATGATGCATGCAGTCCGTTTCATTTTTTTAAATTCTTCCAAACCAAAGGCATGATAAGTACTTCGTGTCAATGGACAATGGATTGTGATAAAATCAGATTCTTTTAGCAAGGTATCCTTGTCTACTTTTGTTGCTTCTAAGTCTTTTGGTAGGGATTGTTCTTGAATATCATAATATAAAATCCGCATATTAAATCCTTTGGCCCTTCTTGCAACAGCCTGACCAATTCGCCCCATACCAAAAATGCCTAATGTTTTTCCGTAAATGTCTACGCCTAACAAAAGTGTCGGATTCCAACCGGCCCATTGTGAGGCCCGAACTAATCGTTCTCCTTCTCCTAAGCGACGAGCAGATGCCATTAATAGGGCCCATGCTAAATCTGCTGTAGTTTCCGTTAAAACCCCGGGAGTGTTGGTCACGACAATTTTCCTTTTTGTTGCTTCGGCTATATCTATATTATCAAATCCGACTGCATAGTTCGCAATAATTTTGAGTTGAGGTCCTGCAAGTTCCATTACCTTTTCATCAATTTTGTCTGTTAGTAGACAAAGCAAGGCATCCATTCCTAAAACTTCTTTTAAAAGTTCCTCGTATGGAATAGGTGTTTCACCGAGGTATATTTTTACATTTTCTCTTCCAAAGTTCTGGAATAGTAGGTTCAAACCTCTTTCTGGAAGCATTCTCGTAATGAAAATTTTAGGCTTGTTTTTTTCCATAAATCATTATCCTAATGCAACATCTAAAAACATCATAAGGGCAAAGCCAAACATTACACCTATTGTAGGTAAGTCGGTATCCCCTTCTTTCTGTGCTTCGGGAATTAATTCTTCTGCTACAACGAAAATCATGGCACCTGCAGCGAAAGCTAATGCGAAAGGTAAAATGGGTCTTGCAACAATTACAGCAAGTGCTCCTATTACACCTGCAATAGGTTCCACAATGCCGGACAGTTGCCCCATGAAGAAACTTTTCCATGGGGAAAGACCTTCCCTCCGCAGAGGTAGAGCCACCGCAGTTCCTTCAGGTAAATTTTGTAGTCCAATACCAATTGCTAAAGCAATAGCCCCTGTAAGAGACGCTCCGGGAATGCCATATGCGGTAGCCCCGAAAGCAACACCAACGGCTAATCCCTCAGGAATATTATGTATGGTAATAGCCATGATCAGGAGGGTGCTTCTTCTCCAGTTTGTATAAATTCCTTCTGCATTTTCGAGGGCTAAACCTTGATGTAAATGGGGCAAAATGCGGTCCATTGCCCACAGGACAAAACCTCCTAAAAGGAAGCCAATCACAGCAGGGAGCCAGGAGGGCCAACCTATTTCTACACTCATTTCAATAGCAGGCTCCAGCAAGGACCAGAATGAAGCGGCGATCATTACTCCTGCGGCCATCCCTAATGTTCCATCAAGGATTTTTTGAGAAATGGGTTTTGCCCATAGTGCAGGCAAAGCCCCAAGTAATGTCATAAACCATGTAAATAATGTTGCAATTAATGCAAGTATTGCTGGATGGATTTCGCTCATAAGTCTTTATACAATATATGTTGATGCTGAGGTTATTCCGCCACGCCCTGTCCAGTTTGTGTGAAAGAATTCGCCCCGGGGACGGTCTATACGTTCATAAGTATGGGCCCCAAAGTAGTCTCGTTGTGCTTGAAGTAGATTGGCTGGAAGCCAACTGCTGCGATAGCCATCAAAGTAACACAGGGCAGAACTTATGGCGGGGACGGGAATTCCTAATTGGACGGCCGTAGATACAACCCGTCGCCAACTATCCTGTGTGCTATTGACAATACCTGCGAAGAAGGGATCTAATAATAGATTTTCCAGATTCGGATTTCTGTCAAAAGCCTCTTTAATCTTGCCTAAAAAGACAGAACGAATGATACAACCACCTCGCCACATTAAAGCAATACCGCCATAATTCAGATTCCAATTGTAAGTTTTTGCAGCGGAACGCATAAGTTGATATCCCTGTGCATAACTTACAATTTTAGATGCGTAAAGGGCTTTTCTCAGGTCGTTGATAAATTCTTTTTTATCTCCTGTGAAAGTTGTTACATTTCCCTGTAAGGTCTGGTTTGCTTTTACTCGTTCTTCTTTAATTGCAGAGAGGCAACGGGAGAAAACGGCTTCTGCAACGGCCGTCAAGGGTTGTCCTTCGTCTAAAGCGGAAATCACAGTCCATTTTCCTGTACCTTTTTGCCCTGCCGTATCTAAAATGAGGTCAACAACATATTGCCCTTCTTCATTTTTATAGGCGAGAATATCTCGTGTAATTTCGATTAGGTATGAGTTTAATTCCCCTTCATACCATTCTGAGAAGACTCGATGCATTTCTTCATTTGTCATTCCTAGACCTTGTTTCATTAAGTGGTATGTCTCACATATCATCTGCATATCACCATACTCGATGCCATTATGTACCATTTTAACGAAATGACCGGCTCCATTTTCTCCTACCCAGTCGCAACAGGGTTCGCCTTCGGGTGTTTTGGCGCAAATGGACTGAAAAATATTTTTTACATATTCCCATGCTTGTGGAGAACCTCCGGGCATCATAGAAGGCCCTTTTAAAGCTCCCTCTTCACCACCGGAAACACCGGTTCCAATGTACAATAATCCTTTGCTTTCTAAATATTTCGTTCTGCGGGTTGTATCCGGGAAGTGGCTGTTCCCTCCATCGATAATAATGTCACCGAGGTCTAATAATGGAATGAGTTGTTCAATAAATTCATCAACTGCTTGACCTGCTTTAACCATAAGCATGATTTTGCGGGGTTTTTTTAGACTATTTACGAGGTCCTGCAAAGAGTGACATCCTTTAATATTTTTCCCTTTACCGCGACCATTAATAAAATCATCTACTTTTGATACCGTGCGGTTGAAAACAGCAACGCTAAAGCCTTTGCTCTCCATGTTTAATACCAGGTTTTCGCCCATTACGGCTAAACCTACCAATCCGATGTCTTTAAGTTCACTCATACCATTCTCCTTATATTTTTACCTCGGTTCCAGTTTATTAAATGAATAATTATATCGCAAATCCTATTTCCGATGCCCTTGTGGAATGTAAATAGGTAGTTTTTTATCAGCAAATATTGGCTTGAACTGGGTAAATCTTTGCCTACCGTTTACTAATGGTACGCTTGCCCATTCTTCTCCAACCAAAGGCATGGCATACTTAATAAACTCATCTGTTACATCGATTCTATTCGGTGCTATCCAGGCCTCCGGGAATGTTCGTTCTGAATTTGCAACTTTTTCTAATGGAACTTTATCGTAATACACATGATAAATCGTTCCGGGTGTTCTTAGTATTGTTGCCATCCAGCCATTTTCGCCTTCTGAAGCGATGTGTACAGCCTTTTGGGCAACATTGTAGGCTTCATCCAGGTCAATAACAGAAGTGTAAATGGCTGAGGAGCGTTGGTCGGTTCCGCTTACCTGTCCCCGGGCAGACCCACGAACAGGTAACCCTTTTTCATTGAGAAGGTTAACGACTTTTTGTACTGCGGTGAGTTTTGCAGAACCAAATTGGGTATGTCCAAAACTATCTTTTATCTCACCTATTTCACCAATTTCGAAGCCTTCACTTACTACAATAATACAGCGACCATCTCGTTTAAGTTGGTCATTAACGAGGTCGCACATTTGTTCCGGAGTAACTTTTGATTCTGTCATATATATTTGTAGAGGGATTTCTCTGTTTGGGTCTGCCAATCGGGCAGAAGCAGGGATAAATCCGATTTTTCTTCCCATGGCTTGTAATACCAAAACGGGGTCTGCAGGAGAGGAACCACGATTTTCTTCTTCCGCATTCTGAACAAGACACATCCAGTAACGAGCAACACTTCCATAGCCGGGTGTGTGGTCTATGAGTTTAAATTCTGAGTCTCCGACATCGTTATCTATGGTTTTAGGTATTCCTACCGCCACTAAATCAAGCCCTTGTTCCTGGGCTAATTTGCTAACTTTATTAGCCGTGTCCATGGAATCATTTCCGCCGATATAGAAAAAGTAACCGATGTTATGGGCTTTCATGACATCTATTATTCGTTGATAGTCTTCATCCTGACCTTTTTTCAGTTTGTATCTGCATGTTCCAATAGACCCTGCGGCTGGTGTATGCCGAAGGAGTGCAACTTCATCTGGACTTTGTTCAGATAAATTTAAAAGTTCTTCTTTTATAACGCCTTCAATTCCATGCCAACCGGCATAGACTGTTCCAAATGTTTCTGGGAACATTTTACATGTTTCAATTACACCTCGAAGTGAATTGTTTATGACGGGGCTGGGTCCACCTGACTGGGCAACGATGACATTTTTAGGCATTCTTCATCTCCTTTCCAAAATTTTAATGATGGAACTATTTTAAATGTTTGATGATACTATGTGAAAGTAGAAATAATTTTTAATTTTTTACACGATAGAGAACTTCTCCTGCTTGTGGAACAAAGAGGACGCCTTCATCTTCTCGATTCTTCCATTCTTCTATATTAATTGTAGCAGGGTTTGTATAGCCCAAATTGATTTCTTTACATACTTCTTCGGGAATGGATGTTGCCAGAGTTACCTTTACTCGCGGTTTTTCTATACCATCAATATATGTTCCTATTCCACGAACATGTGTGGAGTGGGCTAATATTCCACCGGGGATGTCGTGGAATTTATCCATTTGTGCAAGAAAATAATCCCGGACATGATAACCAATTTTTCGGATTAAGTGCCCATGAGTAATGCTTATCTCTTTAATGTGAGGTCCATATATTATAAGTTCTCCATGGTCCGCGACGACGGGCTCTAATTTATACATACATTTACCAGCAGTCCATATTTCATCATACATGAGAGGAGATTCTGCTAGAACAGAGTGGTAAGTTCGGGGTTTGTAAATAATGTGTGTTTGTGCGGATAAATCAGAAGCAACATCCCAGGCTCCTTCCGGCGTTCCAAAGAAGATGGCTCGTGTTTTGTCATGTTCAACATTTAGGGCAAAACAATACTTCTCTTTTTGTATCATGGCTCCAGCATGGTCGATTAGTTTTCGGACTGGGGTGTGTTTAACGCCGTTAATTTTTATATTTGTAATCAACGCCCCTAACCAGTGGAACATATTTAAAAAATCCGGTCCAGAAATTCCAGGGAAGAAATATTTATTTCCCCCACTAAAACCGACGACTTCATGAGGGAACACAGGTCCTACAATGATAAGGACATCGTAATCAAGAATAGTACGATTGATTTGAACAGGGACTTCCTGGTTCAGCAGACCATTTGAAAACTCATGGATTTTTTCTCTGGGAATAGTTCCTAAAAGATGTAAAGCGTCTGGGTCTTGCCATGCATGATTAATAATTTTTATATCTTTATAGGTAGTATTTTTTTCTTCTTGTGTAATGTCTAATAGTTTACAAATCATGTCTTCAGATAGGGGGGGATGTGTTCCTAATGCGATTATAAAATCCAATTGACTTGTTAAGCCTTGTAAAGATTCTGTTAAGGCGCGGAACATTAATGGCATGGGCATACTTCGGGTTTGGTCAGGAATTATAATAAGAACTTTTTTTCCTTTTACTTCTAATTCAGAGCAAATATTATATACAAATTGGAATATCTCTTCGGGTTTTAAAAAACCTTTTTCTGCAATACATTGTTGAATCATTCTATATCCCTTATAACCTTAAATCCCAATCTATCAAGTTGGTTGGCTAAAACCGGGTTATTTTGTTTTAAACGGATTGTTGTATTATGAAATTCCCTACGCACAGGATAGTTTTTTCGCAGGAGGTCAAAGAAGGTTCCTTGGTTATCTTCTGGCTTGTGGTGTATTTCTCGCAACGCTTTGTCGTCGGCGGTTATATCGTATATCTGATGGACAATCGAGTGGATTATTGTAGGATTGTCATTTGATAAAGTTATTTCTTTATACAGTGGGTCGGGGAGGTTTCTTTTGTAATCCCATGTTGGAACTCGGTTCAGAAAACTACATAGAGATAGATATAACTGGTAAGTCCCATTTACTTTTCCATCAAATGAGTATCCAGCAATATGTGGTGTTCCTATGGTTACCCTATTTAATAAGTCAATATTTATGTTTGGTTCGTTTTCCCACACATCAATAATGGAGTGAGAGACAACCTCTTTTTCAATGGCATTTAATAATGATTCCGTTTTTACAACGGCTCCACGCGATGTATTAATAATTACAGTGCCTTTTTTTATTTTTTTGAAAAATTCTTCATTAGCAAAATGATAAGTGGGATATAACCCTGTTTTTTTCAGAGGTACATGGAAAGTGATTATGTCGCAGTTAATAATATTTTCAAAGGGTTCAAATAATGGATGATTACTCATTTTTTCTGCAAGGGGAGGGTCATAAAGGACAGGGAATAAACCTAATGCAGGGGATTTTTTGACAACGCGTGAGCCTACATTTCCGACGCCAACAATACCTATTTTTTTACCGTTTAGTTTGTAGTTATGAGTTTGTTCAAGTTTTAATAATCCCGCTATGATATATTCAGCCACACTATTTGCATTGGACCCAGGAGCACTTGTAAAGGCGATACCTTTAGAGTTGAGATAGTTAATATCAATATGGTCATAACCGATTGTGGCTGTTCCTACGAAACGAATGGAAGATCCTTCAAGGAGGTCTGCGTTTACTCGAGTAATTGAACGGACCAACAATACATCTGCGTTTTTAATTATCTCTTTTGTAATTTTTCGGCCATGGATCGTAACAACTTCGCCAAATTCGGTAAAACCTTCTTTTACATAAGGGATATTTTCATCTGCAATAATTAGCATATTTTGATTATTTTTTCCATGGTGGAATTTCGGGAAGGTATTTTTCAAATTCTTTTATAAGGGTAGTTTCATATTCCCCTTCGTAAGTACCGTTAAAGAATTTTTCCAATCCTTCTTCATAAAGCCTCTGCCATGATTCATCTTCGTTCCCCGGATTGATGGGATAAAACAATGCGTTATTAGCACGAGCCGCTTTTAAATCGCCATAGGCATCACCAATCATGAGAATGTGGTTCTTCTCGTATCTTTTTTCGGAAGCGAATTTTATATGTTCTGCTTTTGTGCCCATTTCCTGTCCACATATGGCAAAGACATATTTTGCGAGGTCTTGTTCTTGCCATTCTCGCACTAATGCTTCTGTAGGGGTTTGAGAACAAACCATAATATCCGCCTGGCCCTGACATTTTTGTAAGCATTCTTCAACAAAGGGGAAAGGAGGTAAACCCCCTTTTACAATTTCTTCGACTGTTTTATTTACGGCCTTACTCCATTGTAGTGTTCTTTGCATATCCTCCTGGTCTGGATGTTCTTTGCAGTAGGCTTCTAATGCGGGATTGCCCAGTTTTGTTTCTGTTTCAACCCAGTTTCGCAAATTAGGTATTTGAGGGATTTGTACTTTTCTTGCCTTAACTTTATCCCAATCCATTAGAAGGTCGAAAACTTTAATCAAAGCGGGGAAACGGTTAGCTCCACGCCACTTTGAATATAAATTAACGAATTCGGAAGCCTCCCTCGCATATTTTGAAACGGCTTGTAAATTCCAGTGTTTGATTGTATTCGGAGTGAAACATTCTTTTTGTTTTAACTCCATAGTATCAAAGGCACAACCGTCGGAATCAATTGCTATCAGGAATGGAGATGTTGGTTTATGGTCTAATAACTTTTGGATATCTTCTTTCATATTTTATTCCTTTTTTATTTAGGTTTTACTTTTATACACCGGAGAAGGCAGAAAACCCCCCATCGACGGGTACTATAATACCTGTAACAAATTGAGAGGCCTCACTGGCAAGCCAGATAAGTGTTCCGATAAGGTCGGATGGGTCTCCATAACGACCCATAGGGGTGTGGGCTAATATTGTTTTCCCACGGGGGGTAGGTTCCCCTGTTTTTTCATCAATTAACAGGTAGCGATTTTGTTCGCTAAGGAAAAATCCCGGGGCTATTGCATTAACTCTTAATTTAGGATTATATTCCTGTGCAAAGTGAACAGCCAACCATTGAGTAAAATTAGCGACGGCTGATTTTGCAGCGCTATAGCCGGGGATGCGGGTTAACGGTCGCAGAGCGTTCATGGATGCAATATTAATAATAGAGCCTCCATCAGAATTCGTAATCATGTATTTACCAAAAACTTGAGAAGGTATAATGGCTCCACCTAATAAATTTAGGTTGATAACTTTTTCAAAAGCATTGGTTGATATATCGAAAAAACTCAAATCCGGGGAAGTCGTTGCTTGTTTCATATTTCCGCCTACACCATTGACTAAAATATCAATTTTTCCCCATGTCTTTGTTATTGTTTGGGCACATTCTTCAATGGTATCTTTATTAAAAGCATCCATGTAGAGCGCAAGTGCTTTTCCCCCTTGATTCTCAATCTTTTGTTTCAGTTCCGTAGCTTTTTCCAGTAAGACATCGGCTATTGCGACTGACGCTCCAGCATGAGATAATCCTTCTACCATAGAGGTTCCAAGCACGCCTGCACCACCTGTAACTACTGCAGTTTTTCCTCTTAAATCAAACATAGAAATATTGCTACACATGAGAAAATCCTTATTATTTTTTTATTATGAATAGGTCAAGTCGAGTAGGGAAATTATACCAAAAAGGGAGAAGGGATGTTAAACGGTTCAGATATTAACGAGTGGCTGTGAGAAGGTATCCGTCATTGTTATCTTGAAAATATTGTAAGTTTAAATCTGCATTTTTTAATAATAGTTCCATTTCATTTATGTCCGGTATTGTATGGTTTGCAACAACGCCTCCTATATTTTGATGAAATTCATTGATTTCTTTACTGGGTCGCAAATGACAAACCACCCATACTCCTCCTTTTTTTAATACCCGACTATGTTCCTTTACCGCTTGTTTTTTATTGATTAAATGGGGAAATATAGAAAAACAAATTATAGTATCTGCAACTTCATCTCTGAGGGGTAAAAAATGTGCGTCTGTTATTAACCAGTAACATGGAATTTGTTTAAATTTCATTTTGCCGTGCCGAATCATTTCACGCGAAATATCTATTTCAATTAAAGTTCCCTTATGATGGAGACGGTCCCATAGGTAAGGGACTAAAACTCCAGTTCCACAGCCAATATCAAGGATTATATTATCCGATTTTATATTAATGTTTTTCAGGAGGGGGTCAACTTTTTCCAGAATTCCTTCCGGGGTATAGGAATCCCATTGAGTCGCATGGTGGTCAAAGAAAGCATTTATTTCTTTTTGGTGGTAATCCATTTTTTCATGATGGTGAATTGATTTGTTAGACATTTTTTTCGCCTTTTACCTGTCTTTTGGGTGAAAAAATAGCAGAAAGGATGAAGATGAGCGAAGAAATTAATATAATTGTGGCTCCTGTAGGAAGATTATATTTGTAGGAAAGTGCAAGCCCCCCCCAACAGGAGGTTATTCCGAAAAGAATGGATAATATTAGCATTGTTTTAAATCGATAGGTAAGTTGATGTGCTGATGCGGAAGGATTTAACAAAAGGCTATAAATAAGTAATCCTCCTACTGTTTGTAAAGAAACTGCAATTGTTAATCCCGTAGTAATTAATAGTAAGTAAAAGATAAGAGCGGTTGGGATGCCAACATACACAGCAATTTGCCGGTGGCATAGGACTGCATGTATTTCTTTAAAAAAAATGGTAAACAGTAATAATAAAAAGGTAGTGATTCCTGACAAAATGTAAATATCCATCCGTGTAACGGTTAAAATATTCCCCCAGAAGAGACTTAATGCACTTGCTTTAGAGCCAGGAATTAACCCTAAAAATAGGAATGCGAGCCCTAACATGGTAGAGAAAACAATGCCTGTGGAAGTGTCCGGGCTCAATTCCCCCCGGTCTGCTAAGGGTCCTACAATGGCTGAAGCTATAAGACTGAAAAGGATGGAACCCAATAAAGGATTCCAACCTATCCATAAACTGAACAAGGCCCCTGTAAAAGCGGAGTGGGCAATGCAGATGCCAAGGAAAGATAAATGCATGGTAACGATAAAAACACCTGTGATACTGCAAGCAATTCCTGAAAAAAGACCTGCAAAGATAGGTCGCCATAAATATTCAGGGATTCCTAAAACTTCATGCATTATAGTTCCTTCAGTGATGGGTATGGTGAAAAGAAAATTTGCCGGAACAACAAAAACCATTTCCTCCGTAGAGTTCTTTAAGTTTTTCTTCATTTATAAGTTCATCAGGTTTTCCGTCTGCCCAGACTTTGCCATTCTGCAACATAACGATACGGTCACAGCGGTTCGGTATCATTGAAATTTCATGGGTAACATACAGAGTGGTAAAAGAATGCAAGTCCATTTTGTGTTCTAATAAATCCAGAATGTCCTTTTGTGCATTGGGGTCAATAGAAGCGGTTGGTTCGTCAAGCAGGAGGATAGGAGCCTGTTGCACAAGAGCCCGTGCAATAGATGTTTTTTGCCTTTCTCCTCCGGAAAGATGTCCTATCGGTTTATCTGCAAGATGGGAAATACCGATCCACTCTATTGTGGTATCAACTAATTTCCAATCTGATTTTTTTAGTGGTCTACCCAATCCAGATGTTCCTGCCCTTCCTGTGGCTACAGATTCCCGGACTGTTATTGGGAGTTTTGGGTCAATAGATTCAACTTGGGCCACATGAGCAATTTTTCTTCGTAATAGGAAGTTATATGATGAGGGAGTCTGTCCCAAAACCTTTACAGAACCTTTCTGAAACTTACATAATCCACATAATATTTTTAATAAGGTAGTTTTGCCTGAACCATTAGGTCCTAATATAACTGCAAATTCCCCTCGGCGAAAGGAAAGTGTTATATTATCCAGTGCGGGATGATTGTTATAATAGGCACTTACATTTTGTATATTAATGGTATTATCTTGGTATGTTTCCCTTGACATAAAATGTAAAAAATCACTTAACTTTTATTATCAATAACCTTCAATAGAATATTTATATTATTTTGTACACTTGACTCCCATGAATTGCAAGTTGGGCAGGTATAAGGGAAACCGGATAGGACAACAGAATAGGCATTTAATTCTGTGGATAGTCTTTTTACAAGTTCTATTTCTCCACTCTGTAAATTTTCGATTATAATTTTTACTCCTGCATTTTTCCCTTTCTTTATAAGATCACCCCATAAGGAAAGGGTTATCTCCTCTGCACGGGGAAAAGTCGCAACTGTTTTAAATCCCAGCCAATTTGTAAAGTCAGTTTGGAAAATAGATGTGATAACGGGGATATTTTCAGGTTGAAAACATTTTATATTGTTTAAGATTTGTTGTTCAAAAATCGATATTTCTTTTTTTCTCTTATCCATTTGTTTTTTATAATCTTCTTCGGAGAGTAGTCCTGCTTTGATTAATACTGTACCGATTTTTTCTAATCCATTGATATAATTTTTAGGGACAAGCCAATTGCCTTCTACCTGAATATAAATAATTTTATCATTGGATGGCTTGGTTCCGCGGATAAGACTTTTTATGGCGGGTAAATCTTTCTGCCATGTATGTAAAATAATTAGTTTTGCATTAATAAATTTTTCTATATCGCCGGGTTTAAGGTCGAAATGTCCGGGACATAAGTCAGGGGGAACAACAACAGCCAATTCTGTATCTTTGCCCGTCAAATCTTTAACAGCAGAATGAATAGCAGAAGTTCCTGCTACAATAGGTTCTTCTGCATATATGTGGGGTGAAAAAAAACCACCCCACATATAGCACAGCACTGCTAAAACGATTAGGAGCCAGTAAGAGGTCGAACTTTTAAAGAAATATTGATTATGAATCTTAAACATTATTGTAACCCAAAATGACCAACCTGTCTTGGGATACCAAAGTTGTTTTGTCGATCATCGATAACCGGAAACTTTGAAGGATACCGAATGAATTCAACATGTCCATCCATGTAAAGGACATTACATCCTCCGGGCATATGATTAAACACAACACCACCTGCGGTATTTGCAGAATCATTTGGGTTTCCAAAAGTGTCAAACATAATCACAATTTCACTTTGAGCTTGAGCCGATGCAGCCGGATTATTTATATCTGTGATTGCAAATCGTTCAATTCCTTCACGCAAGCGAGCACAATTATTTGTAGTGGCATATCCTTTGCCTAAAATTGCAGTCCATGGAAGTTTGGTGGTTACCGGAATGTCACTGTCGAAATTTTTTCTTTTTACTGGAGCGGTAACAGGGTTAACACCGATAATGGTTCCTGGCGGGATGGTCTCTATTTCTCCGAGTGTACCTGTTGCATTCCACATGCCATAGAATTCTTCTACATTTGTGATAGCAAAACCATGATACCAATAGGAGCGTCCTAATGCGGCTGCTCTGAAATAACGAGCGCTTAGTCTATCATTGTTTTGTTCTGCAGTTTTGATATGGTCCTCAATAGAACCGTCCGGAAGTCGGGCTGCTACAAATTGTCCCTGAGCATCTACTGATGTATCTGATGGGCATTTTGCAGTGTTTAAGTCATTTAAGTATTCGGGGAAAAAGCCATCAGGGTCTGGTGCTGCGAAGAGAGGCGCCCCATTCGGATTTGTAAATGGCTGAAGTGGAGGAAACCGTTCTCCTTTAGCCTCATTAGCATACATCTTGAACGATAACCCAAATTGCTTTAGATTGTTTTGACAACTGGACCTTCGTGCTGCTTCGCGTGCTCTTGCTAAAGCGGGGAGTAAGATAGCTGCTAAGATCCCAATGATTGCGATAACGACGAGGAGTTCGATGAGTGTAAAACCTGTTTTCTTCATGATAAAGTCTCCTATGGTTTGTTTTTTTTAGTATTACTAATTAATATAAAAGTAATACCATAATTATAGGGGCAATGTCAAATTCTTTTTTTCTGAGAAAATAAATTAATTCTCTATGGGTGAGGTTTGTTCTGGAATAGGTTGTGAAGACTCATTTATTCCGTAGATGGTAATTATATCCCTTCCACTGTCTTTGTGTTTGGAAATGCTTAAAACATTGTGCTCCTGGCTTTTTATATTTTTTTCGATATATTCTTTTGCAGAGGTTTCATCATCAAAAACTTCAATGTTTATGTTGTCGTACTCATCGTATTTAACTCGGAGTTCTCGGGCTAATTCTTGTAGTTTTTCTCTTGAACTTCCATAAGGAACCACGCCAATAATTCCTTTAATTGAAGGTGCGTTAGCATTCAATTGTTTTACAATATCAGGATTTCTTCCCCATTCTTCTAAAATACGGAAATAAAATTCCTGAGGCCCTGTAATGGGCTTATCCTTTTTTGAAAGAGTATCGGTGGTAGGAAAAGATGGGAGTGGGGTTCTTGTTGTAGGATTTCCGGGAATGTATTTGGGTGTGGAATTATGAGTGTTGTCCTGAGGAAAGGGATTTAAACCATAGTTTTGTAAAGTCATTTTTAATTGTTGATTTTCTGCTTCGAGGTCAGCGATTACATGGTTAACCAGGTAGTCTAAGGTTTGCTGAATTTGTTGTATGGAAATTTTCATTTCTTGCAATTCTTTGAATAATCGTTCGTTTGGATTGACAATAAGTGTAGAGGTCTGTTGTGTTTTATTGTCTTTAATTTGAACCTCAACAGGTGAAACCGCTGACGAAGGTTTTGTATCTTGTGCATCCTGTATGATTACATTTGAAGACGAATTCTTGTTTTCGTTAGATTCCGAAAAAGAATTTATCGGAAGAATGTGTATAAGAATGGTAAGAGCTATCAAAGAATGAATATGGATTATTTTCATAATTAAAATCCTTATTTATTATGTTCTGAACGAGTAAAGTTTGTAAAATGAAGACAATAATCCTGTTAAAGGGTTTATGTTTATTAAATCTGTTTTGTATTTTCTGTCTGTTTTTAAATAGATAACTATTATTAATATTCTATAATAAAAGATAGTATTTTACGATTAAAATTATAAGGTAGATATATATGTTTGATTACCTTCGTGGAGTTATAACAAAAGTGTATCTTAATTCATTAGTATTGGATATACAAGGAGTAGGTTATTTGTTAAGTGTACCTATCAGTCTTATAAATAGGGTACATTTAAATGAAGAAGCCCTGTTTCCTGTTCATACGGTATGGAGAGAAGACTCTGTGGAATTATACGGTTTTGAAAATGATGAACAAAAGATACTTTTTCAGAGGCTTATTTCTATAAGTGGTATCGGTCCTAAAACGGCGATGGCTGTTTTATCTACTCTTTCTGTAAATGAGTTTCGTCAGGCCGTTATGGGTAATGACTATAATCTAATTGCAACAGCGCCGGGTATAGGGAAAAAAACGGCCCAGCGGTTGATTTTAGAATTTCGAAATAGAATGGGAGAGGATACAGAATTATCTACTTTGTTAAACCCACCGGAGGAAAAATGTATAGATACAGATGAGGTATATCAAGCAATGTTATCAATGGGTTGTTCTGTGGCTGAGGCTAAAAGTGCGGTTTCCTTTGCAAGGAAACAATTAGGGGAAAATGCGAGTGTTGAAGATTTGATAAGGACATCCCTGCAATACCTGAAAGGAGGACCTCATTCATGAGTTCTGAACATATATTTGCGCCGGAACCGATAGAAGATGAAACTGTATTTGATGAACAGATTCGACCCCAACGATTGCAGGATTTTCCGGGTCAAGAACCCGTAAAAGAAAAATTATTGATTTCTATCCATGCGGCGAGACAAAGGAGAGAACCATTGGACCATATTTTGCTTTATGGTCCTCCCGGCCTTGGAAAAACGACGCTTGCTCGAATTTTGGCTAATGAAATGGGGGTTGCTATTCATCAAACTTCGGGGCCTGTTTTAGAACGACAAGCAGATTTATCGGCCATTCTAACAGGACTTAATGAGTTTGACATTTTGTTTATTGACGAGATACATCGGTTAAACAGGGCCGTAGAGGAAACTCTATATTCGGCTATGGAAGATTTTGAAATTGATATTATGTTAGGTAAAGGACCCTCGGCCCGGTCTATAAAATTGGGATTAAAACCCTTTACCCTCATAGGAGCTACGACACGAGCCGGTTTGTTAACGCCACCCCTGCGTGCACGATTTGGGGATTCGTGCCGTCTTGATTTTTATTCGCCACAGGAGTTACAAACGATTGTTCTCCGTTCTGCTCGTATTTTGAATGTATCAATTGATGAAGAGGCTTCTTTAGAGATAGCCCGTCGGTCAAGGGGAACCGCGCGTATAGCGAATCGATTACTAAGAAGAGTTCGGGATTATGCTCAAGTTAAGGGTGATGGAATAATTACACTTTCTATTGCGAACTCGGCTCTTAAACTTCTTCGAATTGATGACCTGGGTTTGGATGATATGGATCGTATGTTAATAAAAACAGTCATAGAAAAGTTCTCTGGAGGACCTGTAGGATTAAACTCATTGGCGGTTGCTATCGGAGAAGAACGACAAACAATTGAGGAAGTTCATGAGCCGTATCTTATCCAGATTGGTTTTATGAAAAGAACACCCCAGGGGAGAGTGGCTACACCTTTGGCATATAAACATTTTGGTTTAAAACCACTGGATTCTTATATTCCGCCCCTCTTTTCGGATAATGAATGATTTAAATGATTTATAAATCTTTACATAATTGTTTTGTACAGGTTAAAATAAATAATAAAGTCATAATATAGTACGAAGGTTTTCGTTAATAGGTAATATTGAACAAATTGGAATAAACAATGTCTTATCTAAAAATAAGAGATGTGGTCTGTTTATTAAAGGATACCTCTATAAGTTTTCTTATTTGTTCAATAGATGGTACTATTGAGTACTATGATAAAGATACAAAAAAAAGATTAACAGGTTCTTTACGAGGGGTTCAATTAGAAGGGGGTCAACTAAATACTTTTATTGAAGTGTATTATCCTGAAGGGGAAGGTATTATTTCTGAAGCATCCGATTATTGGATGCAAATATGGAAAAGAAAGAAGCATAAGAAGACTCAAAAGAATGATATTGAGGTTTTAGGAGCATTGGGGATACGAATTAAAGGTAGTGAAAATAAGGGAGAAAAAATTTTATTTTTGGTTTATCCAATTTCCGCAGGGGAATTAAGTAACTACTTCGCAAGGGATGATACCTACATTATAAAAGTTTTGGAGCGATTTTCTTTATTGGTTATACAGATTGATTTTTCTGGAAAAGTTCTTCATATCAATGACTATATCAAAAATTTAACCGGATGGAGTCCCGGAGAAGTTATCAATAAAAATTGGTTTGAAACATTTGTTCCGGATGAAATAAGAGAGGAGACGATCCAGTTTTTTCAGACAAATAGACTAAAGACAATAGAGAACGATATTTTGTTTGAAGGTGAGATTTTAACAAAGGAAAATAGAAGACTGTTGATGCTGTGGGCGTGTTTTCCTATTAAGCAACAAAATGGGACTAGTTCAATGTTAATGTTGGGGAAGGAATTAAGTACACCCCATCGTGAAAAGTTGTTTATGAGGGGCGTTCGTATTGTAAAGGATCAGTTCCAGTGGCTGTGTGAAGACCTTGTTCATGGGGTACCGGAAGAAGACGCTTTTTCTAAGGTTTTACATAGTGCAATAGAGATGACTTCTATGGAAGCCGGGGTTGTTTTTAAGGTGTGTCCGAAAGAGGTTGTTCTAATTTCATCTGAGGGTTTGGAAGAGAAGATTACAAAATCATTACAGAGGATACCTTTGAATAATTTAGTAATTGAAACTATTCTTTTGAGTAATGATATAGTAGAAATTTCTTCTTTAGGGGATAGTTTCCCTGTTAACTTACAGGAGAAGGGGTTTTTAAAAATCTTTGCCATTCCTGTACGGGCCAATGAAAAGCCTATGGGTTGTGTTATCTTAGCAACTACTCGTAAAGATATGCTTGATGAAGAGGTTCTCCCTCTTCTCCACTCTATATCGTGTGAGATTGGATGGTTATTCCTTTGGTATGGAGTTCAGGAATTACAGAGAAGACAGGGGCGTCAATATGAACTGTTAGAACGAATGCTCCCTTATGCTTTGCTATCGGTTGATGAAACAGGTGGAATTATAGGATGTAATCAGAGTGGACTTCTTCTATTGGGGGCTGATTGTGAAGATGATTTATTAAAATGCAATATCCGACAATTTATTTCGAATTGGGAAAAATGGATAGCTGAATTAAGGCTGTATGGGGAAATGAAAACGGCCGATATTCATGAAATTGAAGTAAAAAGCTTAAAAGATGAGAACATACCAACAGAATTTATTGTTGGACATTTTATCCTTGCAAGTCGTTCTTTTTATATGGTATTTTTACGAGACATTCGTTGGCGGAAACAGGCTATAGAAACGATACAGCGGGCAGAAGAACGATATAAGGAACTGTTTGAGAATGCAAATGATATTGTTTATACTCATGATTTAACAGGTCGGTTTACCTCATTGAATAAGGCGGGGATTCAAATTACGGGATATAGTATAGAGGAGGCATTAAATATAAATGTATTTGATATTCTTCTTCCAGAATATCATGAGGTAGCAAGGGAGAGAATGCAAAAAAAGTTAAAAGGTGCTCCTCCTACGAAATATGAGGTTGAAATTCTTGCTAAGGATGGACGGAGAATACCCCTGGAAATCAGCACGAGGGTTATTTATGAAAAAGGAATACCAATAGGGATTCAAGGTATTGCTCGTGATATTACCGATCGAAAAAAGGCAGAAGAAGAACGGAGAAAGTTAGAATTGCAAATTCTTTACGCTCAAAAATTAGAAAGTCTGGGTGTTCTTGCGGGGGGCATAGCCCATGACTATAATAATATTTTAGTAGGGATTATGGGTAATGCAGGATTGGCTCTATCACGCTTATCTGAGGATTCGCCTATCCGCGTTTATTTGAAAAGAATTGAAGAGTCAGCGCAACGGGCAGCAGAATTGACCAATCAAATGTTAGCGTATTCGGGTAAAGGGGTTATTGCCTCAAGGCCACTTCATTTATCTCGACTCGTTGAAGAAATGCGACCCTTGTTAACTGCAGTTATCTCTAAGAAAGCAATAGTTGAATACAATTGCCCAGATGATTTGCCTTTTATACACGGGGACGCAGTTCAATTACATCAAGTATTGATGAATCTGGTTACGAATGCTTCAGAAGCCCTGGGAGAAACACCTGGTAGGATAATGATCCAGACGAAACTTGTTGATTTGACGGAAGAACATATCAAAGAATCGTATTTTTTCGAGCCCGTTAATCCCGGTAAGTATATATGTCTTGAAGTTTCTGATACAGGTTGTGGAATGGACAAAGAAATGTTAACAAAAATATTTGACCCCTTCTTTTCAACAAAATTTGCAGGAAGGGGTTTGGGGCTTGCCTCTGTTCTTGGAATTGTGCGAGGACATAAAGGGACTATCAATGTATATAGTGAATCTAACAAGGGAACATGTTTCCGTGTTTATTTCCCGGTATCAGGAATGACAAGAGAAGGGGAAAAGAATCATGAAGGAAATCAAAAAAAATATGAAAGTAAGAATATAAAAACAGAAACGGCATCGGATGTAGTTTTATTGGTTGATGATGAAGAGGGGGTATTAGAAGTGGCCCAAGAAGTACTTACACAATTCAATTATAAAACAATTCTGGCAAGAAATGGGAGAGAAGCCTTAGAACTATTCAAAATCCATAAAAATGAGTTATCAGCAGTAATACTCGACTTGACGATGCCAGAATTGAATGGATTTGAAGTGTTTCATGAAATTAAAAATATTGATATAGATATGCCCATTATACTATGTAGTGGTTTCCCGGAACAGGATATTAAACAAAAATTTGGAGAGGTCAAACCTTCTAGTTTTATTCAAAAACCTTATCATCCGTTTAATTTAGTAAAAGTTTTAGAAAGTATAATAAAAAAATAGACAAACGTATTTATGGTATAATATAATTAGTATTATAATGTTTTTAATAGAATAAAAAAGATATGTTCGGATTAAACATAATTATTTAAGTTAGTTTTATGTCATTAAATTTATCAAAATCGCAAGCGGAAAAATGGTTAGCAGTTCTTAGAGAAAATGCTAACATTGGTTTTGTTATATTAGATGGAGAGGGAAGGGTTTTAGAGGCAGACAATAAATTGTTATCTATTTGGGAAGTTTCTATTAAGGAAGATGAGGGTAGTTCCGTAGAAGGCCGTTACATAAATAACATCATTAGTCCTATAATCTCTTTTTCGGAACTTTTGCTGGAGGTCAGAAAGAGGGGACATGTTTTTATTGATGAATATCCTTTTGTAACAAAAAAAGGTTCTGCAAAATGGGCAACATTGGAAGGTTGGATACTGCAAGAGGACGAAGAAGATGTCCTAACAGGATGGTCATGGGTTGATATAACATCGGTTAGTGAGAAAAGAAATACCGATTATCTTAAGATGTTTGAGAATGCATTAAATTATATATTCAAAGATATTCCTCTTATGTTCTTTTTCTGGGAGATTACAGATGATTGCAAAACAAAAGTACTGGGAATTAACAAGGAGGGAGAGAGGGTAACAGGTTATTCGATGGCGGAGATTATAGGTACAGATTTTTTAGAATCCGCTATACCCGGTACATGGAAAACGGCTGTTAAAAAGTTTGTGGAAGATATGCGTATTAATCCAAAACCCTATTTTGGGGAACATCCCTTGTATAATAAGGAAGGGAAAGAAGTTTCTATTCGTTGGCTTGATGTTCCAATAAAATTGACTATGTTCAATCGTATATGGGTGGTATCTATTGGAGAAGATATTCGTGAACGAAAACAAATGGAACAGGAACTGCGGGAAAGTGAAGAAAGATACCGCCGAATGGTAGAAGCCATTACAGATTATTTTTATCATGTAAGAATAGAAGATGGAAAAGCCGTTGAGACCCTACATTCGCAGGGATGTAAAGCGGTGACAGGTTATACTCCGGAAGAATTTTATAACGATCCTTATCTCTGGTATTCGATGGTCTATGATGAAGATAAGGAAATTGTGTTAAATTTTGCAAATACTCTTATGAGTGGAATAAATTCTGGACCGATTGTACATAGAATTGTTCGAAAAGATGGACAGATTCGATGGATAAAGAATACATGTTTACTTATTTTTGATAGAGATGGCAAATTAACAGGATATGACAGTCTTATTCGTGATGTTACAGATGAAGTGATAGCACAGGATAGTTTGAAAAAAAGTGAACAGTTTTATCGAAGTATTATTGAAAATTTAGCGGAAGGATATTTTGAAACTGATTTAGAAGGAAATATAAAGTTTGCAAATCCATCCTTTTTGAAGATATTAAAGAAATTAAAATTGAAGTCTATAAAAAACCGAAAACTTATTGATTTTGTGGGTGTTAAAGAACAACCCAACCTATTAGGTTTGTTAGATGAAATAAAAGATAAAAGGAGAAAGATAGGTTTTTGTGATTGGAAAATGAGGGCAGATACTCTAAACGAAGAGAAAGTTGTTGAATGTTCTCTCTTTCCTCTTTTGAGTCACAATGGAAAGGTGAAAGGTTTTTCTGGAATACTTCGTGATGTTACAGAGCGAAGAAAACAAGAAGAATATTTAAGACAACTACAGAAATGGGAAAGTTTGGGAACTATTGTTGGCGGTATTGCTCATGATTTTAATAATTTGTTGATGGTTATACAAGGACATCTGGATTTGGAAGAGGCGGAATTCCCGTTCGAGATTGGTAGTTTACCTTATGGAGTAGCATTACATCATTCTGAAATATCGAGTGCCATAGTTAAGGCAAGAGAGTTGTGTAGACAAATGATGATTTATGCGGGTAAGGGTTTTGCGGTTCATAAAGAAATACATATTTTGAACGATATAATAAAAGATATGATACCCGTACTGGATACAACCGTTAGAAGGAAAGTTGTACTAAATATAAATCTTTGTACTGATAACACAAGGGTATTATGTGATGAAGTATTGATTCGTCAGGTAATTTTAAGCCTTGTGACAAATTCTGTAGAGGCGATAGGGAATAAAGAAGGGACAATTCATATTTCTACCTGTGTTGTGGATTATAATTCGGAAATGTTTTCTTCTTTTGTTTTGGATGGGAAGAACTTGCCGGAGGGGAGATATATTGAACTTGTAGTTGAAGACACAGGGGGAGGTATTGAACCGGAGAACTTGAACAAAATATTTGACCCGTTTTATAGTAGCAAATTTTTAGGCAGAGGGCTTGGATTATCATCCGTGTTGGGGATTGTCCGCAGTCACCAGGGTGGTATGAAAGTTGAAAGTGAAGTTGGTGTAGGAACGAGGATGTATATGGTTCTCCCTTATGCTTCTTCTGATACACCTGTCGAGATAGACCTGGAAGAAGAAATAGGAAATGAGGAAAAAAATATAGCTAAAGAGGTGGTTTTAATTATTGAAAAGGACTCTATGTTGAAGGAATTAACAAGAAGAATAATATCCATGAGGGGATTTGATTCTATTGCAGTTGAAAATGTTATGGATGCTATGAAAATTATAAATTCTTCTGAGTATAATGTAAAAGTACTTGTTTTGGATATTCATTCTAAAGAAAGAGATGAGGAGAATTTTTTAGAAGAAATAAAACAAAAAGGGATGAGGCTCCCTGTTATTCTTTGTAGTGGCTCTCCTGTGGATGATATTGTCAATAAGTATCATGATTTTGTAGTAGCCTCACTTCGTAAACCATACCTTCCTACTGAGATAATAAATGCTGTGAAAGAGAATTGGAAAGAGAATAGTTAATTTTTGTTTTTCCACAAGGAGTCTATGAATGAAAATTTTAGTATTGGGAGCGGGGGCATTGGGTTGTGTTGTTGGTGGTTTTATGAAAAAAGCAGGACATGAAGTAGTTCTTGTAGGAAGACCTGAAATGGTAGAAGCCATCCAGAAAGAGGGGTTATATATTTCGGGTATTTGGGGCAATCATTATGTCCCTAATTTACCTGCATATCTCAAAATTTCTGATGAATGGAGAGGTCAGTTTGATTTAATTGTTTTATCTGTTAAATCGTATGATACAGAACAAGCAGTCCGAGAGATACTCCCTATTGTTTCAGAGAGAACATTGGTGTGTTCGTATCAAAATGGTCTTGGAAATATTGAAAAAATATCTGAATATATAGGCTGTGAAAGAACAGTTCCTGCAAGAGTAATTTTTGGGAGTCGAGTTTTAAAACCAGGTTTTGTCCAAGTAACTGTGATAGCAGAACCTACTGCATTGGGGAGATTGGATAAGGGGCCTGATGATTTTGTAGTTCGTGAAATTGCGGAAACAATGAATAAATCTGGAATTCCAACACTATATGCAGAGAATATTGAAGGATTGATATGGGCAAAGGTTGCGTATAACTCCGCATTGAATCCACTCTCTGCTTTATTAGATGTTCCCTATGGTAAATTAATGGAAACAGAAGAGACGCAGATGATTATGAAGAATGTGATATATGAGTTATACACAGTTGCAAAAGCGAAAGATGTCCCAATGATTGTCCCTACTCCAGAAGAATATGTTTTCCAATTGTTCTACAAGTTAATCCCACCAACTGCTGAACATTATGCGAGTATGCGAGAAGATTTAATTCAAGGGAAAAGAACCGAAATAGATGCTTTGAATGGGGCCATTGTAAAAATAGGAAAAGATTTTAATATTAATTGTCCTGTGAATACAATATTAACGAATTTAATAAAAGCACGGGAAAAATGTCTGTAAATCTTGATAAATTGTAGAATGGCGTTATGTATTATTCTTTTCGTCTGAAGTCGAAATTAGCATACTTATTTTTCTGAGAATGTCTTTAGTCCCAAAAGGTTTTGAAATAAAATCGCTTATTTTGAGTTTATTATCAAAAGTATTAATGCTTTCTTCTGAATAACCTGTGGAGACAATGACAGGAGTATTAGGGAGAAATCTTCGAATTTGTCGAAGTGTTTCGATTCCATTGAGGTCGGGCAATTTTATGTCTAAAATGATAAGTTGTATTTGTTCTTTATATATTTTTACTTTTTCGATACCCTCGATTCCATTAATAGCATTAATGACTTCATAACCTTCTTTTTGTAGTATTACATTGAAGAATTTTTGTACATCTTCTTCATCATCAATTACAAGTATTTTTGTTTTGTTTGAGAAATCCCGCTCTTTTTCTGCACCAAAACATGGAAAGAAGAGAGTAAATGTTGAGCCTTGACCCAGTTTGGTTTTTAATTGGATAGCCCCTTTGTGGGTTCGTATTACGCCGGAGACCGATGCTAAACCTAATCCTCTCCCTAAAAATTTACTTGAAACAAAAGGTTCAAAAATCCGTTCTATGTCTTCTTCTTTTATTCCACAGCCCGTGTCTGATATAGAAACAAACAAAAACTCTCCGGATTTTGCTCTGTCTGCAAATCGTAGATTTTCCAAGTCTTTTTGAGTTAAGGTTTTCTTGCCGGTTTGGACAGTGATGGTTCCACCCTCGGGGGGAAGTGATTCTAAAGCATTGAGTAATAAATGTGAAATACTTTGATGTATTTGAGAAGAATCACCTTCTATCAGAGGAAGATTGGGCTGTATCTGTTGAAGAAGGCGAACCCCTTTGTGGAGAGAGGGGGAGTAAGTTTCTACTGTGTGGTTGACCATATCGTTAAAATCGAATATCTGTATGGCTTCTCGTTCTTTTCCTGAGTAGGTTAGTAATTGTCGTGTTAATTTGGCCGCTCTTTCTGTTGATTTTCGAATTTGTTCAAGATTATCCTGGACTCGTTTCGGTAAATTCTCGCTATTCATTAATGCGAGTTCAGCATGCCCCATAATTCCCATTAGAATGTTATTAAACTCATGAGCAATCCCTGAAGCCAGAACTCCAATGCTTTCTAATCTACGGACATGTTCCATTTGGGCTAAAATCTTATCCCGCTCTTTTCGTTGTTGAAATTCTTCAGTGGTATCAATTTGGATGCACAACACCTCGTCCACTTTATTCTCGCGAACCACAGGCATTAGGGTAAAATGTATCCATTTCTCTTGACCATTTTTATTTCTTATGTCCCACAGGAAAAGCCCATTTATTCTTTTACCATTGAACAATTGATTCAGATGGCTTTTTAAGGTTTCAATTTGATGAGGGCTATAACAATTTTTTAGATCATCGAGATTTTTGATGTCGTTTACTTTAAAACCATAGAGATTCTCTGAGTACTTATTCCATATAATGATGTTATAATTTTTATCAAAACTTTGAATTGCTATTTTATTGACCGTATTTAAAATGGCTTCAAAACGGTTAACAGCCCATTCTAAATTTATTTTTGTTTCTTTGAGTTCCGTTATATCCTGTAAAATTACTTGTATACAATCTTCTTGAAGTTGTTCATCTCTTGTTAAATAGGAGTGATGTAAAAACCATTTTTTATTCCCCTGAATTGTTTCAAGAGGGTATTCGAACGCCTTTAATGCCCCTTCTTCTTGAAGCCTCTTACGAATAGAACCCGGAGGGAGAATATATCTTTGCAGGTCAGATATTTTTTTCCCGATAACTTCTTCAGGGGAAGAGTAGATATTATCTACTTCAAAGAGTTTCAATGCGTTACGGTCTATAAAAAGTATCTCTCCATTCATACGATATCTTACAAGACCGATGGAAGCGAAACTCATTGCTTCGTTTAAAATATGTAAAAACTCTTCAGAATTCATTTTATGACATTATACTTAAGTACTATTTGTATAATAGATATAAATATTTAAAAATAATAAAAAATAAAAATGTAATATAGGGAACTAAATGCTTGTATTTTTTTGTGATGATTTACAATCTTCAGGACCCTTCGTTAACAAACAACCCAATAATTATCGATAATATCATTATTTAGAATATTAATTCAAGAACAATTAAACAATTATAAATAAATGATAATGAAATGGCCGTTATACTATTAATTACTTCTTTGCATTTTAAAAAAAATATTGTTATACTGATGTTAATTTTGGGCATATTTGGGCAATAAGAAGATGACTTAAGAGGAAAATAATGATAATGCAGTTTGACCTTGTAACAGTTGGTGTTGTTTGTGCGGATGTAATGGTAAAACCTGTGGATTCTTTTCCAGTAAAGGGAACATTGTCGTTGGTACCTCAACTGGAAATGCATTTGGGAGGACTTGCGGGTGTTACGGCTGTTGTTTTTAGTAAATTAGGTGGAAAATCTGCATTTATTGGTCAATTAGGTGAAGACCATTTCGGTGATTTTATTTTGAATGCATTAACTTCTGCGGGGGTGAATGTACAGGGGGTTAAACGAACAAGAGAGTATAATTCATCAGCAACGGTGGTATTAATAAATTCAACTGGGGAAAGAACTTTTTTGCATCATGTAGGAACAAATGCAAGTGTAAGTGAAGAGGACTTAGATTTTAGTATTATTTCCTCTTCAAAAATTCTGCATTGGGGAGGGAGTTCCATTACTCCAAAATTGGATGGTAAACCTATAGGAAGAGTATTTGAAAGAGCACAAGCAATGGGTATAAAAACCTCGATAGACACATGTTATGATGGAAAAGGTGTATGGTTGCCGCATATTGAACCTGCTTTGGAAAATACAAGTATTGTATTTTCAAGTTTAGAGGAGGCCCGATGTTATACAGGGAAATATGAACCTTCCGATATTGCAGATTTTTACTTGAGTTATGGGGTAGAGATTGCTGTGATTAAGATGGGAGAACAGGGGGTTCTGGTAAGAAGTAAAGATGAAACTATATATTTACCCGCCTATTTTGTTTCTGTAGTAGATACAACGGGAGCCGGTGATGCTTTCTGTGGAGGGTTCTTGTATGGATATCTTTCAGGATATTCTTTAAAGATGTGTGCGCAAATGGCAAATGCTGTAGGCGCTTTGACAGTACAGGTGATGGGAGGAAGTAATGGGGTGCATTCATTAGAGCAAGTAATGAATTTTATTAATGAACATGGAGATAATCCATGAAGATAAGCACAAAGTTTTGTAAAGGGTTATGGTTAATTCTTTTTGTATTAATTTTATTTGTTTCAATTATCAGTACTTATGGCGATGAACAAAAAAAATCGGAGGAAGTAAAAAAGCAAGCACCTCCGGCAGAGCCTATTGAAAAAGATAAGGGTAGAGCACAAGTAAACGAAATAAGAAATGAACAGAAATCTTCGATTAAACGGGAATCCAATAAAAAGAAGGTTCCGGCTTTCTGGTTTTTGTTACCTGAAAAATAAAATATTCTGGGAGAAATACAAGAGTGTATACATATAAAGTACAGTTTTACAAAAAAATAATTATCCTCATTATTTGTTTCATTTGTGGGCTTTCTTCTGGAGAAAATATTTCACAGAGTGAGCATAAAGAAATTCAGGAATCTGTATCGAAAAATAGTGGTGTTGCTGATGGTAATGATTCTTCTACGGGAATAAATCAACAAGGTTCATCTAACAAGAATTTCAACAACTCGCAGCGGAAAAAAGAACCCGTTATCGAGAAAAAGTCAGAAATTGTTGGAACAAAAGTTCGGCGATATGCCCCGATAGAACAGGTACGGGCTCCTATGACAGGGAAACCTTCTATGAACCCTATGTTTGATTTAAGACCCCGTTCTATTAAAGATGCCTTTACTCAACCTTTAACATTAGGTTCGGAAGCAGAAGGTTTTGTGGCCCCTGATTGGAAACAGCCATTTAAAGATGTGAAAGCCGACCGTATGCAGAGGGAATTAGAAACAGGTAGAACGGTTATGCAAGGACATGTACATCTTCGGTTGGGTGAGTTGTTGTTTGAATCAGACCGTTTTTTGTATGAAGGGGATGCAGAGAAAGTCGAAGCGGAAGGGAATGTCCGAATTACCCAAAAAGAGACAGTTCTGCGGGCTAATAAAATTGTTTATCAGACTCCACCGAAGGAGGATATTGTAAATGTTCCTTCAATATTAAAACCAGTAATAAGTGAAGAAGAATTAGCCCAAAAACGACTGACTACGGGGAAACTTTATGCAGAATATCTTTCAATTAAGGACCCCTATCGTGATTTTTATGCGGAGCAAATTGAATATGATTTTCTGCGAAAGACAGGGGAAATGAAAAATGCTAAGGGGGTTATTGGACCCTTTTATTTTTATGCAGGTTCATTGCATCTTCGTGGCGAAAATTCGTTTACCGCAGAGGATGTTTGGCTTACAACTTGTGACCATGACCCACCTCATTATCGGGTGAAAGTAAAAAAATTAACTGTGGAAGAAAGTAAATTCAGGGAAGCAAAATTCCTGAGATTGCAAATAGGTAAAGTTACAACCCCGGTATTTTTCCCATTCTGGGGTGGAGAAGGGTTTTTGGGTGGTTTTGATATTGACATGGGAAGAGAGTCTGTTATTGGTTCTTATTTGAATCTAGGATATTTAAGGGATATAGGTGATGATTTTCAAATTGGACCGAGGATAATGATTACAGAAAAAGAGGGGATAGGATTTGGAGGTGATGTATATTATGACTTTATGGAAACCCCCACCTCGTTTTTTTATAGGACGAAAGGAGAAGTCCATGGGTTGTATACGACGGAAGAACGGGGATATATTCATCTTAAACATCGTTTCGAACCGAGCGATGATTTAACTTTTCTTGCTCAAGTTGAACACTGGGGCGATAAAGACTTTTATAAAGATTTCTTCTATAAGACATATCGTAATCGAACAGAACCTCGCTCATTTATGAATGTTACATACCGACAGCCAGAATACATCGCAACTGCGACAACGAGGGTGGGCACACATGGTTGGGTTCATGAAACAGAAAGGCTTCCTGAAGCAACTTTTCACTGGTTAGAACAACCTTTGTTCTCTGATGTTTATTTGTCATTTGATACGATAAATGGTTATAACCGTCGTGAACCTTATGATTATGAAGCCTTTAGAACGGTTAATATTTTAAGACTCACCTATGATTTAAAACCGTTAGGTCCTATAAAAATGACACCCTTTGCGGAAGGTCAGTTAACATGGTATTCAGAACAATCGAATGGTGATGAGAGTATTGGTGGTTTATCAAATAAACTTGGGATAACGCTTCAATCCCGGTTAATACGAGTGTACGGTAGTTTTTTTGGTTTCTCTGCAATAAAACATGTCGTTCTGCCGTCGTTAACTTTATCATATCGGACACCGTCCGCATATAATATCAGAGACCGCTATTATTTTGATCCCTTAGATACGGTTTCGGGACAGACTCGAATTGAGACCAAATTAGATAATGTATTCTATGGGAGGGATGATGAAACTCAGGAAGTCTGGCAAATTGCAAGATTAACATTATATCAAGGGAATGATTTTTGGAATGAATATCATAAGTCTGATGATTATGAGATTGAAATAGATATAAGACCTCGTAAGTGGTATGGATTACAACTTGTTGCTGAAAAACATGTTTCGGAAGAGATTAAATGGTATGAAGAAATAAGGGAGGTAAATCGGTTATCTGTTTATGATTGGATGGATAGATGGCTTGATAAGAAAGATGGACGGAGTCCTTATTTAGAAATGTCGGATTTGTTTTCAGGTGATTATACTCGTGTTTTAGGAATTATGTATTTTGATAATACCCTTGTAGGTGGAAGGTCAAACGGAAGAATGGGCTTTATGTCCGCTGAAACAGAAAACGAGGTAGTAAACCGAGACATTCTTTATGGTTTGGGTTATCGTTTGAGTGATAAGTGGTCGGTTGCTTTCGAACATATTTATGACCTGGAAAATGACAATTTAAGGCGACAAACTTATGAAATTCGAAGGAATTTGCATTGCTGGGACATAGGGCTTCGCTGGACAGAAAGGGAGCGGGGAACGGATATTAGTGTTGAATTCAGTCTTACAGCATTTCCTGGGACTCGTGTTCGTTTCTAATCGAAAAGATTATATTATTGAACCGAAAATCAATCGAACAGGCCACTCTTGATTTATAGACCATGGGTAAACTCGACACTCGTAAGTGGAATAGAGAGAGATAGAAAAAAATATAAACCATATTATCCAGAAGTATATTTTTCGGTATTTATTCTCTATATAAGGAATCCCTGCTATAATTAATAGTGGCATACAGCCAATATGCCAGCGAAAACCATAAGAAACACCACCATAATTATTTGTGGAAAGAATGTAATATATATTTATGGTTATAAAACTCGCAAGGAATAATAAGGTTACATATTTTATATCTGTATACAATGTTTTCCATATTGAAGGCAGGAAGTTACATAGCCCAATCGTCAATATCGGATATAGGAGGAATAAACCTTTAGGCCCTAATAAAATATTAAAAGTATAGAGCCATTTTGGATGGTGTAGAGCATCAGGTCCTGCTGGGTGTCTCCAATAAGAAGATTCAAACAAGAAAGGTTCTTTACTTATCTGCACAGGGAGTATGTTACCGGTAGTATGATACATGATTATCAGATGAGTTGTGAGAATAGGTAAGGCTCCAATGATGATACCCGGCAAAACTTCAGGTTTTTTCTTTATAATTAAGAACAGTATGGCAGAAGCAATAAAGATTGTTAGGGGTAAATCAATTGTATATACAAGTGATGTACATAAACCAATTAATAAATTATAGATTAGAGGTGCAGGATAGGGTGTTGTATAAGATTTCCATACAAAATACAATCCTATAATTAAATAAGATGTGGCGGGGACATGATTTGTAAAATGAGAAGCAAGAGCAGTCCATTGTGTTCCAAATAATAGGCCGAGTAATAGAGTAATGCGAACAACAGGGGATATTTTTATTTCATGTAAGAATTTTCCCAAAAATATAATTGCTATCAGATAAGGAATAATTACATTTACAATAATCATAATACGGGCAATAGATTTATAATCTTGACTATTGTTAAGGGAATATCCCATACTTTTGATAAGTTGGTATTCTAATGTCATGAGTAAGGATAGGATGGGAGGTTTGCTGGATATAATCCCGTTTTTCCCCTGTACCTTATCAACCGTTTGTATTTCAAAGGGATTCGAAGATGATTCGGGAGGATGATTGATATACCAGGTATGGTGATAGGTTAGAGCATAAACTGTTGCTAATCTGCTTGTGAGTGTATCCCCTAAGAAAACAGTTTTTAATCCGGCACAAGTCCAGACAATAGACCCTACTATGATGATTAATTCTATGGTAAGGGGAAGACCTTTTTTCATTTTTTTGAATGGTAGTATTGCATTTACTTTAATGGCTAAAAAATCCAGGAACGGATACGGTCGAACCAACCTTGTTTAGGCTCTTCAGACTGCTCTTTTTGTATTTCTTCTTCTTTTAATACTACCCAAGAATCTCCCACTTTTTTTTCAGTTTGTTCAGGCACAAAAATAGAACCAATTTTTGTCCATCTACCATTTCTCATTTCATAAGTCAGAGTTTCTTTTCCTATACTGCGAATAAGGTTTGTATCTTCCTCTGCATCCCTTTTTGTGTTATGTAATTTTGTGTAATATATCGTTTTTGATAATTCAACTTTTGCAATATAGGGTTTGGATTTGGAATCCGTTTCTTGAATGTTGATGTCAAAAGGACCTTCCGTGTTGTTATATATTGAGTAATTTTTCCAGAAATAGGGTTTTTTTCGATATACATAATTTTTATCTGTTGCCATTGCAGATTTAATTTCATTTTTTAATATTTGCTGTAAGTCTTGAATATAGTCCTCTTTGGTTGGAACATAGGTAGATTCACGGTGAATTTGCTGCTGTGTTTCTGCTTTTTTGGAATCATGGGATACCCATCCCTTGAGGGTAGAACAGGAAAAGCACATTGATAGCGAGATAAGAATGGCAAGTGTGAAGATTGTTTTTTTCATATTCTTTCCTTTCGTTTAATTTATGAGTCGTCTTTAACCTCACCCAATAATGAAATAGTTAACTTACGAGGTTTTCCTTCTTTTGTTATTTTTGTATCTTCAAGTCTAACTCGAGAAGAAAGAATTTGTTTAACTAAAAATCTATCTTGAACAAGTTCTCCTTCTGATACAGTCTGCTCTTTTAAATGAAAAGATGGATTATTTAAATGGAAGGTTGCCTTTTTATTGACAGTATCTATTTGTGTAAGTGTCATTTTGTATGCAGAAATTTCTTCAATCACTTTTCGATACAAGTCTTGTATCTGAGGGTCATAATCAATTTTTATAACTTCAGAACAAATACGCGAGGCTTCTGCTGTATCTAGTGGATTATAGGACTCTTTAGTTAGTACAGAATTAATTTTTTCTACTAATTTTGTTCGAACCTGTATTAAGATCTGTCTATCTTCTTCTTTATTTGTTGTTTCATAAGCTTTAAGTGCTTCCTGTAAGACTTTTTCAATAGGCTCATTGTTTTCAAGCATAATAAGAGCACGGTTATCATATTCTAAATTTTCTTTAGGTTGTCCTTGTAGTAGTACTGTTATTTGATGCCATACATAAGGCCCGAAGAAAAAGGAAAGTATAGTAAATATAGATATAGCACCAAAAATTATGACCCATCGTAAAGGGTTGATTCTCTGAAGTTTTTTATCTTGTGGTTTTGAAGAGGACTTCTTATATTTTCCCCATAGATTCCACATTGTCGTGGGTTCTTCTTTTGGGGGTGTTTCTACCAGTTCTTTACGGAATTCTTCAATTGCTTCTAATACTTCGTTTGATAGTGTATTTTTGGCGGTTGTTGTTTCACCCCCTAAATCTTCAACTGTGAAAGTTTCGATTTCTTTTTTAGGTCTTCCAACAGTTTCTCCACAGAACCGACAACGAATAGCCCACACGCTAATAGGCATTCGACACACGGGGCATAATCGCATTTTGTCTTTTGGAAACTGTATTTCCTCACTCATCACTGAAACTCCATATTCTATTTAAGTATAATAAATATGTGTACCGCTTCACATATTAAACGAATTTCAATTAATACCTATTTATAATATATCAAATATCGTGTATCTGGCGGGTAAACAAATGTTTTTATCAAATGTAAAGAAGACTATAGCAATGTATGATTTAATATCCCCTGATGAGAAAGTGCTTGTGGCTGTTTCCGGGGGTGCCGATTCAGTAGCATTGCTATATGCTCTTTTTGAATTGGGTTATCATCTGGAAGTTATTCATGTTGACCATCAAACCCGGCAGGGGCAAAGTAAGAACGATGCAGAGTTTGTATCTCAATTATGTAAAAAATTGAGGATTCCTTTTCATTTAAGGTCTTGTCCGGTAGAAGAAGAAGCACTAAACTTTGGACGGTCATTTGAAGAATATGCACGAGAAGTTCGATACCGATATTTTAAAGAAGTTGCTTGTTTGAGAGGATGCCCTGTTTTAGCGACAGGACATCATGCCGATGACCAGGTAGAAACTGTGTTAATGAGGATGCTTCGAGGAACTACACCGTTAGGAATGACGGGAATTCCCGTTGTTCGGATTGAAGAGGGTCTACGGATTATTCGACCTCTATATTGCTGTGATAAGGGTATGATTGAGTCGTGGTTGAGGGACCATGGTGTCGATTGGTGTGTTGATGTTTCTAACTACCGAAATGACTATTTTAGAAATAGAGTTCGAAATGTTTTGATACCTGAACTAAGAAACTATAACCAAAAATTTAAGGATGCCATGCTTCGCCTGATAGAATTACAACAGTGTGAAAATGATTATCTTTATAAACAAGCAGAAATGGCTCTGAACGATATTACAAAAGAAGGTAGAATTTCAAGGAAAAAATTTTCAGATTATCATGAAGCAATACGAAGGAGATGTTTGGTTTTACTATTACAAAAAAAGAGAATTGAATGTGATTATCAACAGGTGGTTTCTGCAACAAGATTTATTCTAATGGGAGAAACGGGCCAAAAGTTTGATTTAGGGCAGGGGATATTATTATACAATGGAAAGGAATGGACAGAATTTGTTAATCAAGCGGAAGGAAAAAAGAGCGTTGAATCTATTCGTTTAAAAATTCCTGGGATAACCTGTGTTTATGGATTTCGTTTTAATGCTCGGGTAATAATGTTACCTAAACAGACAGATTGGAAATCCTATTGTAACCCCTTTTTACAGGTATTTGATGCGGATGCCCTTTCTGAAGGAGTATGGGTAAAAACGAGAGAGGATGGAGACAGATTTATTCCCTTTGGGATGACGAATTCACGGAAGTTGAGCGATTATTTTATTGATTTAGGAGTCCCCGTTCCCGAACGGGACCGTGTTCCTATTTTATTCACTCCTCGGGGTATTATCTGGATAGTGGGATATATACCAAGTGCCACAGCCGTTGTAGGACCGTTAACACGAAGAATTGTTGAAATAGAGGTTACCCCATGCGACTCATCTCCCCCCCATTAATACGAAGAGAACAAATTCAAAAAAAAGTTTCTGAACTTGCTAAAGAGATTTGTCGGACAATTAAAATTGAAAATCTATATGTTATTGTTATCTTGAAAGGCGCTATATTTTTTGCTTCGGACTTGTTAAGGGAACTTCCTCCTATTTATTCCCTTGATTTTATAAAGGCCGAGAGTTATCAGGGGTGTAGCAGTAGCGGAGAAGTCAGAATAACTGATTGTCATATTTCTAAAATAGAAGATAAACAGGTTCTGCTGATTGAAGATATTCTTGATACAGGCTTAACGACTCAAAAAATCTATAATTGTCTAATAGAGCATAGTCCCAAAGACATACGCTTGTGTGTTTTATTGGAGAAAAAGAAAAGTCGTGAAGGAGTAACTGTTTTGTCAGATTATGTTGGATTTTTTATAGAGGATAAGTTTGTTGTAGGTTATGGGATGGATTATGATGGAAAATACAGAAACCTTCCGGATATACATATATTTGAACCTTGGTAAAATTGTTTCTCAAAGGAGTATTTATGTCTATTGTTTTAGGAATTAATACGGGATTTGCAATAAATCGTTTTGTAGAACCAGATGACTGGACACGAATTGTTGCAGAGGAATTGGGTTTACAAGTAGTACAGTTTACTGCGGATTTGTTGAACCCCTGGTATGAAGATAGGATTTTATACAGTCAGGCAGAGAAAATACGGAACTATTGCGAGAAATATGGTATTAAAATTACTACAACATTTACATCCCAGTTTACAAGGGTTAACCATTTGTTACACCCTGATGAAGAAATCAGAAAGGTATGGATAGAATGGTTTAAAAAATTTTTTAAACTTTCAGTGTTTTTAGGAGCGGAAGGAAGTGGGAGTCACTTTGGAATTATGACCGTTAGAGATTGCAATAATTTAGAAATCAAAAAGCAACGCATCCAGCAGGGTGTTGCTGGATGGCGAGAATTATCCAAATATGGGTCTGAAGTTGGTATGAAATATTTGATATGGGAACCTATGTCTATTCCAAGAGAAGTTGGAGAAACGATTCAAGAGACACAAAAAATACAGGAATTCTGTAAAGAAGATTTTTCAATACCTATGATGTTATGTTTTGATGTTGACCATGGTGATGTGTCATCAACAAATTCTGACGATACGAACCCATATGCATGGATAAATTATTTTGGAAGAGATATAAAAGTAATTCATCTAAAGCAAAGTTTACAAGATAAAGGGGGACATTATCCTTTTACAAAAGAATATAATGACTATGGGAAGGTAGTTCCTGAAAAATTATTACGAACAATATCTGATTCGAAAATTGAGAATTGCTATCTGATTCTTGAAATTAGTCATAGAGAAAGATATCCCTTTGAAAATAGAGTTTTGTCTGATTTAAGAGAATCTGTTACATATTGGAAAAACAGTTTTACAAGCAGTAACTTGTTATAATTATTGGTTTAATTTATGGTTAATAAGGTTTTGTTATATAATATGCAATGAATATTTTTTATAGGAATTATTTAGATTTATAAGTGTTGATAGGAGATATGACTGTTCAACTTCAAGGAATGGAAATAATTGCGGATGTTATTCGCAAGAATTATGATTTGGGAGAGGTAGGATTGCCTCGTCCACTGGAAGGTGCGCATCAAAGGCGTCACAGGAAAATGATTGTCGAAACCAGTAAAGGAGTTTTTCTTGCGAAAACATATACTCGTGCTGTTGTCGTTATTGATGCTTTGAATTTTCAACATCGCTTGTCTGAACATTTATTCGCTAATGGATTACCTGTTGCTCGGATAGCGAAGACGAAAACAGGAAAAGGATATGTGGAAGTAGATGATTGGGTTTTAGAACTGCAGGAGTTCATAAAAGGGGGACCCATGATTCTTACAATGAAAACCTTGCAGATTTCTGCAAATGCGTTAGGAAAATTTCACAAGGTTTGTTTTGGTCTACCTGCTCCTCCTCGTGATGTAAATATGTGGCGTTTTAGTGAGGTTCCCAAAGATATTTTCTTAAACTTCTTTAAATTAGCGAGAGAGGAAAAAGATGAATCGAGTTTAATGCCCTATTTTAATTACCTGGTAGAATTTATTCAGCGGTCTGCCCAGGAATTATCAATTGAAAAACGTTCTGAGTTTGAAGTAGGGCTGATTCATGGGGACTGGCACGGTGCCAATCTTTTATTTTCAGGAGAAAAACTTCTTGCTATAATTGACCTCGAATTTGCTGGGCAGGGTTGCTATTTAGAAGATATATCCTATGCAATTTCTAATTTATGTATCCGTACGAGTACGAATATTGATAAATTAAGAGCGAGAACCTTGACGCTCCTGGAACGGTATGAAAAACGAAGGACTTTGTCCTATGCGGAATTAGTGGCGTTGTTTTATGCTGTTGGAATTAAACATATAACAACAGTTTCATATCAATCGAAGAATAATCCAAATGTAGCGGGTTTATCTCCTTCACAATGGATGGAACGTTTATCTTTTCAGTGTCGTTGGCTTGAAGAACAATCTCGTAAAGCGCGGTGGGGAGAAAAATTGTAATAGAAAGTATTATTTCTGGATGTTATTGAAATTTGATAATGTTCGTTAACGGATGCGGGCATTCTTTTCATTTTCCCACATATCAGCATTTTTCCCCATATATCTTTTTAAGGGATAAGTTATTTCATTTAGTAGGGATAGAACTTCTGGGTCAAGAGGTTTCAGTAGGGCTTCGAGATTACTTTCCAATTGTTTTTTTGACCTACAACCCACAATTATGGAAGAAACTCCTTTTTGCCATTTAAGCCATGACAGACTTAATGTGGCAATAGGAATTTCTAAATGTTCTGAAAGGGCGTGAATGGCTTGTACCGTTTCTATCGTCAATCGTTCACAACCTTCCTCGTCATGGCGGGTTCCGGGTCTGTTTTTGGAAAAATGTCTTGTTCTTCTTCTTAAAAGAGGAATTTCCTCTACACTGGACCAGCATCCTGCTAATAATCCTTGCATTAACGGCATATATACAAGTACACCGATATTGTTGTCTCTACAAAAGGGAATAATTTCATATTCAGGTGAACGAAATAAGAGATTATATCCAATTTGGTTAGAGACCATAGTTCCCCCTTTTTCGATCCATTCCTGCATGTTTTGAATCCCAAAATTAGATATTCCGATAAAACGAATTTTCCCTTGTTCTTGTAGTTTTTTCATTATGGGGATAATTTCTTCAAAAGAAACATCTTTGGGTGGCCAATGAATCTGATATAAATCGATATAGTCTGTGTTTAATCTTTTGAGACTTTCTTCGCAAGAGCGGATTAAGAGTTCCTTTGTACAATTTTGAGGACTAACTTTTGTTGCAATAATTATTTTGGATCGTTTTTCTTTGGCAATCATTCGACCTAATTGGGTTTCGGATTCCCCGGAACCGTACATTTCTGCAGTGTCAAATAGGTTTACTCCTATATCTATTGCATAATCGATAACTTCTTTTACTTCTTTTTCATCACTTTTTCCCCAAAAAGAAGTATCCCCAATTTGCCATGCACCAAAAGCAATAACAGAAGCCCTTAAATTAGATGACCCTAATAGCACATATTCCATATATATCACATTTCTAATTTTTGTTAAGCAATTTTATAATTATACATTTTTGCCTTCGTTAATCCAATCTTTTTTGAATGAGGTCTCAATTATTTCATGGGCATGATTTGCAATTTCATTAAGTCTGTCTACTTTCCCTTGAAGTCGTTTAATGAGTTCTTGTTGTGCTTTTTCCAGTCGGTCTTCTTCTTCTGCCAATCTCCGAATTTGGTTGTTTATCTGCATATTTAAGTTATCAAAATGATTCTGAATTTCATGGATAAGTTGATTTTTCTGTGTTTCAAGTTCCGCTTTTGTTTTTTTCTGTAGTCCTTGTACTAATGTTTTTTCAATATATGTGCTAATTTTTTCAATTAATTTTTCTCTGCGGATTTCATCACCACCCATTGAACGAGCAATAAGTCCTAATATTCCACCCAGAACACCTCCGACACCACCCAGGATATATGCGGATATATGTGGAATTATTGGGAGAGCAATACCTAAGTAATCTACCCATGAAAACTGACTTAAAAAACCTTCACCTATGATGGCACCTGTAACACCACCTAACAAGATCCCGCAAGTAAAGAAGAGAAAATACGAAAAAGCAAGACTTGCATCAATAGCAACAATAGCACCTCTCTCAAGGCTAATTTTTGGTGAAGATGAATATTCAAAATTGTATCCATTTTGTGAGATGCGGTTTTTTATAAAGTTTTCATATTGCTCTACGAAGCGATTTAATTCTGAAGAAACAGATTTTAAGTAATTGTCAAGAACCTCTCCTAATTTTTCCTGTAATGGTATATATTTGTTTTTTCGGGCTTTTGTAAGATTGTTTTCTGTACATAACCATTGACGCACAGGTTTGAAAATTTCGTTTTCAATAGATTGGCGGGAGAACAACCGATTTATGAGATGTTCCTGCCCCTCATATTTCTCGTCATTGAGGCTCCCACCTTCCAGAAATGTATTTAATATTCCAATGGTTTCTTCCATGAATTTAGAATTTCGTTGTATCTCTTGGTGAAGTCGCTGTCGTTCCTTACGAATCCGTTCCAATCGGGGATTTTGTTGTGCGAGCTGTATCTTTACTTCGAGAGGTTTTGCATATCGATGAGCAAAATCGCGAATAAAACGGCAGACCGATGTCAATATCGCTCCTTCACGATTTTCGGTATATAGATAATCCAACAGTCTATTTTTGAAGAGTAAGAAAGAACTCCGGGTCATGAGATAACCGGCAATTTCTTCTCCTGGATTGTGTGTTTGTTCCAATTGATTCCTTGTATTATAGGGAATGTGGATTTTTTCATTTTTATCGATTTCATTTAATGTGATACTTCCACGCATTAGTTGGGAGGCATATAAAGCATAGAGTGCGGATACGAAAAAAATTTCAGGATTTTGGACGGTCCCTTCGAGACAACGCAGTAAATCTTTTGCGGGTCCCTTCCTTCCTTGCGGATCTATTTCCTCCGGGTTGAGTTGGTCGGATTTATTGATAACAAAAAATACCTTGCGTTGTCGTTCTTTTACTAGTTTGGCAATGAAATCGCGATTATGTTCATTTCCGGCACTTTGACTATCCAATAAACAAACGACGAGATGGCAATTGGGAATAATGTCTTCTGTTACTTTCCGATGTGTTTCTGTGATGCTATGAACGCCTGGGGAATCTACAAGTGCAATATCTTCTTCGACATTTGCTTCTGGAATAATGGCAATTACTTCTTCTATTTTTTCGCGTAACGCTTTAAGTTTTGGAAATTCTTCATCAGCCGTTAAGGTAACAATAGTACTGAGCGTCCTATACATATCTTCTGGGTAACTCATTTTATAATCTACTATCCAGTTGTTGAAAGATTCGTCGGGGTGAACATCTGCCTCTATTCCTGCATAGGAAAGGAATTCTCTTAAAACTTGTACCGTTTCAACAGGAATAGGCTGTTGTGCTCGTAATATAATTTGCATTTTTTCTCCAACCATAACATAGGTAACCTTTGCGGTACATTCTTCTAATACCATAGGTAGGTAAGTATCCCCAAGGAAAGTGTTAATTAGTGTTGTTTTTCCTACATTAAATTCTCCAAGAAAAACCACCCGATATTTTCCATCTTTTAATTCTCGTTTTTTCCCTTCAATACGCGTCCTTTCTATTTGTTTTTCGCCTTCAAATTCAGGGTCAGAGATGAATTGTTCTAATGTATGGAGAGCCTCAAACGCCCATAGTCTATTTTCTTGATGAACTTTTACTGACATGTGAATTACTCCTTCTGTGAATGTCGTATTTAATCTTATATTAGATGTAAATTATATATTTTTAAGTTAGGCATTTTCATAAGACTGAATTCTTTTTTGTCAGTCTATCTTTTATTTCGGATAATTCTTTTTCAGATGGGATTTTTTCTAATGCTTGTTTCATAACTGATAATGCTTTTTCTATCTCTCCTTGATTTTCGTAAGAAAGTATGAGATTAATATAGGTTTCGGATAGGGTATCATCATATTGTAAAGATTTGTACCACATTTCACGGGCTTGTTCCTCTTGTCCGGAAAGAGATAATAGCAATCCAAGATTATTCCATGCCGGGGCGTTTTTAGGACATAATTCTAAAGTTTTTTGGTAAGCGGATTTGGCTTTATCCCATTCAGACTGGTTAAAGGAAATATTCCCGAGAATTAAATAGTTTTGACAATTGGTTGGCTCATACTGTAATACCATTCTAATCTGTTCTTCTGCAAGAGAAAAGAGCCCTAACTGGACGAGCAAATTAGCATAATTAATTTTTGCAAGGACATAATCGGGTTTTATATGGATACACTTTTTATATGCTTGTTCTGCCTGGTTTTTATCCCCTATTTGTTCGTATAGCCAACCGATGTTATTCCATGCAACATAGAGTTGTGGGTTTAATTCTAAACATTTTTTGTATAAATAGATTGCTTCTACATACTTTTTCTCAAATTCGGCAATACGTGCTAATTGAAAATAAGAGATAGGATTATTGGGTTGAAGTTGTAGGAGTTTTTCATAATGG
>CAKZKR010000086.1 GCA_937124615.1 uncultured bacterium
GGGAGGAGGATATGTATCGAAAACTGTTTACGATACAGTGAGAGGAAATTGATGCTTCTTGTGGAGTATTACAATAAAAGCAATTCTTTTGTTTAGCCTCACATAATATATACACCGATATAAATTTAAGATACAACGACCTATTCATCAAACAGTCTTATATGTGTAAATAAGTCCTCAGGACATCCTTAAATATTTTATCTCTTTATTGTTTTATTTTTATTATCTTTATAAAATCTCTCTTATTTATGTTGTAAAAACAGCCATTTGGGTAGTTCTATCTCATCATAGGCTTTGACCCAACTGTTGTGTTTTACTCCCGGGTACTCTGTATATTGAATCTTTGTCCCCCCTGCGGATTTTATTTTCTGGACAAAGTTACGCGAACAATCCACAGGCACTACATCATCATCTGCTCCATGGAACGCCCAAATAGGCATATCCTTTAATCGCTGGACCCGTTGTTCAACTTCCTGAGGGGTTTCATCCGGTATTTCTGGTCGGCCTAATCGTTGTTTTATAAAACCAAGTTCTCCTCCACCACATATTGGTACTAAAGCGGAAAAAAGGTCTGCACGCTTTGCTCCATAAATCCATGTTCCAAAACCTCCCATAGATAGTCCTGTCAAGTAAACTCTTTTCTTGTCTATTTTGTATTCTTTCAGTGTTTTTTCTATACACAAATCAATATCACTCTCGATATCATTATAAAATCGCCCTGCAGGACATTGAGGAAAAACAACAATAGCCTTCCACCGTTCCGGATGACGGCGTATGGATGTTCCTAACCCAACTTCTGTTTGAAGCAACCCATTTTGACCTCGCTCACCGGCCCCGTGCAGAAAGACAATCATCGGCATGCCTGTCTGTGGATTATATTCATATGGGACATAAACCACATATCGTTTCATCAATTTCCCTTCGTCAAGTGTTTTGTTTATAAATCCCGTACAGATTACTTTTTTCGTTTTCTTGACAGATGATTCAACTCGATTATCTACATGAGCACACCCTATTGATACGCAGAGGAGCAAAACAACAAGTAAAAACAGTGCCTTTCTGTTAAAATTATTCTCTCTTAACATATATCGCTTCCTTTCTAAAAGTTTATGTATTTGTTGATTTATTCCAACTGAAGTACATTTTAAATGAAAGCATAACATAATTTCTTTTCACTCAAAAGAATTTTCCATTGATTGACTAATTTTCCCAAATTGAATTGTATAATGGTCATATGATAGAATAGGGTTGTGCATCAAAGACAGCCGGTGGTTCATATGAACCTTAAAATTGCCAGCCGAGAGGCACGAGACATAAAAGTATAATATTTTGATATTTAGGAAATTCATGTCCGTGTTGTCTTTTGACGGCACGGATATTTTTTTGTCAACAGGAACAACATGAAAGGAGGTGAATACCTTGCCTACGAAAGAGAAAATCGAATCGGTAAAAGAAATCAAGGAACGGCTCGAAACCAATATGCTTGCGGTTATGACGCAGTATGTGGGTATCAATGTGGCACAAGTTACAGAATTGCGTAAGAAATTACGCGAGGCCGGTATTCAATACAAGGTATATAAGAATAACCTTGCACGGATTGCCTTACGAGAAATTGGTGCTGAACCTGCGGCAGACTACATGAATGGTCCAACAGCATGGGCTTTTAGTAAAGACCCTGTTACTTCTGCAAAAATATTGAAGGACTTCTCCAAAGAGGTACCTTTTATCCAGATAGTTGGCGGGGTCATGGAAGGAAAGGCTCTTACCAAGGACCAGGTAATCAGTCTTGCAAACCTACCACCTAAGGAGGTATTACAGGCTCAAGTGATAGGAACCATCGCAGGACCATTACGAAACCTTGTTACTGTGCTTAATGCAATACCCACAAATCTGGTCAATGTGCTTAACCAAATTAAGAAGAAGAAAGAAGAGGCAGAATCGCCTGCATAGTCTTCTGAAAATGAAAGTAACAAAAAAACACAATTAAATAAATTAATAAACACATAAGGAGATCATCCAATGTCAGACAAATTACAATCAATTATTGACGCAATTGCAGAACTTAATGTTCTGGAACTGAGCGAACTGGTTAAGGCGCTCGAAGAGAAATTCGGAGTAACTGCGGCGGCTCCTATGGCAATGGCAATGCCAATGATGATGCCCGGAGCCGGTGCCGGTGCCGGTGCAGAAGCGAAGGATGAAGGACCTTCTGCTTACAATGTAATCCTGAAAGAACAGGGTTCACAAAAGATTAACCTGATTAAGAAGGTGAAAGATTTATTAGGTCTGGGACTGAAAGAAGCAAAAGACCTGGTAGACGCGGTTCCAAAGGCTATTAAAGAAAATGTGAGTGAAGACGAAGCCAAGAAACTGAAAGAAGAATTGGAAAGTGTTGGAGCAGTTGTAGAACTCGTAGGGGTATAATTCTATCCACAATAACTGAGATAACTAAAAGCACCTGATTTTTTTTCAGGTGCTTTTTTTATCTATCTATTTAAATAATTTGATTAAGGGTTTCGTGTATAATAGACATGATTTCCCACTCAAAAATACGATGAGAATTTTGTCGATGGAACGAGATTATAATAAGAACTACTTTAAAGATCTGTTTGTACTTGCTTTATGGGCTTTAGTTCTATTTGGGACAAACATCTGGGGTTATGATTTATGGTCACCCGATGAACCTCGCTATGCGGAAGTCGCACGAGAAATGCAAATTACAGGTAATTACATCGTTCCTCATGTAAACGGTAAGCCCTATCTTGAAAAGCCTCCTTTACTAATGTGGCTAATGGTTGCGTGCTCCTACCCATTTGGAGATATAACAGAATTGTCCGCACGGCTACCATCGGTCATTAGTGGAGTAATAGCAGTGCTTCTCACTTATCTCCTTGCCAATAAAATTGCGGGGAGGGAAGTTGCATGGCTTTCTGCTCTCGTATTTATGACCATGCAGAGGGTCTGGTGGCAATCACGATTTGGACAAATTGATATGCTGTTAACGACCTTGCTATTAGGGGCTTTATACTGTTTTTACACATGGTATTATTCAGAAAAAAAATCGAACAAGTTGTTAATTATTCTGTATCTATGTATTTTAGGGGCTTTATTTTCAAAGGGACCCGGAACACTTGCTTTTCCTGTCCTTTTTTGGGCCACTTTTTATTGGAAAAAGAAAAAAAAGTTTTTTGATATTCACCCGATAAAAGGATTTATTATTGTTATTTTTATTTATGGGATGTGGTATGCGTATGCTCGATGGGCAGGCGCTGTTCAATTACAAGAGGAAACCCATGAGGTAATAGGAGCAGATTTATTTAAACAAACCTTGGGGAGATTCCTCTATGGAGTTTCCCATCCACAACCGCCATGGTATTACTTCCTTTCTGTACCTGTTGATATGTTCCCATGGTCTTTATTTTTATTATGGATAATCCCGTGGATATGGAAGAATAGAAATGAAAAAGAGGGGATTCATTTCCTTCTAAACTGGATTATTCCTGCTTTTGTTTTTTTCTCCGTTGCGGTGGGGAAAAGGGCTATCTATTTGTTGCCACTTTTTCCTGCAATAGCCATTCTTTCTGCATTAAGTTTAAAGTCTTTTGAGGAGGTATCCACAGAGCGATGGAAGAAGGGGATTCGAATATTATGGACTATTGTATTATTTTTTCTGGTAATAGTTCCTTTTGCTGTTCTCCGAACACAGTTTGCAGAAATATGGAATATATACTGGATACTTGTTAGTGTTATTGCACTCATAGCAATTGTTGATACACTATTTGACTTTTTTAAACACTCCCAGGTCCGTTCACTTTTAAACCAGATTCCTCAACATGTCACCCTGTATCTTATCTTTACAACATTGATTATTTTCCCTTCTGTTAATACTTTGAAATCTGTCCGGAGTTTCTGTGAGCCTATGAAAAATTTAAGTGAAAAGCGGATGGAATATGAGGCTTACAGTTTCGGATTTGAGGATGAAGAATATACTTTTTACTCAAAACATTTTATTAAAACATTTTTTGATGATAAGGAATTGGAGAGAATTATTCTCTCACAATCGCAACCTTACGAATTCGAAAAAATCATTTCAGAGGTACATAAACAATATACCCGACAGGCAAGAAAAATAAAATTTGGGAATATATTAGCTCCAACACAAGAAGAAATCCGGATAATTCATAATGCATTAGAAGAATTAAAAGCAGAGGCAAAAAAGCAAGAAAAGTTGCAAATATTTGAAAATATTGAACAATTGCTTAATGAAAAAATAAATGATTTACTTACAATTTTAAGTAAAGATATTCAGGTTTTTGTTTTAATACGAGAAGAAGATTGGAAATGGGTCGTAGCAAGGAAACCAGAAATAGGGACAAAAGTATATCTTATCAAGACAAGAGATGAATTTGAGCGTCCTATACTACTTTTATCTAATAAGCCCATGTAAAAGGATATTTTGCTTTATTCTTCCTAAAATATTTTTGAAGTATTCTACAGTGCTTGCCGATAAAAAAGATAAAGGGATATAGAAACATTTTGCATGGAGGCAAAACACATGGGCAATGAAATCAATCTTAATCCATCCGTATTCCCATCTTTACAAATGCTGGGATTGTTTTCAAAAAAGCAAGATGGAATAACTATTCCTAACTTAATTATAGGAATAAATAAAACAAATAAAAATTCTTCTACTGAAGAACCTGTCAAAAATGAAACTTCCGATATTCCAACACAATCCACTTATGAAACAAAAGTTGTTTCACTCGCGAGTAAAATCAAAGAAATCCAGGCACTCCTTGGGAAAAAAACAACAAATGATGAGGCCCAACAATTAGAATTTGGATTTACATATGAAAAAAGTGAGGAATTCCTGTTTCAATTTTCAGAAAGAACAAAATCCGTCGAAAATAACCTATCATCTGTTCAGAGGGAAACTTATGCGGAAATTCGACAAAAAATATCGATACAGTTCAAAATTGGCGGCCATATAAGTGCTGAATCGATGGTCGGTTTCCAAAAAGCATCTGAGAAACTCTTCAATAGCCCTGATTTATTCAATGATTTTCTAAAAATAGCGCAAGGACTGTTTGCAGATAGCAATACAGAACAATGGAATGAGTTCTTCGAGGGACTTATGGGTTTATTTAACAATAGCAATGGAGAAATAGACGATATAGCCCCGTTTATTAATCGTTTTCTTGAACAGTGGCTACAAAAATTATTCCCCAATACAAATAATATAAATATAAATACCTCTAACACTTTATCTGTTCAACAAAATTCATCCTTCCAGTTCCAATTCCAAATGGAATTCCGATTCGAAATGTCAATAGAAATCCAAATGGGGGTTCAGAGACTCGACCAGCAACAAGACCCTATTGTGTTTGATTTGGATGGAGATGGGATTGAACTTACCGATGTAAATAACGGGGTTCGTTTCGATATAACAGGCAAGGGGCAAACCGTTCAAACCGCATGGGTTCGAGGAGGAGATGCCCTTTTAGCATGGGACCGAAATGGAAACGGAACCATTGACAGCGGTTTAGAATTATTCGGAGACCAAAGGGGAGCCTCCAATGGCTTTGAAGAACTGAGAAAATTGGATACAAATAGTGATGGATTTATTGGTCCTGAAGATAATAAATTCACAGAATTAGTCTTATGGCGAGACAATGGAGATGGTATCAGTTCCAAAGAAGAAATGTTTACCCTACCTCAATTAGGTATTGAACGAATAGCATTAAATTATAAAAATATTAATATCTCAGCAGATGGAAATAATACGATAACTCAAAAATCTTTCTTTATCCGTAGTGATAATACTGTTGGTAGAATCGCAGATGTAAAGTTCAATTATAAGATTTAATTTATTAGAAAGATTATTAATAATTATATTATAAAAAAAATAGAGATTAACTTTATATAATCGACTATTAAACAAATATCTTATATTACTATAAAATAATATACAAAATAAGTCCATATAGCAGGGTACAATGTATATCGTCGTGTAGCTGGAACTCAAACATGGCAAAGATTAAACAATCCGACGGCTCAGCCTTATGAAGGTTATATAACAGGTCTTGAATATGAAGACAAGACCGTTCAACCCTACACCTATTATGAATATGCTATACAAGCAGTGAGTGATGTAGACCGTTATACGGGATTATCCTCAGCATCCGAACAGGTAAAGGGGCAATTCCTGACGGTATTCTTCCCTGAAGAAGTTACTTACAAAGATGCGGGACTCTATTTATGGGAGCGTAATCCACAAAATCCACAGCAGTGGCAGGTTCGTATTCCTGTTAATTCCAAATCCGTGTATGATGTGTCTGCAACATCAATCCAAATCGATGCTGAACTTCCAGCAGAATTGCTTTTAGATCCATCCACTATCGATGTTCAACCTTCTGGAATCACTGCAGGAATGATGATGTCTGCAAATACATCTTATCAGAATAACATAATCAGCGTTCGTATTGCTGCTGCGGGTATAGAAGCAGGTAGCCTTTACGGTTCAGGCACACTATTCAACATTTTAGCGAAGCCAAATCTATCTATTCAGGGGACACAATGTGGATCGTTAAAATTAATTCCGGATGATGTCGCCGGTAATGGGGTTCGTTTATATGATGTAACAACAGATTCCACCACACCTTTAGAATTAGAATTGGGAAACGGAGAATTATGTGTAACGGGAGGATGCATCCACGGTGACGCAGACAATAATAAGATTGTAGAAAGAGCCGACGCTCAATATGTATTAGACTATTGGGTCAAAAAGAACACCGGCAACGAATGTATTATGAAATCGGGGGATATTAATTTAGATAGGTTGGTAGATAGTGCCGATTCAAGTTTGATACAGCGTTGGTTAGCAGGGAAAGACATTACTCCGCCCAAAACTCAAGGTTTAGAAAAGACTTACGATGAATATCTTAGAGATGTTCTATGGTTAGCAGATGCGGGGTCATTAAGTGCAGAATCTATATTAGCAGATCTAGAGAAAGCGGATGTTTCGGTCAATGTCTGGTTAAGTGATGCTTTAACAGGTTCTACAGGAACAGAGAAGGTGATATCTGTTTTAGCGGATAATGTCTCCAATGTATCGGGATTTAATCTTGTAATGAATTTTGACTATGAATTAGCAGAGGTAAAGGAAGTAGAGTTAGGAAGTGTAGCGAACGGACTTATCTTGAAGTATAATGACAATAATGTAAATACAAGTGGGAGTCTCAAGGTAAGTTGTGCAGGTGAAGAAAACTTAGGGGTGAAGGGTTCCGGGGTAGAGTTATTAAAAGTTCGTTTTCGAATGAAGGGCGAAGGAGGAAATGCAGAGTTAACCTTAGCACAGGCCCGTATTAATGATATATACGCCCATGTCCCAATGTTTAATGATCCGAAGGCCCCCAAAATACTA
>CAKZKR010000087.1 GCA_937124615.1 uncultured bacterium
CTTTGCAATATATCGGGGTAATTGTATAATCATCGTAGTACCCCTCTTAAGATTCGACGCTACATGAATGGTTCCATCATGTGCCGTTATAATCCGAAGACTTATCGTTAAACCCATACCAATACCTTTTTTCTTTTCTGTATAAAAAGGGTCAAAAATACGCGTAACTTTATCCGGAGGTATTCCTGTTCCTTCGTCTTTAAAATGTATTTCAATAGGTCCCTTTTCCTTAGAGCATGTTAAAAGAATGGATAATTTTCCTCCTTCGGGCATTGCATCGATAGCATTCTGAGCCAAATTCTGAAACACCAACATTATTTGTTCCTTATCACCACTAATTCTACAGTCTTTGGCCTGTGGATCAATAACCAGTTCAACTTCATATTTCTTTTCTTTAGGAATGCTCTTTTGAAACTGTTCTATAAATTGGGTTAGGACATCTGCTAAATGTAGAACTTCTTTATTTTGTGATGTTTCCCGAGCAAAGTTTAAAAAGGATGTAATAATGTAGTTAAGTCGGTCACACTCACGAATCGTAATAGAAGACAACCGATTGAGAATATCAGGATTATCCATATTCTTCGGGAGTTCTGCCACGGCCCCACGGATAGAAGCCACAGGATTCCGTATTTCGTGTGCTAAACCGGCCAATTGTTCACCAATTGCCACAAGACGGTCATGCCTTCTCAGGTCTTGTCGAATCTGATCTAATTCGCTCAGATCTGAACATGAAGCAATAAGGGCTATCATTCTCCCTTTGGAATCCAATAATCGGTTCGTTGTTAACCCTATTAATTTTCGTTTCCCTGTCGGAGTATATATGTAAAACTCATAACTTGAGAAATCTCGGCTCAAGCGCAAAGCCGTTGTAATGGGACATTCAAACTCAGAAACGGTCCTAATTAATCCTTCCACATGCTTGCCGATAATATTTTCCTCCTCCACCTCAAATATTCGGCAACCCGCGCGATTCAAACTACGAACAATCCCGTTGGCATCCGTAATCAAAAAAGCACTGTTCATATTATTTAAAATATCTTGCTGAAACTGCTTCAAGATATACACCCTCTGATTCCAATAGCCACTAATGAACCCCGTAAAAAAGAAGGACATCGTCTGGATAAGATAGGAATACCAGTGTTGCAACGAGGACAAACTGAAATCACGGGCTAATGCGAACTGTAAGCCCATAAATGCAGTTGAAAATATTGCGAATAGAAACCCCTGATAAATCCCCAAAAGAAACCCCGCCTCCATAATTACTATCACTAACAAGAAAGTAAAGGAACTCGTATACCCCTCCGTAACTCCGATAGTTGAACAAACAATACCAAAATCTACTAACATCTGTGCCCATAACAGGAAATTAAGTCGCTGATATCCTCTATAAAGTTCATATAAATGCCATACACTTAAAGCCAGTCCAGTAATATAAATAGGAAAGAAATAATAAAAAGACTTATATAAGTAAAGATAAAAACCTATCGTGACAAGAAATAAAACGAAAATCCTCCCAATACCGACAATCCATAACCAGCGAATAGGTCCTTCATAAGCCGTTTTTGTTAAGGAAAAGAGACGGGTTTTCACCCCGTACCACCTCCTCGTTCTATGAGGTTTAAAAGCCCTTCTGGATTGGGGCTTCGTTTGAATGCCAAGTCTTTCGTAATAAGCCCCCTTCTATACAGCCGATACAAAGATTGGTTCATGGTCAGCATCCCTTCCCCCTTACCAATTTCTATCATGGAAGGAATCTGCTCCAATTTTTGAGCACGGATAAGCGAACGAATCGCAGGATTCGGAACCATCACCTCTGAAGCAAGAACACGACCTTGACCATCCGCGCGGGGAAGCAATTGCTGAACGATAACCCCTTCCAGTACAAATGAAAGCTGTGTTCGCACCTGTTCTTGCTGTTCCTGCGGGAAAACATCTACAATACGATTGATAGTCTGTACAGCATCATTTGTATGTAAAGTGGCAAAAGTAAGATGTCCTGTTTCTGCAACTGTTAGAGCCGCCTGTATTGTTTCAGTATCCCGCATTTCACCAATCAGAATTACATCCGGATCTTGCCGAAGAACGCGCTTCAAGGCACTCGCAAAGGTCTTCGTATCTACATTTACTTCTCGCTGATTAATAATAGATCTCCGATGTGAATGTAGATATTCTATAGGGTCCTCTATTGTAATGATATGCACATCCCGCTCCACATTAATCTTGTCAATCAACGCAGCTAAAGTTGTAGATTTCCCGCTTCCGGTTGGACCACATACAAGAATCAAACCATAAGGGCGATACGCAAAATCTGCCACAACTCGAGGGACCCCTAATTGTTCAAACGACATAATTTCATAAGGAATTGCCCGAAAAGCAGCAACCACAGACCCACGATCCCGATAGACATTCAAACGGAAACGGCTAAGTTTTTCTACGCCGAAAGACATATCCAATTCTTTTTCTTTTTCAAACTCTGCTATCTGGTCTTCATTCATTACAGAGTAAATTAATTCCTGGGTCATATCCGGTGTAAGGCGTGGGTACCCCGGCATATATTCCAGCCGGCCATGAACACGGATTACGGGGGGAACACCTACTACAATATGCAAATCACTTGCACCTGCCTTTATCATTTTTTCTAAAAGTTCCCGAATATCGAATGTAAGTCTCATGTTCTCTCCTTTTTTAGGTTAAAAGAGTTATGCCCAGGTTACAAGTCCTACTTCAAATTTATTTGCTAAATTAGGGGTATACGGAAATACCCGCACGGAATAACCTGATAAGCCGGTTTCCGTACAACAAATGTCTCCCTTAAAACGATACACCTTTTCCTCAACCTTCTCTTTAAAGTCCATTTTAACTGCATATCCTTCTTTAATAGACCCATCATGGTTTAGCGGTCCCACATAGACTTCTACGCAAACATCATTTTCTGTGATATTGTCAAGATATACATCTGCTTCAATAGGGATTTTGGTTCCTACGGGCACATCTCCATGTACCTTTGTTTCAACACGGACAAATCGAATATTATTCCATGTAGAGCGTACCTTATTTTTCCATTCTGCTAATTGAATTGCATATTTGCGATTTTCTTTTCTAAAGATTATTCGCCGTTCTGAGAAAGGAATATAGGCTTTTTCTGCATATTCCTGAACCATTCTGTATGTATTAAATTTTGGACAAATCGTTCGAATGGCTTCTTTCATACGCATAATCCATTCACGAGGCAATCCGTCTTGTCCACGGTTATAAAACATGGGAATGATTTCCTGTTCCAGTATCTCATATAAAGCAGAACTCTCAACCCGGTCCTGTTCCTCCGTAGACTCATAATTTTCTCCTTTACCTATCGTCCAGCCGTTGTGTCCTAATTCATTTGCCTCGCACCACCAACCATCAGGAATGCTTATATTCAGGGCCCCATTTGCAGCCGCTTTCATTCCACTGGTTCCACTGGCTTCCATCGGTCTACGCGGGGTATTCAGCCAGCAATCAACACCTTGAACCATATAACGAGCCACATTAATATCATAATCTTCTAGGAAAACAATATGGTTTCGCACTTCAGGGTCCAAAGAAAAATGAATAATCTGGCGGATAAGTTCCTTCCCTTGAATATCCTGAGGATGGGCTTTCCCCGCAATAATTATCTGAACAGGCATATTTTTATTAAGTAGAATCCGTTTCAAACGAGCCGGGTCCCGGAATAAAAGTGTAACACGTTTATAAGTAGCAAATCTGCGGGCAAATCCAATTGTCAATGATTCCGGGTCCAAACATTCACTTGCAAAGTTTATCGCAGACGGAGGGGCCCCCCGATTGGCTAATTGTTTCTTTAGTTTTCGGCGAGCAAAATCTACCAACCGTTCTCTACGCCGTTCATGGGTTCGCCAGAGCTCCGTTTCAGGGATCTCATCAACTCGATTCCATATAGAATGGTCTTCGGGACTGTTTAACCAACCTGGCCCCAAATAACGGTCATAGAGATCCGCTAAATCACGAGAAATCCAGGAACGGATATGAACACCGTTCGTTATTGAAGTAATGGGAATTTCATGGTGCGGTAAATCTTTCCATACACGGGACCACATCTCACGAGAGACGACACCATGCAACTTACTAACCCCATTTGCACCTGCACACAATTTTAAGGCAAGAACGGTCATACAGAAAGGCTCTCTGGAATCATTGGGGTCCTGCCTTCCCAGTGCAAGAAATTCATTCAGAGAAATACCTACATCCTGACAATACTTTCCAAAATAACGCTCAATCAAACCCGGGTCAAACATATCATTCCCTGCAGGAACAGGTGTATGCGTTGTAAAATAACTGCCCGCTTTTACTGTTTCAACTGCTTGGGCAAAGGTTAACTTCTCATTTAATACCAGTTCCTTTATCCGTTGCAATACCATAAACGATGCATGCCCTTCGTTCAGATGGAAAATAGTTGGCCGCAATTTTAACACATGGGCTGCAACAACCCCTCCCATCCCCAGCATAATTTCCTGCTTAATTCGGGTTTCACGGTCTCCACCATATAACTGTCCTGTAATCGCACGGTCCGCCGGCGAATTATCTTCATGGTCTGTATCCAATAAATATAAAGGGACACGACCTACCTGACATTTCCAGATATTCGCTTTCACCATTCGCCCCGGATACTCTACCTCTATTACTAACGGTTCCCCTTTCTCATTTAAAACCTTCTGTATAGGCATGTTGTAGAAATCATTTGGTGGATACATTTCCTGTTGCCATCCATCCGGGTTAAGATATTGATGAAAATACCCTTCACGATAAAGCATACCCAAACCAATTAAGGGTAATCCCAAATCGCTTGCCGCCTTTAAATGGTCCCCCGCAAGTACACCCAAACCTCCTGAATAAACATTTATACTCTCATGAACACCAAACTCAGCAGACATATAGAGAACGCACATATCCTTGGGCGCATCTGGATTGCGTTCAAAATAAGTATTGGTATTCATATAATCTTGTAATCGCGAATAAACCCGTTCCATGTGTGTTAGAAAACTATCATTCTTCGCCAATTCGTCCAATTTTGCTTGTTTTATCTTTCCTAACAACATTTTCGGATTTTGTCCACATTCTACCCATAGGTCACGGTCCATACGAAAGAACAAATCGATGGCTTCCGGGTCCCAGCACCACCAGAGGTTGTTTGTAATCTCAAGGAGTTTCTTTAATCGTTCCGGCAGATTAGGAATAACATTAAATTGAAAAATATTCCGCATTTTATAACTCCATTACTTTATTTTTAATTTAAAATTAATTTTTTATTTCTGTTAATAAATGTGCTAATCTGTTTAAAGTAAATTAGTTAATAATATCATATTTAAAACAACAAATTATATAAGGAATTGTCAATATGAATTCTTCACACACCCACTCATCAAACTGCAGTTGTTGTGGTATCTCTCGCAGATGTTTCCTCGCTTCAAGCGCCGCTTTAGGCTTAACAATTCCTCTATTATCATCTGCTCAAATGGAATTCCCAACCGAAAGTGAATTAAAACAACCGATAAACTTAACGGATTTCCGCCCCAAACCCCCCGTCCGTATTGTAGGGGTAGTTGTTCGCGAAAAACCGCCTTACTGGTTAGGCTGGCCGGGAACTTCGTATGATGTAGAAGGGATGCGAAAACATTTTGAGGAGGCATTTATTGATGCAGCAAAAAAGGTTGGAGTACAATTTGAGATGTTACCCAATCCTATCGAAGACGATAATGCATTAGAACAATTTATTAATCAGATGTCCACAGAGAAACCCGACGCGATTCTCGTCCATGTCCAGCATTTATATGAATGGGGGCGGGTAGATAAAATGCGTTCCGCAAAAGTGCCTATGATTGTCTGGGCTCCTCTTGGAACTGTATTTACAACACAGGTTCATGAATTCGCTCGTAGAGAGGGGGTCTGTCTCCTTTCCACATTAGATACCAGTTGTCTCGAACAAGCCATGCGAATGGTTCGAGCCAAAAAACAGTTTGAACATTCCCGTATTTTGGTCGTCCATGGAAACGAACGGAAAGATGAGACTATAGACCGATTTAACACAAATATTCGCCATGTCCCTCGTGAGATGATGGAAAAAATGTTTGAGCGAGTCCCCGTAACAGAAGAAGTCCGAGAAGTTGCGGAGAGTATGAAAAAGAAAGCCGAAAAAATTGTAGAACCTACAGACGAAGACATGATAAACGCAGCCCGAAGTTATGTTGCAGCGAAACATCTCTTGAGAATGGAAGATGCAAACGCAATCACGACGGATTGTTTGGGTATGGTCACTATGAAAACCGTTCCGACCCCTCCCTGTTTAGGGGCTTGTATTTTCCAGGATGAAGGGGTAACCTATGGATGTGAAGCGGATATTTTCGGAGCCATGTCCTTAATGTTTACCAGTTATCTTTTTGACAAACCCGGCTTCATGAACGACCCCGTTCCCGAAACAATCAAAAACGAATTAATCACAGCCCACTGTGTTTGCGGGACCAAACTGAATGGATTTGATAAACCGCATGAGCCGTTTATCATCCGTTCCCATTCCGAGTCGGCTCTCGGTGTCTCTTTACAAGTATTATGGAAAATCGGACAACCTGCAACTCTTGTGCGTTTACAAAGTCCCAACGAACTTATCCTCGATAATGGGACTGTAACTGCAAACATAGACACACCGCCTGCTGGTGGTTGCAGAACACATATCTCATTAAAAATGGATAATATTGAAGAAGCCAAAGATGTGCTCGGATTCCATCAAGTAGTGTTCTATGGAAATCACCGCAGAGATGTGAAAAACTACTGTCAGATGTACGGCATAAATGTTATTCACTCCTCCGCACAGGCCAGACCTATGATACCTGCAGATGCATAAATTTTTTACGAGAAAAATTTCTCCTTCCTATTTCAGAGGTGGTTACAAAAAAGCCACCTCTTTATCCTTAATAAAGATAAAAAATATATGAAAGTGAAGACATTTTGGATAGCCATCGGTCTAATAATATATCCTATTTTCCCTTCATATTCTATAGAGAATAAAACCCTATCGGATATTAATATAAAAAATATTTGTTTAATCTATTACGGGTCGGACACCCGTAGAGATTGGCAACCGGAAGACTTTGAACCTTATTTGGCTTACACAGATACTCAGACGGGGAAAATATTACCGTTATTTGATACTTTCCTTCTCATAGAATTTCGCTCCTCCGATGGGAAATATTTTTGGGCCGCTCAAAAAGAACAGGATATAGCGACAATTGACCAATGGGAATGGCTTGCAAAAAGATGGACCTCCTGTCTTGATGTCATTGATGAATGTGCCAGCAAGATGAAAAAGGGGAAAAAGATACAAAACAATGTGAATATTATTATTACCATCCCAGAGCCAGACCCCAACAGCTCCCATTTTGGCAAATTACCCGGCTCCAATGTCCCTCTGAACTTTCACAATAAAGAAGACAGGCAAAAAGCGGTCCAGTGGTACATCAATGAAGTCATACATCAAATCCAAATCAAACAATACAAACACTTGGATTTTATCGGTTTTTACTTTCTTGCAGAATCCATCCGAACAGACATGGAAAACCTCGTTCGAACGACAGCGGATATCATTCACGACCGCAACTTAAAATTTTTCTGGATACCTTATTTCACCGCCAATAATGTAGGGCAATGGAAAAACCTGGGTTTTGACTATATGTTTCTTCAACCCAATTACTTTTTTGAGGGAAAAGGAGGACAATGGCGACTTCCCTTAGCAGGTTATCGAATTCAGCAATTCCAATGCGGAGTAGAAATAGAATTGGACGACAGAATACTCACATCTGAGCCACATCAACTCCGTTTCCAACAATACTTACAGGCAGGGATATATTTTCACTGGAACGAGAACCCTACCGCATGGTATCAAGAAAACGATACTATTTATAAATTAGCCACCAGCCCAGACAGAAAATTAAACACAATCTATCACGACATCGTACATTTCATCAACGGGTACTATCAACCTCCCGCCCACTTACCTCCTATTACAAAGTATCAAATCCCAGACCGCACCGGAACAAACCACGCCCATAGAAATAAGGGAACAAAAGTTATAAAACCGGATACAGGTTTCTGTACATCATTAAATCCTGAATGGGCCATCGATGGAGACATAACAAACTATTCAGGGACACAGGGATTTGCCTGTTGTGAAATACCGGGAGAGATAATCCTACAATTTGCAGAGAAAAGAATCATTCACCGAATTCAATTGCTATTGTTCAACCTCGACGAACGATATTACCAATACCGAATAGACCTTTCCGAAGATGGACAAAACTGGAAAACCGTTATCGACAATACGCAGGGCGAACACCGCAACTGGCAAACCCACACAATCCAACCCCATAGCGCATCTTACCTCCGCATTGTGCCCACTTACAACTCTGCCCACCAATCTCTCCTCCAAATCGTAGAAATAGAAGTATATTAATTAATGTAGTCAAGTCTACTTCCCACTAAGTTCTTGGATGGTAAATTGTATATTGAGATATTTTCCTTCGCGGAAGATTTTTATTTCGACAGGGTCCCCAATAAATAGGTCCCAGTTGATATAATCTACATCAAGTGAGTCTTCAACCGGCTGTTTGTTAATTTCAACAACCACATCTCCCGGACGCAAACCTGCTTGATAAGCGGGACTTTCTTTCAATATCCGCGTGATAAATACACCTTTCTCAACCTGAATCCCTAATTCTCTAAGAAGTCGTGGGTCTATTGAATCGAGGGATTCTCCTTTAAACCCGAACCAGGGGTCTCTGCGTTTTCCAAATTTTATCAGTTCTTCTGCTACGCGACGAGCACGGTTAATAGGTATGGCAAAACTTAATCCCTGATAACCCCCTGTCCTGGAAACAATCATTGTGTTAATTCCGATAACCTCTCCTTTGCTATTAACAAGAGGACCTCCGCTGTTTCCAGGATTTATGGCCGCATCAGTCTGAATAAGGTCCTGATATAATCGCGTATCACCTGAAACACTCCTGCTAACTTTTCGATGCACAGCAGATACTACTCCAACACTGACTGTCGGGCGTGGGTCCTTCATTAATGAGCCAAAGGGATTTCCAATTGCTATGACCCATTCTCCAATATATAGATTTTCCGAGTCGCCCATAGAAATATAAGGAAAATTATTACCACTGGCTTTTAAAACGGCTATATCCGTTCTCGGGTCGGCCCCTACAAATTCCACATCAAGTTTTTCTCCACTGGAAAGGGTCACCGATGTAATTTTACTGGCATTCTCCAGTACATGATAATTGGTCAGGATATACCCGGCTGGATGAAAGACAAACCCACTACCGATTGAAGAAACCTGCTGACGGCGAATAGGAAAACCAAACAATTCAAAGAAAGGGTCTAAATCATCCGCTTGATACTCCACAACATTAATAGTTACTACGGCAGGAGATGCCTTTTCTACTGCGGTTACTATCGCATTTCGCCGAGAATCAGATATGCTGTCCTGTGAAATCGCAAAAAACGAAGGAAATGTTAAAGCAACCGATAATGTTATAATAATGACATGTTTATTCATAAAATACCCTTTGTTATTTCGAATTATTATACAACGATCCTTTACACTATTTCTTGTAACCATGGCACAAAACCATCACAATAGATGAGGAGATCATTTTTATGATAAAGGTAATTGTAAATGATGAAGAAAAAATGCTCGCTGACAATATATCGGTAGAACTGTTATTGAAAGAAATGGATCTGGACGGAAAAACGATGGTAGTCGTTGTAAACGATGAGATAGTCGAACATACACAGTTTGAGGAGGCCTATTTAAAAGATGGAGACCGTGTCGAACTCGTTCGAATTGTTGGAGGTGGCTAACTATGGACCATGAAAAACGCATGAGGAAGTTTCATCTCACAGATCTGTATGTTGTCATAACAGAAAAAATGTGTAAAGGGAGACCCGCAGAATTTGTACTTGAAGAATGTCTGAAAGCAGGAGTCCAATTGATACAGTTTCGTGAGAAGGATGGAGACGATAGGACAAAATATGAAAAAGCAACTCAATTTCGAAAAATAACAAATGATTATGATGCACTGCTTATCATTGATGACCGCATTGATATTGCTTTAATAGTAGAGGCCGATGGGGTTCATTTAGGTCAGGGAGATTTACCTATAAATAAGGCCCGTAAAATAGCCCCGAATTTAATCATCGGGGCCTCAACACACAATTTAGAACAGGCATTAAAAGCCCAACAAGAAGGGGCCAGTTATGTGAATATAGGACCTCTTTTCCCCACGCAGACCAAAAAAACATCTGTTTCTCCCTTAGGTGTAGAGGCTCTGGAGGAAATAGCACCTTCTTTAACAATTCCCTTCACTTGTATGGGAGGAATTAAAATAGAAAACATTGAAGAAGTTCTAAAACGAGGGGCACAGCACATTGCGGTTGTAACAGCCGTAACTGAAGCCGATAATATCCAACTTGTTGTGAAACAGTTAAGAGACAGAATCCTGTCCTATAAAAAGGATTAATTCCTGCAAAGATGTCCTTTTATATTCACACCCCAACTCTAAAACTTTATTTCATACAGAAAAACCACCAATACGAATCTTTTGCTTGAAAGTTTACAACTATTCATCATTAAGAGGGTAAGTATTCATAGGGATAAATACTAAGATAGTTCTAACTACGAAACAATAAA
>CAKZKR010000088.1 GCA_937124615.1 uncultured bacterium
CCTTATAAAAAGAAAAAGGAAATTCTGAATAAATACAAAGATACCGAGATATACTTCTTCAGGTCAGGAATGTTGGTCAAATTGGAAGAAGATTTTATACTCATAAACGGGGCGAAGATAAAAAAAGGATATTATTATCTTAATACAATAAGTAAAAATAAATTTTGCAAAATAACTCCATTAGAAGGCAATATTGGAAACGAAAAACTTTCTACATTTTCTATTAATGATTTAATGGAACAAGGGAAAATGCGTCCTATCTATTAATTGTTCAATATGTCTTACCATATTATTCATATCCTTCACCATAATAGTTATCTATCCGTAGACCAAGGCTTCCTTGTGTTAAAAGCAGGGAATACAGAACGAAGGGCTCCTCTATCTGAAATTATTATCGTAATTGTTTCTGCAAGGGGCGTTAGTTTTTCTGGAAATTCACTCGCCGAAATCATCAAAAACGGAGGTGTGATTCTTCATTGTGATGAGAAATACAAACCCATAGGAAAAACGGTCGGACTTTCAACAGTTATTCATGCACAAACCTTTCAACGACAAATTGAAAAGTCAGAAACCTTCAACAATAAACTCTGGAACAATATCATAAAAGTAAAGATTGAAAACCAGGCACAGGTCCTTGACCTTATTGATAAAACCCACAAACTCTGGGACTACATTCACTCCAAAAATTATGACGAAGGGAATTGTGCTCGACACTACTGGAAACATTACTTTTCCGCTTTCGGGAAACAGGCCCCCGCCGGTAGAGAACGAATGGGAGCGGAAAATACTATCAACCAGATGCTCAACTATGCTTATGCGGTTCTATCTGCATTGTGCCATCGGTCCATCGTTGCACATGGTTTGCATACATCCCCCGGAATACACCACAAATTCCGTTTCAAAACAGACCCTCTACTCTATGACCTCATGGAACCGCTTCGCCCCTTTTGTGATTTGCTCCTTTTAGATATTTTTACCTCACAGCCCGAACTTACCATAAATATTTTCGCCAAAGAATTTTCAAAGCGATTAGTCAACCTATCATTACAATTTCAAAAAACGAACACTAAACTTATTTATGCTATCGACCGATATATATCATCGGTGGCACAATGTTTTTACACAGGATATGTCCGCGTATTAAATATTCCAAGGATTGAAAACATACAAACATGAAGCGTGAAAAAAAGAAAGAACGAGGTAAAAAAGAAAAAGAAGGGAGTGCCTATCGTATGGGTTGGCTTATTGTAATGTTTGATCTACCCACAGATACACGAGAAGAACAAAGAAAAGCAAGCCGTTTCCGAACAGACCTGCTCCGAGATGGATACATGATGCTTCAATACTCCATTTATGCTCGCCCTGCAGTCACCTTAGACAAAAAAGAAAAACATATCTCTTACCTAAAAAGAATCAATCCAAGAACGGGAGATATTCGTTGCTTGTTCATTACAGATACACAATGGAAACAAATAATCTCAATTACTGATAGAATCCGCCCCTCCAAAAGAAGAATCGATAACCAACCCCACATCGAAGAACAACTCCAATTTTGGGATTGAACTAAAAAGAGGACATACCGAGACGTGCATTGCAGAGGTCCGATACTCCTCTTTTAGTTAAGACGCCACAAAGAAAATTTTTAATATTCAACTGTAAATCTTTAATTATTATACTCTTTTAAATCCTATTATAACAAATCTGAAATCTTTGTGGCATCAAAACTCATTGCAATATTTTATCATTTTTTTTAGTTATTATAACAAATCTGAAATCTTTGTGGCATCAAAACAATTACTCAAAAAAGAGACAAAAGCGAAATATTATAACAAATCTGAAATCTTTGTGGCATCAAAACAAGTTATCGATAAAACTGGCAACAAACTTTATTATAACAAATCTGAAATCTTTGTGGCATCAAAACTTTCTTAAAGCGAAATCGAATTTCGCTTTTATTATAACAAATCTGAAATCTTTGTGGCATCAAAACAGATTTCGAAACAAATCGCCGAGGAAATTGATTATAACAAATCTGAAATCTTTGTGGCATCAAAACTTTTTTCACTCTATTCAATTGTAATCTATAATTATAACAAATCTGAAATCTTTGTGGCATCAAAACTCAGAGAG
>CAKZKR010000089.1 GCA_937124615.1 uncultured bacterium
AAAAAAGGAGTAAAACTATGAGATTGAATAAAATAATGCCCATTCTAATCATTACTTCTGTAATATTGTTTTGCTATGTATCTTCTATTTTTCCCGATGATGCAAAAGAAAATACAACCAAGGTAGAAACAGAGTTAATCCAGAGGATAGAAATGCTTGAAAAGAAAGTTCATGAATTGGAAGCATTGCTAAAAGAAAAGGAACAAACAATATCAAAAACAACAGTTTCTGAAAATGTTCCGGTAGAAGAGCATGCCCTATCAGAAAAGGTAGAAGTTAAAAAAGAAGATACTTCTCCAAAACTGATAACGCAATGGAAAGACCGTTTAACATTTAAAAGTGAAGATGACTCTTTTGAAGTGCAGGTTGGTGGACGACTCCAATTAGACTGGGCCTTTTTTGATAATGACAATGATTTGAGTTCTGTTTTTGGTGAAGAAGATGACGGGACCCAGTTTAGACGGGCACGAATCGATTTTATAGGGAAGATTTATGAATCCATCTTTTATCGTATGGAATTCGATTTTGCAGGTGATAAAGATATGGAAGGTCGAGCGAAATTTACCGATACATATATGGGGATCTCTGACATTCCCTATCTTGGAAATATTCAAGTAGGTCATTTCCGGGAACCTTTTGGAATGGAACGACTCACAAATTCCAACTACAATACTTTCATGGAACGGGGCTTTAATGATGTCTTCAATCCCAAACGAAATGTAGGATTCATGTTATACAATTCCCATCTCCAGAACAGGCTTTTGTGGCAGGCGGGTATATTTAAAGAGACGGATGATTTCCCCTCGGATAATGATAGCGACGATGACCAGGGATATGCTGTTACGGGTCGTGTTGTTGGTTTACCCTGGTATGAAGAAAAGGGGCGAAAACTATTACACTTAGGTTTAGCATACAGTCATCGTAATCCGGATGGTGCTCCCTTCCGTTATAGAGCCAATCCAGAATGTGCTCTTGCTTTTTCCTATTTAGATACAGACCGATACAACGGATTCCGGATTGCAGATGCTATTGCTGATGATGTCAATTTAATAGGCACAGAGTTGCTATGGATTTACGGACCCTTTTCGATTCAGGCGGAAAAGGCCCTCTCCTATGTAGATACAAACTTTGCAGGAACAAGAGAATTTCAAGGAGGATATATTTACACAACATATTTCCTGACAGGAGAAAATAGAACATACAATAATAAGATGGGAACCTTAAGTAGAATTAAACCGAACAAAAACTTTTCACCCAAAACAGGTTCCTGGGGAGCATGGGAGTTAGGCTTGCGTTATTCCTGGATAGACCTGGATAGCGGAATAATTCGTGGGGGAAGGGAGCAAGACTGGACCTTAGGCTTGAACTGGTATCTAAATCCGGACACACGCATTTATCTAAACTATACACTTGCAAATATTGAACATGATTTATACGATGGTAATTTAGGTATTCTACAAACACGATTCCAGATAGACTTTTAACCAACAAAAGATAAAAAGGAGTAAAACATGAAACACATTAAAGCAACAACCTATTCACAATTTATCCTCCCTACAGCAGATTCAACCCTTCAAAAACAACAACAAATTGCTGTTTGGAACGATGGAATAAAAATGTTAAGTTCCTTATTCGACCTAATAATAAAAATTCTCGATAAAGTCAAAAACACTTCCGAATAAAAAATTTAATTTATCGTTTTTAGCAAATAATAAAGAGCCTCTACATAAATATAGGATATAGAGAAGAGGAATTCAAAAAATTAAAACAAAAACAGAACTATAAAATCCCATTTTTTATATCCCTCTATGTTTTCTGTGTTTTTCTCTTCCCAAAGAATTCATGAAGTAACTACAATATCATGCTGAACACAGTATTTAGTCCCAAACAACCATTTTAAATTTATGTGATAACATAATCTTGATAAGGATTAACCACAGAGGACATAAAAAGATTTTCTACCCTAAAAAAGAGGTTAGGACAAATCAATCTTGATTAGGAAGATAGAAGAAGGGGAGGATTAGAATCGAATAAACAGATAAATAGGATTGAAGTTAAAATTTTTGTGATAAGAATTGGTTAGGGGAACTTGATAGTAATTATAGAGATAAGGGGAATAAAACGAAACAGAAATTTTCTTTGTTTTAAATTCTGCATTGTACTGGTCGGGGTGAGTGGATTTGAACCACCGGCCTCTTGGTCCCGAACCAAGCGCTCTAAACCGGACTGAGCTACACCCCGAAAATTTTTAGATAAAAAACACCCCTCTCCCCCTTTTTTTTCTCAATGATTAATTTATGACTTGCCGATTAGTTGTAGCGAGCAACCGTAATATCTGCTCCACCTGCTGCAGAACCACCACCACTAAGTCCTGCGATACCACCTGTTCCGCCGGCGCCACCTGCAAGACCTCTTACCTGTCTCACCTGGGTTTGCTGTGTGGAGGTAGTGCTGTCAGCAAATGCTGTCATGGCACAAAGGGCTAACAGGACTACGAGAGTTAATGCTACTAATTTTTTCATTGCTTGTCTCCTTGTTGTTTGAATTTCATTTTTATATTCAATTATATATACCTGCATACTTAACTAACAATATATTACCATATTTAAAACCAAATGTCAAGTTATTTTTTATAAAAAAATTAGGGATATGAAAAATAATCATATCCCTAAGAAAATCAGAGTTATGCGACAGGCTCAAAGCCTTCTCTATAAGGTTCGCGTTTAATCAACTTATTGGCCTCTTCGTCTTTGAATTTCAGGGTATTCGGGTCAAATTCCAGAGAACGTCCCACACGATATGCAATGTTACCTAAATGACAATGGACACATGAAATATGGGCGTCATATGGAGTAACAGGAAGGTCTTCTTCTTTACGAGAGCGAACAGCACGGAAGAAACGGTCCCATTTATCCAAATCTTCAGGTAACGGGTCATTTACGGCAATCGGCTTATTCTTATAATCAAAGAACCCTTTTCTACGGACATAGTAACCATCGGTACCGAAGAAACTATTACCACAATCACCACCTTCTGCTTCCTGGAAAGAACCTAAATTACGGACTTCAAATGTAACCATTGAGCCGTCTTCATAAGTGAATGATGTTGCCTGTGTATTCGGTGTTTGTCCATCATCATCCCATCCATATCTTCCACCGGTGCTATATACTTTTACAGGTAATCCACGGTTATGTCCCCAGCAGGCTATATCCATTTCGTGTACTCCCTGATTCCCAATCTCTCCGTTTCCATATTCCCAGAACCAGTGCCAATCATAATGCACATACAGACCGGGTTTGTCCTTACGGTCTTTGTTTTTCATAAAGGGATGGTCCACAGATGTCCCCTGCCATAAAGTCCAGTTCAAGTAATCCGGAGGGGTTCCGGGTTCTCCGTGACCTATTGCAAAGCGATTCCCATTTTTATATACATAACCGCGGGAATGCATAACTTTCCCGATAAAACCTTTGTGAAGTAATGCCATGTCGCGAATCAAAGTGTTATCAGACCGGCTTTGTGTGCCATGTTGAACGATGCGATTATATTTCTTTGCCGCTTCAACCAATTGTGTTCCTTCCCAGATATTGTGAGACAACGGCTTCTCCACATATACATCTTTACCTGCTTTGCAAGCAGTAACAGTTATCAAAGTGTGTGTATGATTTGGTGTTGCGATTGTAATCGCATGGATGTTGGGGTCTTGCACGGCTTCTCTAAAGTCTTCATAAGCCTTAGGGGTTTTTCCCTGTTTAGAGCCCACTGTTTTTACCATACGTTCTAATACCCTTTTATCAACATCACACAGAGCCACAATTTCCGCTTCATTCGATTTCTCTAAAATATCTTTTATATGGCTTCCACCCTGACCATTAAATCCAATTGTGCAAATTCCAATCCGTTCATTGGCTCCAAAAACTTTTCCTGCGGCCATTGTTCCCGCAACCAGTACCGCGGTACTTTTCAGAAAACTTCTTCTTGTTAAAGGTTTCATGATAATTTCTCCTTGTTATTCTTGTTCAGAAAAATACTTTCCTTTATTATACTAAATGAAATGGACTATTTTCATTTGTTTGGTTTCATTTTTATTGGGGTTGGAAGTAAAGCAATACCGTTTCCCCACTCCCCAAAGAAAGGAGAAGTGTCTCCCGTTCAAACCATTTTTGTTCAGGCTGAAATAAATTTTCGATGTTCAGAAATTGGTTAAATTGCAGGATGCGGTCTCCAATCCCTTTTGTATGCAGAGCCAAAATACTTGTGCCTACAAGTAATGTGTCCTGACTTTCTAAACTTCCTTCTGCAATAACCGTCGGTACTTCAAGGATAGATAGTATTTCGCGAATAGCAAGATAATTCATATTAGGTTCAGCATAGTACACAGACACCCATTTATCATTTATCGTTTTGATTGCAATACTGGGTTTCCCATTCGAAGAGTACCGTGCAATTACATCTGCATTTTCATCATCAATATAAAATAACGGTGATACGGATAAAGACTCCCCAAAAGTTTCCCCTTTGTTTAACCATCTTCCTTCAAGATCCAGAGCAGAGCCTGTTGTGGTTTCTATATCGAATTGTTTTACCTCCATTTGTGTTAGCCGTCGAACAATTTCGTAGTTATTTGATACAGTAGTCCATGTTGGAGTGTAATACCATATGACTATTGATTTATCGGTTTCAAAAATGTGATGTAGTGTTTGTATTTCCTTATCTGTTGGTGGGTAAAGATTAAAAATAAAATAAATTAATTTTTTCGGAATACGCTCATCAAGCAAATCCTGCATAAGATAAAACTCCACAGGTAACCCCACCTTCAAAAGTTGGTCCCGCGTACTCACTATAATTGATGAATAGAACTCAATGCCTTTTTGTGTAAGCAGATGCATAGCCCGTTCATCGATAATCATTGCCAGAGGTTCCCAGAGAATATTCTCAAACGGCACTACAGCAGGGTATTCTGCCGGCACCTCCTCCGTGTTGTATTTTCCCACTTGCAAACGGGGTAAGGTATTATCTTCTTCGTTTGGATATTCATTCGGTATCCCTCGTATTTTTCGAGGTTGGAGTCTTAAATTTTGAAAGCCCCCTTCTTGTGTTAAGACTTTCGTCGATATTTGTATCATTTTCTCAAATAACTCCCATTGCTCCGTATCCAGAAGCCAACCTTTTCCTTCAGGGTCTGTCCATATTAAACCTGTATTGTGAGCAAGGGACATTCCCAGATTCCGTTTTTGTACAGCAAAAATATTTTCGGCACGTACACCTTTTACTCGCACTACTTGCTGAGTAAAAACATCAAAAGAAACACCTGTTCGTGTATCATCAAAAAGCAAAACATCTTTACCGTGAAGCGAAATACTTTCAATGACACCAGCAGGTCCCCCGGATTCTCCCAATCCACGATTTATATATGAAATAGGTAGTACGAAACCATCCACATCGCTTTCCAATATAGTATCTAAAGCAAATTGACCCGTTGCTGTATCTGCGGTGTCCATGTTCAATCCATAAGGAATATAAATCTTTGTTTTCGTATCCGGAAGTAATTTTCTCAGTGTCATAGCGCAGAAACCGATACTCTCTGCCAGACTTTCGTTAAAGAATCGGCGATAATCTATTAGAATACGGTTTTCCACAAGGTTTAAATAATTTGAATTGATAGATACATCCATTCCTTTACGCAATTCTTCAAGGATAATAGATTGTTCCAATGTGTCCGCACCGAATAATTGTGTTCGTTCTTCGGGAGAGGGATAGTAATTCTGTATCCACTTATTAAAATTTATTAAAGAGTACTCCGATTCATCCAAACCCGGAGCAATCCACCAGCGGTTTTTCAAAAAACCTAAGATGAAACCTCCCACTTGTTCTCCAATTTTCGATGATCGCAGACTATCCACCATCAAACTAAAAGTATCCTCAATCGATTTTTTCCAGAAGGGTGTATTAAAGCATGCGTAGGGTTGGGCTTCACCATTGATGATCATACTTGCTGACTTTTTCCCCTGGAACCAAAATTCGGGAGGATTGAGGTCTAAATAAATCCAATATTTTCCTTGAGGGACAACTTCGTTTATACATTGTAAGGTTCGAAATAATTCGGGTAAATCATCCGAACCACGCCATGGAAACGGAACATCTATAATATAATTTACAACACCCACATCTTTCGCATGTAAAAACTCTTTCTTAGCAACTTCATTACAAGGGTCTCCACCTATATAGACAAAAAAAGGAAAAGGGATTTCTTTGTCCTGCTGTTTACCATTGATATCCTCTTCGCCGGGAGTGGGAGGTAGCGGTCTTGTCATTAAATCATGAAGCGAATATTTCCCCGCAATAGTACCAAACCACCATGAAAGTCCAACCACAATGATGAGAATAAAAAAAAGAAAAAAATTTCGCCAGAACAAATTCTTCAAATACTGGGTTTCTTTATTTTTATGATGCACTATTATATATCCTTATCTATTTTTAGATATTTTTGAAATCTTATACCATATTTATATAGGAAGTAAATTTTCAAACTGGAACCAACCCCCAGTATCATAAGGTTTTCCAATCGATTCCGCTTCCAGAATCCGTTTTGCTTCAAATGATATTACACCATCCGGCAAATCAAAAGAATATCGTTTTACTTCCACAGTTTTGATATTCCCTACAATCTCTCCATTATATTTTATGTCAATATCTATTGGTTCTTGTCCCGAAGCAATATTCCCACATGTAAAAGATAAAGGACCTCCTTTGTGTTCTATCTCTGCATATTTGCTTATAGGAAAGAAGGTTCCTCTGGATGTAACAATAGGTTTATACCAACCTCTTGTGGGAAGTTCAACTTCTGGACAAAACAAAGGTTTTTTCTTAATTAGTTTCCAAAAAACGGGTAACCCTTTATCACCTTCTCTTACTATTTTTCCCCGCCATCTTTTCGCCTCTGGCAAATAGCGAATTGCTTCTATCCACGATTGGATATGTTTCTGTACACGCCAGAATTCCGTTTTCCGGATTGAATTTCCTATTGCTTTCATTTCACCCCATTTTGTCCAGAACAATATACTTAAAAATTTGCGGATTGGGAAATTTCGTTCCATGAGGTAAAATCGGTTTCTTGTATTCAAAAAATATTTTTGTTGCACCTTCTCAAAAGAGCCTTCCCATGTCGCACTGAATTTATGATGAACAACCGCATCAGGACAAGTTAAGATACGATACCCTGCATTCCATATTCGAAGGCAAAGATCCAAATCATCAAGATAGATAGAAAATTCTTCGGGAAGAGTTCCTACTTTTGTCAGAGTTTCTGTCCTCAACCACATGGCACCACCGCAAATCCCAATAACCTCTGTTATATCATCCCACTTTGGGCTGTCGATCCGCCCTAAACCCCGGTCCCATGCAGAACCTATAATGGAACATTCCAGTCCAATAGAATTTAAAAGCCAGGGTTGATGATAAAGCACCATTTTAGGAGCCAATCCCCCCGCATCAGGATTCGCCTCAGACATTTCAAGCAAATATTCAATACAATTCTTCCCTACTTTTGTATCATTATTTAAAAGAAAAACATATTTCGCCCCTTTATTAATAGATTCTACAATCCCCCGATTGTTTCCCCCTGACCATCCATAATTCCTATCCAGACACTCTACTACAACACGCGGGTCATTACAGAAATGTTCTTGAATATAAGCAACAGATTCATCCGTACTTGCATTATCTAACAGAACAAATTCCACATCCTCCCGTTGACAGCCTTCCACCAGAGAAGAAAAGCATTCTTCCAGATGTTTCATTCCATTCCAGTTTAATACTAGGACGCAAACCAAAGGACGATTCATGACAAAAGATAACATTCCTCCAATATCACAGTGTAAAATTATACTATATTAAAGTCTTTTTAAGAATATTATTAGCAAGATAGCGATGCTTTAATTCGTTATATTAGCAGTAAATCAAAAAATGTAAATAATGTTCTATCTCTTAACGGGCTTTCAGAACATTTGTAGTATTTATTTCAGCATCTGTAGTAGGGGATATTCCCAACCTAAAAAAACACCTTGTCAATTGCATTTTTGAATCTCGTTTCAGATGAAGGGACTACATGTGAAGCATAAGGTTCATATCCCCCTTCTTTGAACGATTTTTCTGTACAGATGTAAGCAGGCCCACAATCTCCGTAACCCGCCACAAAAACATGACGGTCTGGAGCCAATTGCTGAGCATATAACTGAAATTCTACCATCGGTTCTGCCGGTAAACTTAAGATGGATATATTACCAAAATGCAGTCCTGCAATAGGAATGGGTTGTTCTTTCCGATTTTTCCATGCCAATTCCATTGCGGAGTCGATTCGTATATGATTCTGTTGGTTTGTATCCTTCATCAATTGTTCTAAATATTCTTTAGCGTGATGTTTATCATTAGAAGGTTCTAAATAAAGGGGTGTAACTTTGTGCCACAGTTCCGTGATAATATCCTTTTGTGAAGATTGTACTGATTTCTGCATTCCTACCAATAAGCGTTGGTATAATTGCTGTCGTGCCTCCGGAGAACCATTGTTATACTTTCCACACGCAATATCTCCACCACAACCTGTAAAATAAATATGGGGTATCCCTTCCTCCTTTTCAATTTCTTCCCGAGCCATTCCCGGGAAGTCATAACTGGCTCGAGGGTCCCAATAGAAACTTTGAGGGTGTGTTGCATAATAGTGAAGCCGTGCTATAGGTTTCCCCTTAATAGAAATAAAACTAAGTGTCCGTAGATAGGGATCGATCAATCCTTCAGGAGCCTCAATTAATTTCGAGTCCTTACAAGAACTCGAACGGGTGGCTACGGCTCCATTCTCCATGAACACTCGGCGGTTTGAGGCAACCTTCTCTACTTTTGCAGATCCGATAGTTATAGAATCACATGGGGTTAATTGAGATAAAGCATTTTCAATTGATTGAACTATCCGTATATATACTTCTTCAAATGCTTCATTTTTAGGACAGGGAGGGGAATTTTGAAGTGTTCCGATAATATCAAATGCATCTGCATCGCACATAGGGGCTGTATGCTGATGAACCGTGTGAACAAAAACTGCATTCTGTTCTGTCTTCACTGTTTTTGCAATTAAGTCACAAAGATGATAATACGAACAATTTGCAATTTCACACCAATCAATTGCACATAGCACATACCTTTGTTTATCCGACTCAATAATCACCCCCTTTACAAGTAAAGGATGTTCAATTGTATCCAGCGGTTTATAACTCGGATACCACGGTGTCCCTAAAGGTAAAGTCGCATCGCACTTAAACACTGCGATCCGTAAACGCACATCTGTGGATGTTTTAAACATTAACGAACCTGAAAAGAAGGGTAACATTCCCGCCATCTGTAATTTCAAAAAACCGCGTCGATTCATATCAAACTCCGGATCGTTTTCTATCGTTATGAATCTTTTTTATGTGAGCACCTGTTGGATGGTCTCTTTTAGTTTCCCTTCTGTGGAGGGTGGGCACCCTGCTGCAGAAGGTTCATAGCCACCCTGATGAAACGCCTCTTCTGTGCAGATATAAGAAGGGCCACAATCGCCGTATGCTCCAACCAACACAATACGCTCTGGAACACATTTCTGTGCGAAAAGTTGAAATTCAATCATTGGCTCACCCGGCAAATGGAGTATAGAAACATTTCCAATATGTAAGGCGCTAATAGGGATAGGTATTGTGTTCGCACGCCGTCGCCATGCAATCTCCATTGCAGAACCGATTCGATAATTGGGGTCCTTTGTCGTATCACTTAAACTCTTTTCTAAAGCCTCCTGCGAAGATTCCCCTTCCATTCTATCTCCAAATATCAAAGGAATTGTTTTCTGTTTAATTTCAGTTAAAGAATCTTTCTGTAATGACTGGACTGAACTTTGCATTGCAGTAAGTAACCGTTGATATAACTGTTCCCGTGCTTGTGGTGTTCCATCATTATATTTACCTGCGGCGATGTCTCCAGCACAACCTGTAAAGTAGATATGAAACACCCCTTCATCCTTTTCCATCTGTTCCCGGGCCATACCCGGAAAATCATAACTTGCTCGGGTATCTCCATAAAAACTTTGCGGATGAGTCGCATAAAAATGTAATCGGGCTATTGGTTTACCTTTAGAGGATTTAAAACTCAATGTTCGAAGGTAAGGGTCAATCAGTCCTTCCGGTGCCTCAATTAGTTTCGGGTCCTTACAGGAACTAAAACGGGTGAGGCAAGTCCCGTCCGGCTGGATAATTCGCCGATTTGATGCAACCTTTTCCACTTTGGCTGAGCCTGTTTCGATTGCATCACAAGGCTCTAAAGAGGACACGGCCTTTTCTACCGCCTGTATTATATTTTGAAACGAGGGAACAAAGGTTTCCTTTGCAGGAAAGGGAGGTGGATTTTCTATTTTAGCAAGCACTTCGTAAATGTCATCATTACACATCGGTGCGGTATGTTGATGAACTGTATGGATAAACACAGCATCAGGGTCTGTTTTCAATGTTTTAGCAATCAACTCACGAAGATTGTAATAAGAACTATTTATAATCTCACACCAGTCAATCGCACATAGCACATACCGTTTTTGATTGCTTTCTATGATAATCCCTTTTGCAAACAAAGGGTGTTCAATCGTGTCCAACGGTTTATAACTCGGATACCACGGTATTCCTAACGGAGGGGTTACATCCGCTTTAAATGTGGCTACTTGAAGTTCCACATCCGCGGATACTCTACGCATAATTCCCCACGATACTAATGATAGAACCCCAAAACTATTTACACGCAAAAAATCCCTTCGTTTCATATTCAAAATCCTTTCTTTGATAATCAATAAAGTATACCAGAAATGTTTATTAAAGAACGCTATGCAAAAAATGAAATGAAAGGGCTTCTTGTAAAGAAATCAGGAGGGTTTATTCAAGATTTATAATTACTCCTGCCTTCTTTATTATGCCTCGGAAGAATCTCTCTCTTCTTTTTCATCCTTCTGGACAATAATTAGAAAATCATTATAACTGGGTCCATTATTCGGTGTTATGGACACAACTTTCCATCCCTGACGGAGTAAGTTTTCAAGGTCGTTTTTTCCAGTTCCATTGGATTGAATAATCACTGCTTTTTGCATATTTAATCTGCCCTCGATATTTTTATATTTTAATATTTTCTAATTGCTTCAATAGTATACAATATCAAAATAAATTTTAGCCTGGCAAATGGAGGTATGATTTCCCTTACGAACCTAAAAAAGTTTTTGCACATTCAATAATTTGTTTACATGTAGGTTGATTAGGTGCTGTCGGTTTACCGAGCGATGCATAAGTCCATATAGATCCATTCAGTGCAAATATCGTTCTTGAAAGCAGGGCCGTTTTTCCCATCGTCATCAACGATAAATAGATCATCTTCTCTTTCTTTTGCAATTCTATTAGTGGACCTAATTGCAAAGGGTCATCTGTATAAACTGCTATTTTTACAATATCAGCCCCTAATTTCTTCCCTTTTTCCACCATTTTTTGAAGAAATCGTAATGGGGGAACCGTTGAAAAGTTATGATATGAAGCGATAATGATTTTATTTTTCAATTGAACTTCTTTAATAAAATCCTTCATACGCGATAATTCGCAAATTTCTATATCCACAGCAAAAGCAGACGACAGATATTTAGAATACAAATCCTTTTTTTCATTTATTTTTCCCCAAAACATTCCCCCTTCTTTTGCAGAGCGAACCGTAAGAATAATGTTTCTATCTTTAATGAGGGAAATGGTCCTATTTACAATACCCTCCATTTTTTCTTTGAAATTTTCATACAACAAGTCAAGTCTTAACTCATAAGCAATAATAGTGTTATATTTCTCTGCCCATCGTATATCTTTCTCTGAAAATCCCAGACAAGAACAAGCCACCAAACGAGGAGTTGAGTATTTCTTTTCCAAATTGGCTAATAATGAAATAGACATATTGGTATGTTCCTATAATCGGTTTCAACTTACGAAATTATTTTTAAATAATCAGAACAAAATGTGTATACTATTCATGCAAGAACTATAAGTAGAGTATAAAACATTAAACAGAACCTATTAAATTAAGGAGATGGAACCGTGGGAATTGATACTGTACTGTATTTACGATTGAGTGCTATGATGTTTCTTGAATTCGCTGTTTGGGGAGCATGGGCACCGGTATTAGCGTCTTACCTTATTAACGACTTAAAACTGTCCGGCAAACAAACAGGGTGGATATATGCGACCTTATGGATTGCATGTATTATCTCCCCGTTTTTAGGGGGACAAATTGCAGACCGGTATCTCGCAACAGAATACTTTCTCGGAGGTGTCCACCTTCTCGGAGGTATCTGCCTTTTGTATGCCGCCTATCAACGCAAATTTGGGCCATTATTCATTCTAATGTTTATCTACTCTTTGCTTTATGCCCCAACATTAGCCCTTGTAAACTCTTTGATGTTCAGCAATATTACCAATCCCGATGTTATAGCCCCGCGAATTCGTGTTTGGGGCACCATCGGCTGGATTGCAGCGGGCTGGCTCCTAACAGTTATGAGGAATGTGGGCAACCCTGAGGGTAACAAAAAATATTCAGACTGCTTACTCATTGCCGGGATTATGTCTGTAATTTTAGGCTTATATTGCTTCACTTTACCCCATACCCCTCCACCGGATAAACCGGGGAACCCCCTTGCTTTCTTAGAAGCCTTCCAACTTCTGAAAGAACCCTATTTCCTTGTTTTCTTAATAATTTCTTTTGTCGTAACCACAGAATTACAATTCTACTATGTCCCTACCGCCCCATTCTTACAGGATATTGGTGTTCGTAGTTCTAATGTCCCCGCAGTGATGACCCTTGCCCAGATTGCAGAGATTGTAGGAATGGCTGTCTTATTACCATTAGCAATGGCAAAATTAGGGATTCAATGGGTATTGGTTATTGGTGTAATTGCGTGGCCCTTACGATATGTTATTTTTGCAATGATGAAGCCGGTATGGCTCGTTATTGCCTCACTATCTTTCCATGGGATTGGTTATACCTTCTTCTTCTTTGCAGGGCAGATGTTTGTAGACAGGGTAGCCCCACCTGATATTCGTGCTTCTGCACAGGCTCTTATTGCAGTAGCCACATTAGGACTGGGGAACTTCATTGGGACACAATTTACAGGGATAGTTTTAGACTTCTTTAAAGATGAGGAGGGTAGGTTCCAATGGCGTCCTATTTTCCTGATTCCCTGTGTTTTAACAATTGCCTGTGCTATTGCCTTCTTACTTTTCTTCCATCCTCCTGCCGTAGTTGGAGCCGGAAACTAACAAATTATTATTAATTAAGGTGGAAGGTTTTTCGAGTATAAATAGCATTACTTCGGAAAGCCTTCCACCATTCTACAGTGTTAGGCTCTGCAATCATATATTCAGGTCGTGGAGGTATTTCTACCCCAGGGATAGGAGGTATTACATAACTTTTTTCAATAACTTCGAGGGATAATGGTTCATTATGCTTTAATGCCCACTCCATAGTAAGTCCATTCTCACTCGGGAAACCACGATAACTAAAATGCCAACGGTCGACAGTTTTCCCCTCAGAATTATCAAAAACTTTTCCATTAACTTTTGCCGATAGGATTTCCAAATCCCCTTTTAATGTAAGCCTTATCTCTGCTGATTTTCGTAGTGATACAACCGAAATTTTTAAATGGCGGACATCCCCTTCCATTTTATCTTCCAGTACAGACAATAGAGGTTGTGGATAGTTTGCAACAGGAGCCTCTCCAAACCGAACGGTAATATTATCTCCTGTAAAGGGTTCCGGTTTCTTATATTCCACATTCTTTCTGAAAAAATGTTCTGTCCATTCATCAAGTTCCGTATCGCGTGTCATCCACCATGCTTTTCCTGTGTCCCAATCCAGCCCATAGCATAAATGGTTTACTTTCGGGGTTTCCTTTGTAAAGCGGAAAAATAGCATCGGATATGCATAAACAATGAGACCTGCAATTAAAGAAAGTATTCCCAAACGATAGCATGTCTTCTTGTTTTGAATGAGATTCTGAAGAATCCCCACTAACTGGTAAAAAATAAGAATTAAAAAAATCATCAATATCGGGATAAATACAGGAGTTAATGTCTGAACCCCTAAGATGAGAAAAGGAACAACAAAGTAGGCTGTTATAAATGCTGGGATTAATGTCCAGAAAGAAAACCACCCCATACTTCTCTGCCATTTTTGAGGAATATAAGGAAAAGACCCAATTATTCCACAAATGCTACTTATAATCAATATCCAAACCGAAATATAACTTGCAGTAGGAGTTGCTATACTTGAATAGATGGACAGACCTAACCAGGGCAATAATGCGGAAGCAAGAAATACATGAGGGTCCAATCTCGGGAAAATTACAGGTAGAAAAATTAAAAACAATCCTGAAGTAGTTAACAAACTCATTATAAGGTAAGTAAGTTCATAATACACTATGTAATGTTTATATATAAGAAAAGTTAGCCCGATTAGACCGCTGAGTAGGCCAAAGATGAGCAAAATATGAACGGTGTTCCGGATAAAATTTATCACAATATCTCGAAACCGAATCCCCCAGAAAATGCGTAACCATAACAGCAAGAGACTATAAAGGATAATTGATAATAATAACAATGGAAATACCCATTTTTCAGAATAAGTTATCAAATTACCGCCCGGTAACTGAAAATAGATGCTGTTGTTAACAGGTTCCTCAAAAGGATAGCCAATTTTTAAGTGAGACAGGTCAAGATTCCCAAAATGTTTTACGAGAGGTAAAGCATATTCACCATGATGTTGTAGGGAACGAAGTGAAATGTGTTCAATATTATCATTCGGTGTATGGTAGTAACGAATCCCTCCTACAAAAGCGAAATCAAAACCGGGGACCCCTCTCGGTTTTAGCACATAATAGTCCGTGCTCGTTGGCATTTTCCCGGCAACCTCGAACATCATAGAACTAGCACGGGGATACGGGACTACTTTTGCAAATTCATTAATTAACCATGAATTGTTATTGCTCATCTGGAACATCATAGAAGGACCATAATGCCCGCGTGCTTCAAAGTTTAAACACAAACCCACTGTTTCAAAGAGTGGATGGTTCAAAAATGCTTTTG
>CAKZKR010000090.1 GCA_937124615.1 uncultured bacterium
AAACAATGGGGAGCCAAAAAAACTATTATTATCCCGACTTGTATAGACATGGCTAAACATACACAGAAGAAAGAGTACCCGAATCACAATAATCCAGTGATTATAGGATGGACAGGTGTGTATAATAATCTGGGTTACCTTGATGTAGTAAAAGAACCTTTAAAGGAATTATCCAAGAAGTATTCTATCCAGTTATTAATTGCTTCAAATGGGCTCGGCTATAAAATAGAGGGAGTGGATGTTTTATATGAAAACTGGAAACCTGAAAAAGAAATTGAATATCTCCAGAAACCCGATATAGGTTTGATGCCTCTTATAGATACGCCTCGTGCCCGAGGTAAATGTGCTTTTAAGGCATTACAATATATGGGTGTTGGCACACCAGTTGTTATTTCACCTGTAGGGATGAATGCAGAAGTTATAGAAGATGGTGTTCATGGTTATTTTGCGAGAACACCTGAAGAATGGTATGACCGATTAGAACGATTGATAAAAGACCCGGTATTACGCGAGCAGATAGGCAAATCAGCACGAGACCGCGTAAAGCAATTATACTCTTTTGAAGCAAATTACCCACGATTAAAAGAGTTTCTTCTGGAAATTGCAAAAGGATAATACAAATGAAAGAGACCAACAACCCGGATGTGGCTTTAGCATGGGAATGGATTGAGGAATTGGATGCTTGGGTGGAAGAGAATGGATTGTGTGGATACGACCGTTTTGATATAAAAGACCATCCTTTGTTTCGTTCTATGCAGACGATTCCTATTCTACGCAAGTTGAGTTCGGGATGTTCTGAACTCTTACCGAAATTTACACGGTGGGTCCTCCGTGTAAAAAAAACAGAAAATCCGAAAGCTCATGCGTTAATGGCTATGGGGTATTTACGATTACATGCCATTGAACCGGAAGAAGGACATATAGAAAAAGCGGAAAAGCATCTTTTATGGCTTCGTTCTCAACGAGTTCCCAATATCAATGGATGGGCATGGGGTTATCCCTTTGCTTACACCGGGAGAGGAGTGCATGTTCCTGCAAACACACCTGTAAGTGTGGTCACGGCCATAGCAGGGCAGTCCTTTTTGACTGCTTATCAAATGACACAGGAGGAACAATATCTATCTGCGATTCTTGAAATTGCCGAGTATTTTATGGAGGAACTTCCACGATGGCAACTAAAGAATGGAACATTATGCTTTGGGTATGCCTTGAAAGGAGACCCGCGAAAAGTTCATAATGCCAACCTCCTTGTAGCAGAGTATCTCTACCATGTTTCTCATATTACAGGAGAGAATAAATATAAAGAAATTGCGAAACCCGCCCTGGAATTTTCCCTGAACGCACAAAATGAGAACGGCTCTTGGAATTATGGATATTGGGAAGAAGGAGACCCTTCCGAGAAAGAACTCCACAAAATTATAGACAATCATCACACAGGTTTTGTGTTAAGGTCGTTATACAGTATTTATAAATTAGAACCCAGCGAGATATTAAAGGAAAAGATATTGAAAGGATTTCAATATTATGCTACTCTTTTTTCTGACTTTGGTCAACCTTATTTTGCAGAGAATAAAAAATGGCCTGGGGATATTCATGCCTGTGCAGAAGGAATATTATGTCCAACCATCTTATCAGAAGTGATTCCTGCGGGTCATGTATTAGCGGTGTTTGTTCTTCGCTGGACATGGTTTCATATGCGCAACTTAAAAACGGGCGAACTTTATTATAGGCGTTATCCCTTTTTTACCTCCAAGATTACTTTCCCACGCTGGGGTGTTGCCTGGATGTTTCGTGCTATTGCAGAATATCTTCATCATTTTCATGAAGTAAAAGAACGAGTAGAACGGTTAAAAATGCAAACCATCCGCTGGATGGAATAACAGACTATTGAAAGAAAACCAAAGTTGTTAAGAAAACCTGGAGATACTTATACGACAAGGACTTATTAAAAAGGAAAAACGCTGTGTGCTAAAACTCCAGCACCGCCTGTGGAAAAAGGGAAAATACTTATTAAAGTGGTTTGTAGTTGTATTTCCGCAGGGACTGAATTAGGAGTGCTTACAAGAAGTAAAAAACCATTAATTCAGAGGGCGTGGGAACAACCGGAGAAGGTAAAAAAAGTTTTCGATTCCCTTCGTGAAGAAGGTTTGTCCATCACTTATGCAAAAATTAAGAATAAAATAGAGTCGGGGACTCCTATGGGTTACTCTGCGAGTGGTATTGTCATAGATATCGGAGAGGGTGTGGATAGATTTTTTCAGGGTGATAGAGTTTGTGCGGCAGGTGTAGGGTATGCACACCATGCAGAATATATTTCAGTTCCTCAAAACCTCGTTATGAAAATTCCTGATGAAGTATCTTTTGAAGAAGCATCTACAGTAGCCTTAGGTGGGATTGCAATACAAGGTGTTCGACGAGCAAATCTTCAGTTAGGAGAATTTGGAGTCGTTTTTGGAGCAGGTATTTTAGGTTTGATTACCACTCAAACACTAATAGCATCCGGAATAAGAACTTCCGTCGTTGATATAGATCCGCATCGCTTGGAGATAGCCAAAAAATTGGGAGCAGAACAAGTCATAAATGCGAACGAAGAAAACTCTGTCGAAAAAATAATTAATTGGACAGATGGTTATGGTGCAGATGGGGTAATTTTTACTGCTTCTACACAGGAAGATGAACCCTTATCACAATGTTTTCAAATGACAAGAAAGAAGGGAACGGTTGTTTTGGTAGGGGTATCGGGTTCAAAAATCAGACGAGAGGATATTTATACGAAGGAATTGGACTTTTTAGTATCAACTTCTTATGGCCCGGGAAGATATGATACAGATTACGAAGAAAAAGGGGTTGATTATCCCTATGCGTATGTTCGTTGGACAGAGAATAGAAATATGAAAGAATATTTGAGACAAATACAAAACAAACATGTGAAACTGGATTGTTTAATCGAGCAAATATATCCAATAGAAAAAATTACCGAAGCATTTGAAAGCCTTTCAAATAAAACTCCACGACCCTTAATCGTGCTTCTACATTATGGATTACCAGAGGAAGGACAAACTTTAAACTATGCATCCAACCAAACAGTTTATAAGAATACTCAATATACAAAAAAATCTATTATCAATGTGGCGATAATTGGTGCGGGTAATTTCGCAACAGGCATGCACCTACCTAATTTTGCAAGTCTCAAGGATAAATATTCCATTCATGCAGTGATGGACCATTCGAGCGAACGAGCAAGTTTTGTAGGGGAACAATATAAAGCGAGATATGTAACGACCTGTTTTGAAGAGATTATTAATGATAAGGATGTGGACCTTGTATTTATCACAACGAGGCATGATTCTCATGCGACTTATTGCATCAAAGCGATAAACGCTGGAAAACATGTTTTTGTGGAGAAACCATTAGCCATTTGTCAGGAGGAATTGGAACAAATAAAACAGTTTTACACACAAGGGAATCATGGGAAACCTATTCTGATGGTGGGTTTTAATCGCCGATTTAGTAGATATTTAACAGAAATAAAAAAGCACACGGATGGACGAATAAACCCTCTCTTTATTCGTTATCGGATGAATGCAGGACTTTTACCCTCCAATCATTGGGTATATCAAACAGGGGGAAGAATTATTGGAGAAGCCTGCCATATGATTGATACAGTTTCTTTTTTAACAAACAGTCCCGTTGAAAGTATATGTGTGGAATCTTTAATTCCTAAAACGGAACAGTATCAACCATCAGACAACAAAATGGTTCTATTACAATACAAAGATGGGTCTGTCGCAGGTATTGAATATTTTTCTGTCGGGAGTAAAGATTTTGGCAAGGAATATATGGAAGTACACTTTGATGGCAAAACTATTGTTCTGGATGACTATAAGTCTTTGAAAGGTTACGGAATTAAAATTAAGGAGATAAAAACGAATACCAGCCAGAAAGGGCATTATGAAGAACTAAAAGTTTTTTATGATTCTATAACGGGGAAGAATCCTGAATGGCCTATTCCTCTGTCTGATTTAATTCAGACTACTGAAATTACTTTCCTTATTAAATAATCTGTATGTTGAAACTCCGAAAGATTTTGTAAAGATTATTACCCCAGTAATAGAGAGGAATTAGTCCGGAAATATACCAATAGGGAGAGAAAGGGACTGATTGATAATTGCCTGGATATCGGAGGCGCCTAAACCATTCCCATCAATATCTATGTCTATCTCAATAGGGGTTATACCTAATACAACTCGTACAGCAAGGTCCACATCTTCTTCGTCTACTTTATTGTCTACATTAATGTCTCCATCAGATAGGGGAATATCTTTCCGCGTTGCCCAGCCGTCGACGACCTCTATTCCGTTTACTCGATAAGGAATGTAACCGGGGGCCGTGAAGGCAAGATTATAAGTGCCGGGCAAAAGTAGACGATGATAGTTTCCTACTCTCGGGTGAGTAAACACAGGCTGACTGTTCCCTTGCACGAAAACTTTTGTCCAAATAGGGCTCCCTATTTTTCGGTCGTAAACCAAACCCCGGACACCTCGAAGGACGCACTCTAAATACGACAACATAGATTCACGATTGTAATTCCATAAGGTCGGTATCCAAGAGCCTGAGGGAAATTTTGTATTGAAAAGTTCCACTGTTACCTCAATACATCCCGTGAACCGATAATTCCAATCTTGCATACCCCCTGTAATGACATACCACAGGGCCCCATTCGTTATCCCACCGGGAAACTGTGTACTGTTATACAATAGTGTGTTGTGCTTTGCGTATTGAGTAGATAGCCACCGAATAAGGGCATCATCAGGGGTCGGAGCATCCACTCCACTGGGTCCACCGTCGTCATCATAGGGATAATTTACGACCTGAGCTCCTGTATGAAAGTTTGCGGATAAACTAAAATTATGCTCCAGAGACCATCGCATAATATGTTGAACCTCAGGTTCTCGTGTCTCAATAGAGGTATTCCCACCGTCATAGTAAAATGTATTGAAATCCACAGGGTAAGAAGGGAAAGCACGATTTAAATCAACACCATTAGCATTTCGTCGTGTTGACATCTCACGACCATCAGGGTTCATTAGAGGGACAATCCATATAGAAATCTCATCCACCACATTTTTTATTCGTGCATTCGTAGAATAATTTCGTAGGAGATATTCAGCAAAAAGCAGACACAATTCTGTGCCAACGGGTTCATCACCGTGAATTGTAGAAACATATTTAAATTCGGGTTCGTCTTCCTCAATATCGGGGTTATCTGTAATATGAAGAGCCCAGAGTTCCCGTCCTCGAACGGATTGTCCCAATGAAGTCAACCGGGTAAGTTCCGGGTAGGTATTTGTAAGATTTTGTAAAAATTGGGTAAGTTCTGCGTAGTTATGGTAACCTGGCGGTGTTTTTTCTAATTGAATAGACGGGTCTGTTCCGATTATTTGAAATTGGAATCCTTCTTTTACAAGTTCCTGTAATGCTTCTTCAGGTATATATACTCGTGCACACTTCCCATCATAAGTATCCACGGAATATCCGTGTTTCTCAAAATAGTCCAATTCGGATACATCACGAACTGAAACCTGTACAATGTAATGAATAGGCAATCCCACTTCTTCCGCAACTGATTTAGTAATTATTAAAGTCAATATAAGGGATATGACAACAAGGAATGAGTTCTTCACATTTAACAACCTTTATACATCTTTTATCATTTTACCATTATTATATAAGACTTTGTCTGATTCTGTTTATCCGGTCCTTGCACTTCCAGTTCTACGGTATACTCGCCCGGTAAGGGGAAAGTATATGTAAAAGATGTTTCCTTAATTTTCTCTTTCCCCTGAATGGTCCATTGGCATTTTTTAATGAGTGTTTCTACTGGGAAACTCAGACTTGCACCCTCAGGAAAGTCATCCCCTACAGATACAGGCAACTTCCCGGGAGGCATTGCTATGAGTTCCTTCAAAGAAAAGGTATAAGGCTGATTGGGTTTGAGAACTGCATCTTGTGTTATGGAACGGAAACGGAATGACGGCAATCCAACGATTGTTTCTGCAACCGCTTTTATGGCTATCTGATATGCAGGGGGTTCTGCATAGGCAATAAGAATGGCGTCTGCTTTTTTAGCACAGGAAATCGCCCGGGGATGTCCTAAAACAATTGCGACAATTTTTGTCCCTTTCTCTTTTAAACGATTTATCAATTCTTCCTGTTCGAGCAAGCGTAAGGAGGAAACGATAATACATATCACGACGGGAGCATTACCCACATTCTTTTCTGCTCTTTCTATCTCAAATGTCTGGAGATACCCCAATCGTAACGAAGAAGGCATAGGTTGTAGACCAATATTTTTATGATATTTCCGGAGGGCCTCATCAAGTTCCTTTACTCCCACCGGCCCTGTGATACCTATCCCTGCAACAGAACCCTTGGTTAAGGGCAATATATCGCCGTTGTTCCTTACAAGTGTTATGGAATTCTTCAAAATATGATAGGAGTCGTTATAAATATCACCTCTGGGTTTCGTTAATTGGTCTGACTTTATCCCTTTCTCGTTTTTCTTGTCGGTATTTTCCTCAGCAAACTGAATATCCTTCAATGCTTTGATTCGGTTATAGGCTTCCTCAATCTGCGAAGTGGAAATTTCCTGATGTTGAACTGCGTAATAAATTCGCTCAATGGCACGACCCGCAGTATTTGATGGCCCACAATAATATAAAACATCTGCGCCATTTTTTAATGCTTCTAATGCGGATTCCGACGGGTCCATAAATTGTAGGACTTCAGGAGTATCAAGAGGACCTGCAATAATTACACCGGTGAAATTCATTTTTTTACGAAGCCAATCGTGTATCACTGTTTTTGAAATACAAGCCGGTTTCCCCTGTGGGTCCAGGGTTGGCACCAAGGTCGTCCCTACATGAACTATGGAACATCCTTTTCCAATTAACCGTTTATAGGGAAGAATATCATTATCCATTAGGTACTGTTCCGGTGTGAGCAAGACTGCAGGTTGTACCCCTTCTCGATTGGTCTGTCCACCCGGAAAATCCATAGGAACCATAACTGTTTTCGATAGAGTCCAAAGACTATACATCCGGACAGCCACATCCGAAGCAGTCTGAGCATTCGACCCTAGAGATTGTAAATTATTATGGGCTTTTGATAAAAGTGAGGCTAAACTTAAATGAGGACCCAACATCATGTTTAAATTTAACCCCTGAATGTAACTCATCCACAGTCGGACTATTCTCTCAATATTGCTTGCATCCGGATTGGCAGAAAGTGCTAACAACGGAGGGAGATTCACATAAGGAGACGGGGCTCCTCTCTCACGCTCAATCACATCATACAAATCACCTGCCAACCACAATGGTAAACCTTTATTCCGAACGGAAAATCGCAGTCCTGCTATATAATCCTCTGCTCTTTTGGGCTCGATAATTCGGGGAATCACCACTCCCGCAGGCGTGTATTGTGACAAAAAATTGCGGTCGCCTAACAATGTCCCATGTGTGCCTTGTAATGTAATTAAAAAAAGTTGGCTAATCTTTAATCGCAATTCATCTTCCGTTTTATTCTTCTGAACATCTTTTTCAACTTCTTTTTCCTCTATTATCTCCTCCTGAATTTGGACTTCATTACTTTTTATTGCTTCAGACAAAATGGATGTTTCCTCTGAGCCAAGAAATAAAAACAATAATATAAAACTATGAAACATAAATTTCTCCAAATTTCAATGAAAGATAATTATATTATCTTTTTAAGTCGTGCAAAAAAATTTTAAGTTTTATTTTAGTATCTTAAAAAAATTTAACTTTAAATATTTTTTTTGTATAATTAAACTAACAGGCTTCTAATATATAAATAAAACACTAATAATTAAAGAAATTAGAAAGGAGGTGGAAGGACGAAAAGAATAAACACTCACAATCTTTTGGGGAAATTTATTAAACAGTAAAACAAAAAGTTAATATTCAATTAAGAAGGAGGGTAAATGTATGAAAACTAAAAGAGAAAAACTTTCAGCAACATTATGTTTAACTTTTGGTGCCTTTTTGACAATTTTACTAACAGGATGTCCGACATCTGCACCCTTAAACGCCACAAAATTAGAGATAGGAGGAAATTTAGAATATGGTCTCCTTGAAGCGTGGAAAGAGGATTGGTATAAATTTGAAGTTGACAAAGACGACACACCCTTTATATTGATTTTTAAGAATATGCGTGACATCGACATGGATAATGCTTGGTTGGGTTATCAAATCAATTGGTATTACAAAGCAAAAGGCGGGTTGCAACTATTAGAGGCGATAGAAAAAAAACCAACAGGACCTGCGAATCCCAATAACATTATTATTGAAGACAAAGCCAGAAATTTTTGGGTTGCTCCTTATAAAGGAACTTACTACATACGGATTTATGGTTATGCTCAACCTGTATCCGAAAACAAGAAATATCAGTTGCCTTATATGATTGGGTTAGCAAAACCCGAGACATATAATGATGCTACAGAACTTGCGGTCGGTACTGTAGAAGTAAATGTGGTAGGAGATGTTCTTAGCATATTTAAGTTAAATGCTTCAGCCGGTTCCGTTTATAGAGTAAAAATTGAAGATACATTAGACCCTAATATTGTGAGACCTGTTAATACTTTAAATAATATTAATGTAAGAATTGTAAGAATGGATGCTGATGGAGATGTAACTACAATATACACAGATAAAACCACTTTAGTAGACTATACCCTCACCATTCATACGACGGACCAGAATAAATATTATCTTATTTTAGAAAATACAGAAGAATTAGAAAATGTAAGAGTAAAGATTACCTTTGAACAGATTTTGGCAGGTTCTCTTTCGGCTTCTGCAACGGCAAACACGATCCCAATTAATGGAAAAGAAGCCAAAGCCTATAAATTACTGGTAGAATCTGAAAAAACTTACACCGTAACTTTAGCAAACCTTATGGGTGTATCTTCATCTTTGATAAAAGTTGACTCTAATGGAGCCCAGAGTCAAGCATCTTCTCCGATTATAGTTCCAAAAGATAACACAAATGAATATTACCTTATCCTCAAGGGCCTGGATGAAAGCACTAATGCATCCGTAAGTGTAACCTTCAATACCCTCTGAACGCTTAAAAAAAAGTAAATAAAATATCCCCCTCTTCCAAAGAGGAGGGGGATATTTTATTCAGGAAAGTATTTTATATCTGTCAAAAGTGATTTAAAACAAAACTCTCGAAATAAGAAGATTCTATTAATCAAAGGAACTATATTTTTAATTTTTCTGCTTAAAAATGGTATCATTGATAAAAACCGATATGCATGAATTAAGTATTATTACATCTTTAATTGAACAAGTCGAACAAATTTGTAAGGAACATGAAAAAAATTTGGTCTCCAAAATTGTTCTGCGAATAGGGGCTCTGGAGCATATTAATACAGAGACATTTCTTTTTATGTTCGAACAAACAAAGGAAGGTACCTGTGTGGAACATGCAAAGTTAAATTTAATTATTGAGCCAATAAAAATACGATGTAGAAAATGTTCAAGAGAATACCAACCTGAGGATAGTATCTGGTTATGTCCTCAATGTAATGAAGTAGGAGGAGAAATTATTCAGGGGACCGAAATGATACTTGAATCGATTTATTTTGATGAAAAATAAATAAAGGAGTGATGTATGAAGGTAGATGTAGTTCAAAAGATACTGAAAGCGAACGATGATATAGCCAAATGGGTGCGAGCAAAGTTTGACGAATATGAAATTGTTTGTATTAATATGATTAGTGCCCCTGGGTCCGGTAAGACTTCGTTAATTGAATCCGTGTTGAAGCAGGGTTTACTCGGTGTGCGAATTGGAGTTATCGAAGGAGACCCGGAAACAACCCGGGATGCAGAGCGTATCGCAAAATATGAAGTGCCTGTGGTGCAGATTAATACAGCCGGCGGTTGTCATCTGGAATCTCAACTTGTTCTTCAAGCATTGGATAAATTGCCTCTGGATGAAATCGACTTACTTATTATAGAAAATGTAGGGAATTTGGTATGCCCCGTCGGTTTTGATTTAGGGGAAAATTCGCGTGTTGCAGTAGTCAGTGTTACAGAAGGACAGGATAAACCGTTTAAATATCCGCGTTTATTTCAAACTGCTAATATCGTAATCCTGAATAAAGTGGATTTATTGCCCTATGTTCCATTCGATGTTAATGAATTTACACAGGGTGTGCATGCTATACAACCGGGCGTGCCCATACTGCATGTTTCATGTACTCGTGGAGATGGAGTAAGCAACTGGGTAGACTGGCTTGTTGGACAAATAGTACCAGGCAACAAAAAGAATGCTTAAGGGTTCTGCACAACAACGATTGGGTCTTCTCGTAGAAGGAGCTGTACAAGGAGTTGGTTTCCGCCCTTTTATCTATCGTATTGCGGTACAATATGGGTTAACAGGACAGGTGCAGAACCGTCCCGATGGTGTATATATTGAAATACAGGGGGATCGTTTGTCTATTGATAATTTCATTCTCTCTCTTAAAACCGAACATCCAAAACATGCATATATTGACAACATAAAAATCACAAATTTACAGGTTAATCCCGAAGAAAAATTTTTTTACATCTATCCCAGCCCTACAAAAGGGATTTTCCGCACACGCATCCTACCGGATATCGCAACATGTGCCGACTGCCTCTGCGAAATGAATGACCCAAAGAACCGCCGGTATCGTTATCCCTTTATTAATTGTACCCTTTGCGGACCGAGATATACCATAATCTACAAAATACCATATGACCGTTCCAATACCTCCATGTCTTCTTTCCAGATGTGTGTTCCGTGCCGGGAAGAATATGAAGACCCAACAAACAGAAGGTTTCACGCGGAACCCATCGCATGTCCGTCCTGCGGACCTCAAATATATCTCTGGGACAACCACGGAAGAATCCTCTTCGAAAAAGAACTCGCTTTATCAAACTCTATATCATTAATTCGAAACGGCGCAATTCTTGCCGTTAAAGGATTGGGGG
>CAKZKR010000091.1 GCA_937124615.1 uncultured bacterium
ACCCCAGAAGGTACCCCAGAAGGTACAGTAGAAGGCTCGCCGGAAGGAGTCCTTGAAGGTATAGTGGAAGGAACACCCGAAGGAACACCAGAGGGTACTCCCGAAGGGGAACCTCCTTCATGTGATATTGATGATATAACCCATTACTATGCAATATTAATCATGTTTGGCGATACAGATGGTAATGGGATGATTTCTAAGAGTGAGTTTAAGTCTTTGACGGGGTGGAGCGATTTTGTTATTACTCCACTATGGTGGGCCGTAGATAAAAATGGTGATGGGAATGTTTCCCTTAATGAGTTTTTAGCAGTTCAACTGATATATAACAATTTGCCTAAATTAGATAGCAATGGTGATAATATTTTGACATTGCAAGAACTAAAAAGTTTGAGTTCGAAAATTACAGCAGATAAATTAGGTGCAGTTGATAAGAATCGTAACGGTGTTCTTGATTGTGATGATTTCTTACCATCTGTAGAAGGTGAAGGTACAGAGGAAGGGACTGTCGAAGGGGTCTCAGAAGGACAACCCGAGGGTATCGTCGAAGGTACTCCTGAGGGTGTAGTCGAAGGAACCCCTGAAGGTACAGCGGAAGGTATTCCAGAAGGCACACCTGAGGGTGTAGTCGAAGGCGCTCCTGAAGGTACAGCGGAAGGTATTCCAGAAGGCACACCTGAGGGTGTAGTCGAAGGCGCTCCTGAAGGTCAGCAAGAAGGGACTATTGAAGGTTCAACAGAAGGAGAAATTTCACAAGGAATACACACTGCAGATGCTAACGCAAACTGGAGAATTGAACTAAGAGAACTCCTTCGTGTTATTCAGTTGTTTAATTCCTTTGGTTACCATTGCGATAGTTTAGGCGAAGATGGCTTCAATCCGGGGAATAACGAAAGTTTACGGAATTGTAAGCCACATGCCAGCGATTATGACCCACAGAATTGGAGAATTGAACTCAAGGAATTATTGCGATTGATACAATTCTTTAATATGGGTGGTTTTAGGTTATGTCCAAATGAAGAAGACGGTTATTGTGCCGGTCAAAATTAGAAAATAATCATTAGGAATCTAATTTAGTACCCGTCGAAATGTAACGATTTCGACGGGTATGTTTTTCTATGTTATAATGTCTCAAATTTTTATTTTACTTTTTAATACCCCTTCTATTTTTAGCGTGGAGATTTATATGTTGTTAACTTCTATGTTGATGTTATTTATAAATTTTCAACTCCCTGAATGGACTTTTGATAAAGAAGAAATACTAAAGAAGTGGATACCAAACTCACAGATTGAGAATGTTCTAATTGCCGATGGAAAATTATCCGGTGTTACAAAAGGTTTTGACCCTTATCTCTTATGTGAAGATATGGAGTTCCCGGCTACTCCCTATCAATATATACATATTCGAATAAAAACAAATCGTGGAGGTATGGGGCAAATATTTTGGTCCGGGACAAATGAAGGTATTTATGGCGGGCTTTCCGGAGAAAAATCTGTTGATTTTCACTTTAAAGAAAGTGAGGATTGGCAGGATATTTATGTGTTTCCTTTCTGGCATAAAGAAGGAAAAATCATTAAGATACGATTGGATTTGTGTGATGCATTGGAATTTGAATTGGAAAAAATTTTGGTAAAAACATGGGACAAAGGTGAACCTCCTATTACTGATATTTACGAATGGCAATTTCCGGAAGGAGATATTTCATCATGGCGAATTGATTCTGAAAACAGTCCCTATTATTTTCTTAAGCCTATATCACTACTCTTAGGAAAGAAACAGTATCTATCTATTGAATACTCGGCAATGAAAAATGATAAATCATTAAATTTAGTTTGGACAAACCCGGATATATTAGGACCCCAGACTCTTTCTGTTCCAATTACTGATGATGGTAAAAAACATGTAAGTGTTATAGATATGTCTCAATATCCCACATGGAAGGAGCCGATTCTTGCATTAGGTTTTCATATTCCAAAAGATTCAGGAATAAAAATATATTCCCTTTCTGTTGATGAAGAACCTATAAATAAACCCGAACTCATCGTGTCCTATTTTGGTCCTGATAAAGGTGTCTTGCGGTCAGAAAGAGAAATCCCTGTTTTGTTGAGACTTTGCAACCAGGGAGGTGGTGTATGCCGTGTTGACAGTTTAAATTTCAAACATCCTGAATCTTTAAATATTGAAAAAGGGCCTCATCCTGAACCTCCGTATGAAGTTGAATATGATGATTTTGTTGATATTTACTGGTCTGTATCGACACAGAAATCGGGTATCTATCCTATTGAAATAATCCCTATGTCAGGGGGAAATCCCTTAACTATTAATACTGGAGAACTCCAGATATTACCTGAAATGAAGAAAGTGTCAGTGGAATATGTTCCCGAGCCAAAACCCATCAAAACAAAGGTAGATATTTGTGCCTTTTATTTTCCTGGATGGGACACTCCCGAAAAGTGGGATTGTATCCAGACAACAGCACCTATACGAAAACCTGTGTTAGGGTATTATGATGAAGGGAATCCTGAGTGTGTAGATTGGCAGATAAAATGGGCTGTAGAAAATGGAATAAACTGTTTCCTTGTGGATTGGTATTGGGTTGCAGGGAAACAATCTTTAACTCATTGGTTTAATGCCTACAGAAAAGCAAAATATAGAGATTATTTAAAAGTAGCCATTATGTGGGCAAACCATAATCCTCCCAATACGCATTCTGCCGAAGATTGGGAAAAAGTAAATAGAGAATGGATAGATAACTATTTTAATTTACCCTCTTATTATAGAATTCATAACAAACCTCTTGTGTGTATCTGGTCTCCAGAAAACCTTCGCCATGATTTAGGTAGTTCTGAAGCGGTAAGAGTATTATTAGATAAATCTCAACAATGGGCAAAAGAGGCGGGCTATGAAGGTGTTGAGTTTATGGCGATAAATAATAATCAAACACTGAACGAATTAGAGGTTTTAAAGAAAGAAGGTTATTCCTCTTTTACCAATTATCATGAATTTTATAAAGCCGTTTATATGAGCACTGTTCCAAATCGTGCAACATATAAAGATGTTGTTTCTACCATTCCTACTGTATGGATGGAGAAACATAATTTATGTGAGGGTATGACTTATTATCCTATTGTAGAGACAGGTTGGGACTCTCGTCCTTGGCATGGGTCAAAAGCGTTAGTTATTGAAGGAAGAACAACAGAATTATTCAAAGACATGTTAAAGTCTGCCCTCGATTTTATGGAGAAGACAAATACCCCTATGATTGTTTTAGGACCCTTAAATGAATGGGGAGAAGGGAGTTATATAGAGCCAAATACCGAATTTGGTTTTTCAATGTATGAGGCAATTCGTAATGTATTTGCTGCTTCTAATACCGAACCTCTTCCTGTGAATCTTACTCCGGAAGATGTGGGTTTGGGACCTTATGATTTTCCTATGCCTCCATTCGAAACTTCATGGGATTTTCGCGAATCAATATCAGGTTGGAGGGCTTTTAGTGCTGTAAGTGAACTAAAAATGGAAGAAGGAAGTTTGACAGGAAGAACAGGTGAGGACGACCCTTCTATTTATTATTACTTTTTTGGGAGTAAGGGGATAAAAGCAGAGCAGTATCCAAGGGTCACTGTTCGCCTCCGGGTTGATAATCCTACTCCAGTAGAAAGTAAGGCTCAGTTATATTGGGCATATAACGGGACATGGCTGAGATTTAATAAGGAGAATTCCGCTACGATACCTATCCGTACAGACGGGAATTTTTATACTTATACATTTAATTTACGAGAACATTCTAATTGGAAAGGGAGAATTAAGTCTATTCGTTTTGACCCGTGTTCTTTGAATAATGTGAAGTTTTGGATAGACTCTTTTACTTTACATCCAAATTGAGGCACGGTTTTTACTTCGCACTTGTTAAATGTCTTACTAATCGAGTAGCGAGTGCCATAATTGTTAATTGTGGATTTACCCCAAGAGAAGTGGGAATCGAACTTCCGTCACAAACATAAATATTATCAGTCCCAAATACTTTATGATATGGGTCACAAACCCCTTTTTCAGGTGTATCCGCTATACGACATGTTCCTAAGGGGTGAAATGCCATACATTCAAAATCGGCAGGGGTATGTTCCTCTTTAATAAATTTATATAGGTCATCTTTGTTTTTAATTATATTGGGTTGTTTGGTTACCATTGTAAAAATCTGGACAGGTTTTTCGTCAAGAGCAAGTTCTATAAGAAAAGTTATTGCTTTCTTTAATCTCTTTACATCTGTGTCTGTAAGTTGATAGATGTAAAGAGGTTGATTCTTAAAACTAAATCGAAGGGCTCCTTCGTTACTGTCCTTAATCATAAATCCAAATGTAGCTATATTCTTATAATTTTTCCAATAATGCAACAGTTCGCTACCGGAAAAAGGTACAGCAGAAGGTCCTAAATCAGGGGGCATCGCTACCCCTTCAAATATGATACCTTCCTCTTCCAATGCGGTGCTATAGCATGCTTGAGGGATTCCTACCCATGAAGAGATGTCTTCCTCTAATTCTATAGCCACTTTACTGGCGGGATGTATAGTCAAATGTCTACCTAAATTAGAATTTTCCTTTGCAATTCTGCTTCGTTTCAGTAAAAGTGGAGTTAACATAGTTCCACAAGCCACAATAATACTTCCCCCTTTTATTTCGATTTCTTTAATAACTTTATGTGTTGAGGGATGAACAATCTCTACTACAACACTTTTTCCCACTTTGCCGTTAGATAATAAAATGCGTTTTGCCCGGCCATTGTAAAAAAGAGCAAGTCCCGACTGAATACCTTTGGGAATGTATGATAATTCCATACTTTTTTTGGCACCTGAAGTGCACCCATAACAACACATTCCACATCCCTGACAATTGAGTGTGTTCCTTCTCAAAGGTAAACAAGGCAGTCCTTTTTGAGTAAATATTTTATGAATAAAGCCACTGGATTTATTCATTACCTCCCAGTTTGCCTCTTCCACATGAATTTCTTGTTCTACTTTGAGAAAGCACTCTTGAAGATTATCGTATTTAATTTCGTTTAATCCGAACTCCATATTCCATAAGTCAAGAACTTTATCTGGGACACGGAAACAAGTCCCAGAGTTAATAACCGTTGTTCCTCCGACACAGCGTCCTAATGGGATAGGTATCATGGGCTTTCCTACCGTGCCTGTAAAACCGTTGTCACGATAAAGTTTCAGTAGCGAACGAAAAGCAGAATTCTCCCATGGAAATGGAAGTGCCCCTTCTTCAATTATCGCTACTTTTGCACCCTTCTCTGCAAGTTCTTTTGAGGCAACAGCACCTCCCGCACCACTGCCGATGACAATAAAATCATAGGTAGTGTTAATTAAGGGAGTGGTATCTTTTGTAGCCAAATCGATTACATTGGGAGAATTATAAATATCTAATAAATGTTCATTCATAGGTAAAACTTCATCATTTACATCGTACAAAGGTTTTTTGCTCTTTCTGATAGCACTTCGTTGTAATTTGTATATATCATTGTCTTTGGAATTTGGAAAGCACTTCCTAAAATTAAAATACGTATTCCTAAAAACAGTGATTTTTTCCATAACCACTTAGAATGTTCCCATGAACCAATCCACTTTTGCCTTACTGGTAGGTTTGCTTTGTATAAAGGAATGAAAAATGAATAGGGAGGCAAAATAATAGAAAGTAGAAGAATAAAGAGTTTAAAAAGAAACCGATTTATTTTAGGAAATGTTTCTAATGTTTTCTTAAATTCCTTCCAGAATTCATCAATAGAAATGTTCGTAATCCAGTATGAATCGTCATCAAAAAGCGTAATCAAAATGGTATAAACATTCCTTTTAATAAATGTTTCCATATCTTTTACTTTGTGTTATTAAATAGAGATTGGCACTTTATCCCAAAGTTCTCGTTGAACCCATTCAAAAGCACATTTGCTTGGACTGACAAATGTTTTTTTCTTTTCTGAAACCCTATCATAAATTTCCAACTTCATATTAGCCATTTTTGTATTATAACAATATAGAGGACTAGCATCTGTATCCTCATATTGGACACCTACAACAGTATCAATATCTGCATCGATAGATGCAGATATTTGCACATTTGGGGAGAGAGTTTTAAATTCCCAGTAAAGAGGATTGTATCTTGACTGTGTTTTTATAATATCAGAGATTGAATTTAGAGGATATGATTTTCCTTCGTAGTGCAAGAACAGGGTGGTAAGTCTAGGAGATACTATTTTATTTCCTATTTTAGCCCTTGCTGTTAAAACATCAATGATTATGGGAGCAATCTCTCCATTTTCTTCATCGTAAAAAATACAACTATGTGCCCATGCCCAGGAATGTCCTTGTTTTAATCCTGCAAGGTGCCCCTGCATTCCTAAGGCATTTTCCACCATTATCTCTTTTCCATTTACCTTAATTGTTCCGTTGAATAGTATTTTTTCATGGGTAGTGACTGCATAATTTTTAACTATCCCTAATTTCCACAAATAAAAAGGCATGAAATTAAAGGATTCTTGGGGTGCAATAGGCGTTAGATTTAACTTCCACTCGATAGATTTATCATCCTTGTGAATATGTCCCAGGGTAGAATAAAAGTCGACAAAGTTATCTTTTATGGTGATGAAATTATTATCCGGTTGATAGCGATATTTTTCAATAGGAAAGGTTACTTTAATTGCGGTATTTTGTGTTTGAAGGATGTTGCAATCCGAATTTTTTGTGGAATAAATTCCCCACACTTCTGCCACATTCCTGTTAGCATTTTTTAATAATGTAAAACGGAACCAGAACGACCAAGGCTCGTTTAAAGGGTTTAATTTCCAATACCATACTTCATAAGCGTATTTACTTGTGTTGGGGAGTAGAAAAGGTGTGTTCAATATTTGATAAGGAAATTTCATATATTTGTGATTAGTCTTTTATCCTCTGGATTCTTATTTTTAAGTAAAAAACATACGCACAAATCATAAAATCTATTAAACATCCTACCAAGTATCCGAAAATAAGTTTATCAAATATAAAGAGATAAAGGTAGCCGATGGAAGAAATAAATTTTGAGAATATATGAACATTTATCAATGTGTTATTATTAGGGTCTTTTGATGATAGATAGGCAACATATGTAAGAACGAACATAAGGGACCCCACAAGGGGTAACCAGAAATAGTCTATATTTTTTTCGGGCAAGGGTTGAAGTATTTTCAAAAAAATTGGGAGAAAATTTAGGATATAATTGACGCCATCAGGAATAAAAAAGAAAAATAATCCTCCTAAGAAATAAGCCATAGTTAGAACTCTCATGGATAATTTAAATAAAAAAATAGTAGAGTTTTTTTGTTGGTCTGAAGATTCATAATTGGACATGACCACTTCCTTTCCACTTTATCTACAAAAATAAGTGATGTGGGTTTAAATGAGTATTGATATTTACATAAATATGTATTTTATAAAGTATTATTACAAAAAGGAAGTGCTTATAAAAATTTATGTTGGATTTATTTCCCGTAGGAGTTACTTATTTAGAAAGTAGTCGGGCTCGTTACCGGGTTTCCATTTAATATTGCAACCGATACTTGGTCTTTGGTGTTCAGGAAGTGTTTTCCCATCTAATAGGCAATCCAAGGCAGATCTTAAATCTTTGCCATTTACCGGTTTTTCATTTCCTGGTCTTGAATCGTCAAACTGCCCACGATATACCAGTTTTAAGTTTTCATCAAAAAGGAAAAAATCTGGAGTACATGCCGCTTTATACTTTTTGGCTACTTCTTGGGTTTCATCATATAAATACGGAAAGGTATAACCAACTTTTTCTACTTCTTCTTTCATTTTTTCGAAAGAATCATCGGGGTATTTTTCAGAATCGTTAGAATTTATCGCTACAATCCCGATTCCTTTTGCTTGGTATTCGCTTGTTAATTTTACTAATTCACTTTGAATATGTTTTACAAAAGGACAATGATTGCATATAAACATAACCAACAGCCCCTTTTTGTTCCGAAAGTCATCCCTCCGGACAATATTCCCTGTAGTGTCTTTTAATTGGAAGTCAGGGGCCTCTGTTCCAAGAGGTACCATCACAGAGTTAACCGCGACCATGTTTAATCTCCTAAGTTTTATACTTATAACAAATTAAAAACAAAAAAAATTCTTATATTGTTTGAATTTCTCATTATTTTTTTTATATGATAAAAGTCTAAGTTGATAAAAGATTTTTACACAAACTTTCAATTTAACATTCATACGAAAGGGTACTTACATGAAAAAATCTCTTTGGATTGGGGGATTATGTTGTTTTGTCTTATTTGTTGCAATAACTTCAGTATCAGTAGCGGAACTACAAAGTGTCTCTGTTGGTGGTGAACTAAGAATTAGAGGACGCTGGTATATAAATACTTTTGCCCCAAGAACAGAGAGAATACCACCTGCATTCATTCAAAAAAGGCCTGTTGGCGGGAATAGAATCTCTTCTATATTCAAATGGGATGATGAAGGTTCAGACTGGTCAAGGTATGAGACCTCTGTACTTTTAAACTTTAAGGCTGATTTTACCGATAATGTATCTGCCTTTATAGAATTTTATGATTGGCATATTTGGGGAGAAGATTTCCGTTCGAGAGATTATGTTACAGGAATAGATACAAGGGCAAATTCTAATGACGATGTGGAAATTGAACAAGCCTATGTTGAAGTTCGGGAAATGTTTGGTGCTCCTTTGACATTGCGTGTAGGTCGGCAAGATTTAATTATGGGGAAAGGTTGGTTGGTAACAAATATGTTGACACCTTCTCAGTATTCCTCTCATGATGCAGTTCGGCTAACCTACAAACAGGGAGATTGGACTGTAGATGCTTTTGCATCCAAACTCAATGATCGGTTCCAGATTGAACAGGATGGGGATATAGATTTCTATGGTGTTTACGGAACATATGCAGGGTGGAAACCTTTAACTGTTTCTGCCTATTGGTATTTCTTAAGAGATGGGTTAAGTCCACATGACACTACCGGAAATCCTGTTATGGAATTTGCAGAGGATATCATTGGTAGGGATGATTATGGAGTTACAAAGTTGCATACCGTAGGCATTCGTGCATTCGGGAAATCTTCTGGATTTGATTATGATTTAGAGTTGGCGTATCAATTTGGTGAGGCTGATTCTTTAGGGTCAACATTTAAACCTATAGGGATGATTTATGGCGATGATGATGCGAATTGGGGTGATTTGGGTGCTGAACTAACCATAGGTTATACCTTTGAAGATGTTAAATGGTCTCCCCGTATTTATACCTTAGGTGTGTTTTATCAGGGTGATGATAACCGTAGTATAAGTTTCTGGGATTGGCTAAATCCATTTTACGAGCCTGAAGCAAGCCATTCTTTCAATCGTCTTTTCTCGGATAAAAATTACCTGCCTACGGTCAATGATAACGGTTGGTTATCAAACTATTGGCAAGTCCAGTTAGGTTTTGAATTAAAACCCACCGATAAAATTATATTGCATGTTCACGGTGCTTATGATGGAATTGTTTCACCTTTTGACCCTCCCAAAACATTTAAGGTGTTCGGTAGAAGATTCTATGCGGCACCATTACTCAGTTTCTGGACAGATGAGGGAGAAGATGATATAGGTTGGGAAATCGCCGCATGGATTCGCTATAACTACTCTAAAGACTTATGGTTTTTACTGTATGGAAATTATCTATTTGTTGGGGATGGATTAGCAGAAGGTGCCTACATTCAGGGCAATGGGACTGACTTCGCAGGTGGCTCTGATGACAATGATGCAGGATATATTTTCTGGATGACCGTCCTGAAATTTTAATGTTTTGTAATTAAAAATTTAAAGAAGGTAGGCCATATAAAAATATAAATAAGGTCTACCTTTCTTGTTTTAAATTTAAACAATAATCTTATAAAAGTCTTTTTTTGAAACAAGATAAAAGTTTTTTATCCCTAATAACTTGATTTTTCTTGGCATATTAATTGCTAATTATAGAATTGATAATCTAAATAAATAAAGAAGAAAGGAAGGAACCAACGATGAGGTTTGATAGATTGACAATACCCTTGCAGGATGCTTTATCGGAAGCCCTTGATTGGGCAACCAATAAAGGACATCCTGAAATTACATCATTACATTTATTGGCATCATTAATTAAGAAAGATACTTCCGCCGTTGTTCCAATATTGCAAAGATTAGGTGTCGCAAAAGGACAAATACAATCACATTTAGAAAAAGAAATGGATAAACTTCCACGGGTTTCTTCAGGTCTTCACAATCCAAATCTATCTTATGAACTACAACAAGTTTTAGAAACCTCGTGGAATTTTGCACAAACATTAAAAGATCAATATCTGAGTTCTGAACATGCCCTTTTAGGGATGATCCGAGAGAAAACAAATCTTGCAGGAAAAATTCTAAAGAGTTTAGGTATTAGTGAAACCTCATTTTTGTCGGCACTAAAAGAAGTTCGAGGAAATCAACGCGTAGACGACCCTAATGCCGAATCTACTTACGATGCACTGGAACGATTTAGTAGAGATTTAACACAGTTAGCCCGGTTGGGGAAATTGGACCCGGTCATCGGAAGGGATGAAGAGATACGAAGAGTAATTCAGGTTTTATCCCGGAGGACGAAAAATAATCCTGTGTTAATTGGTGAACCCGGAGTTGGGAAAACCGCGATTGTTGAAGGATTAGCCCAAAGAATTATTTCAGGGGATGTCCCTGAAACTTTAAAAAATAAGCGTATACATGCTCTGGACCTCTCTGCAATAATTGCTGGTAGTAAATTTAGAGGGGAATTTGAGGAACGCTTAAAATCTTTGCTTTCCACAATTCAAGAATCGGAAGGAAATACTATCTTGTTTATTGATGAGATGCATACTCTAATTGGAGCAGGTTCCGCGGAAGGGGCTATGGATGCCTCTAACATGTTAAAACCTGCCTTAGCGAGAGGCGAACTCCACTGTATAGGAGCAACGACCCTTGATGAATATCGAAAACATGTAGAAAAAGACCCTGCATTGGAACGGAGATTTCAGCCCATTTTGGTTGACGAACCTAATGTTGAAAATACTATTGCTATCTTACGCGGTTTGAAAGAAAAATATGAAGTTCATCATGGCGTTCGTATTCGTGATGATGCAATTGTTGCTTCCGCTTATTTAAGCCATCGATATATTACAGACCGATTTCTACCTGATAAAGCGATTGATTTGATAGATGAGGCAGCGTCACGACTTCGTATAGAAATCGACAGTATGCCTTATGATATTGATATTTTAGATAGGAAAATTCGGCAATTGGAAATAGAACATCTTGCATTAAAGAAAGAAACGGAGAGATCAGGTATAGAGCGGAGAGAAGAAATAGAAAAAGAGATCGCAGAACTTCGAGAAGACTTGAATGCAAAGAAAGCAAAATGGCAGAACGAACGAGCCGTAATAAACCAAATTAGAGAAATTAACGCGAAAATAGAGGAATCTAAAAGACAAGCGGAAATTGCTCAACGCCAAGGGGATTTAGGAAAAGCCTCTGAAATTCTTTATGGGGAATTAAATCAGTTAAGGAATGATTTAGAACTAAAGAAAAAAGAATTGGAAGAGATACAAAAGAAGGGTAGTTTTTTAAGTGAAGAAGTTACAGATGAACATGTGTCTAAAATAGTTTCGAGTTGGACAGGTATTCCCGTAGACCGCCTATTAGAAGGAGAAATGCAACGATTGATATATATGGAAGAACGACTTTCTCGTAGAGTAATAGGGCAAAAAGAAGGTATTCGTGCTGTTTCCGATGCTGTTCGAAGAGCACGGTCAGGTTTGAATGACCCTAATCGACCTATTGGTTCTTTTATTTTTTTAGGACCTACTGGGGTAGGAAAAACAGAATTAGCCCGGGCTTTGGCAGAACTTTTATTTGACCATGAGCAGGCTATGATTAGAATCGATATGTCTGAATATATGGAGAAACACTCAGTTGCTCGCCTTATTGGTGCTCCGCCGGGGTATATAGGCTATGAGGAAGGTGGACAACTTACAGAAGCAGTAAGAAGAAAGCCTTATAGTGTTGTTCTCCTGGATGAAATTGAAAAGGCTCATCCTGAAGTGTTTAATATTCTATTGCAATTACTGGACGACGGACGATTGACCGATGGTAAAGGCAGAACAGTAGATTTTCGTAACGCCATTGTTATTATGACTTCAAACATTGGTAGTGAAGTATTCCAAAAAACAAATTTAACTTATGAACAACAGGTGGAATATGTAACAAATATTCTTCATCGTTATTTTCGTCCCGAATTTTTGAACCGTGTTGACGATATTATCCTATTTCAGCCTTTAAATAAGAAAGAAATACGACAAATAGTAGATTTACAATTAAATCAAGTTATAAATAGATTGTCTGAGAGGAAGATTAAACTTTCTATAAGCGATAAGGCTAAGAATCTTCTTGCTGAAGAAGGATATGACCCTGTTTTTGGGGCAAGACCATTAAAACGCTTAATTCAGCGGAAAATTGTTGACGCTTTAGCGATGCAAATCCTTTCAAAGGGAGTGGGAGAAGGAAATTGTGTTCAAATTGATACCGATAATAAAAATAAAATTACTTTTATGATTGACACTATAGAAAAGGTAAGTTAAATATAAGTATTATTTTTACAAGTTATCTTGAAAAACGAAAAGAAAATCTAATAATGATAAGGAATAAAATAAAAGTAATGATACTTATTGTTCCCCCCCACCAAAGTCCTTTACATTGATACTCAAAATCAATTTGGTGGTCTCCTTCACTAAGTTCAACTCCACGAAATGCAATGTTGACAGGGATAATATCTTTTGGAACACTATCAACACTAACAGACCATCCCGGATAATAAGTATCTGCTAATACCAGTATTCCAGGTTTTGTTTTTTCTATCTTTATACGAACATGAGTGGAAGAAATATCTTCAATTGTTCCCGGAAGTTCGGCGATTGGGGCTGTCTCAGGAATAGGTGCATTTTCTACTAAATGAGGAAGAGCAGAAGATAACAAATCAGAATTTATTTTCTCAGTAGTTTTTCCATTATAAATCACAAATGCACGAGGTGCAATTTTGTCTGATTTAAATACACCCATTCCCGATGAAAACAAATCTATTAACTTTATTTCTGGTCGTATTCTATAAAATGGATTATGTACATCTTTATCTTCAGAAGGTATAAAAAGGAAACAGGAAGTACCCGCTCTAAACCACAATTTTGGGTCTTCCAATGCACGATCCATGAAAAGAGAATATCGTTCAGTACATTTTTCTTCAGGAATTACCATTATATTTAGTCCTGATGTAGAAAAGATCGATTTCTTCAAATATTCCGGTCCTGTGAAACGTGTCCCATGTTCTTTTAATTTATGGATAATTGGTTCATTAATTTTCAATAAATCTATAGATGTAGAAGTCCTGTAAGGACGATACATAATCCCAATAAATAGTAAAAGGATAATGGTTATAATATATCCAGAGTTACGCCGTGATGGTGAGAAAAGACTTATAAGTAAATAGAAAAATATTAAGAGTAAAAATGATAATGCTATCCAGAACTCTTTCCAAAAAATTTCTGTTCCTATAATATCTACCTTTTTTCCAACAAGGGTTAATATGAATAATAGGAGCCAAAATGATGGAGCGAAAAATAATAATTTTTTTATACAAGTACGACATTCATCCGGAGAAAATAAGTTCCAATAATCAATGGCCACACCAATTAAAAAACCTGTAGAAAGTATCAAGAGCCAGCCAAAATGAATTAAAGATAGATTATTGATGTAAGGCAATTGTATTTTCAAACACGCAAATACATAAAAGATGACAAAAAGTAACAAACTTGTAATAAAAAATGCCTCGATTTTATTAAGTATTTCTATTTTCATAAGAGAACGAGCACTTAGCCATAAGGGGAGTAGAAGAATGCAAAAAATTCCGGGTGAGCATAATAAAATAAGTGAAATGAGATGAGAATTCTCTGATGAAATTGCTGCGGGAAAGAAGAAACCTAACAAATCTTTATAACTTAATAAAGATTCCAATGGTATGGATGAGATTGTTGCTTTGTGATTATTCCATTCGATATATGGAATTATCTGAAAGGCGATAAGTCCATATGCCGTTAACCATGCTACAATAATGAATAATAGGGGGATATAAGAAGCATTCTTTTCCGGTTTAGCAAAGAAACAGACAATGGTAAAATAAAAAATAGTAAAAATAAATACGGAGATTATTGTTTCAATACTACCACCTAATGACATTACAGCGGTAATTATACATAACAATATCCAAAAATGGAACGAACGATATAAAATAAGATTGATTAGACAGAAATACAGAGGGAACCACACTATAACATCGGTTATTGGATGAATAGGAATAAAAAATAGAGGCCCGGTTACCTGAAATAATACCGCAATAAATAACCCAATAGAAGGCATTAGACCAAGAGAAATCGCAAGTATATATGCCCCAATTCCCGCTATAATCATTTTTGTCCATATACTTATATAAATTGATTGCCAGAGAGGTAGAAAGTAAAAAGGGATACTAAAAAGAGAAAAAGGTCTGGAATTCCATCTTGCAAGAAAGGGAATGCCTCCCCCTGAAGTATTATCCCATAACAACGAAGAAAAGTTATTTACTTCCAACATGTACAAATAGTCCGATAGATAGATGGAACCATCTGTGATTACATCAGCACTGTTGTTCCCTTTATTTATTGATTTCCCTTCCACCCATAAAGGACTATTGTACAAAGATGTATAATTGCCGGGTATTTGATTTAATGAGAAATCAATTACCAGAATTGCCAGTGGAAACAATAATAGAAAGAGACACACAGAGTAATGGTCTCTTTTAAAGTTTTTTATTGAATTATCACTCATGTTTGTCATGTAGTCATTATAATGGATTTTTATTATCAACCCCAACAGACAAAACTTATGTGTTAGATTTTTCTTACTTCTTTGCCGGACTGTGAATACTCATCCCAAAGTAGTCTTCGCATGCTTCCATTAATACTTCTGATAAGGTTGGATGAGTAAATATAGTATCTGCCAGTTCTTCAACAGTGCTTTCCAACTTCATAGCGACACTTGCAGTAGCAATTATTTCACCCGCTTCAGGTCCCAAAATATGAACACCTAAAACCTCATCTGTTTGAGAATCGGCAACAACCTTTATCATCCCTTCTGCTTCACCTATTGTATGTGCTCGACCGTTGGCAGAGAATGAGAATTTCCCTGTTTTTACAGGGTATCCTTGTTCTTTTGCCCTTTGTTCTGTTAAACCGACACTTGCCAATTCTGGGGATGTAAATGTGCAGGAAGGAAGAATACGGTAATTCATTCGTTTATTACCGCCGGTAGCGTTTGTGCTTGCCACAATACCTTCGTTAGAGGCTCCGTGTGCTAACCATGTGCGGTCAATCACATCACCGATAGCGTATACTCCAGGAACTCCCGTCTCCATTTTTTCATTTACCACAATACCCCCTTTGTTATTAATTCTAAGTGCACTGCGAAGAGGAGACTGTATACAATCTGAATTACAGCGCATTCCTACACATACAAGCACCATATCGACTGCTATATTTGTGTCTTTGGATCCTTCTAATGAAAGAATAACTTCATGATCTCCTAATTTTGCTTCTTTTAATTTATTACCTGTATAAGTATATATACCTTCTTTTTTAAAAATAGATTCGAGCCTTTTTGCAAGTTCTTCATCTTCTTTTGGAAGAATGTTCGGCAACATTTCTATGAGATGAACTTCTGCCCCGAAACTGTTCCATATACATGAAAATTCACATCCAATAGCCCCTGCTCCAATAATACCTATTCTTTTAGGTATCTCTGTTAATTCCAAAGCCTGTGAACTATCAATAATCCGCTTTTTATCAAAAGGCAAAATAGGTAATTCAATAGGTCTACCTCCTGTAGCAATAATTAGATTTTTGGTTGTAATTTTTTTTCCATCAACAATAACTTCGTTCGGTTGTTGAATAAATGCTTCCCCCTTAATCCACTCAATACCATAGGATTTAAAGAGCCGTTCTATCCCTCCTGTGTTCAGAGAAATAACTTTATTTTTCCTCTGCTTTAATTTGTTCAGGTCTAATTGAACATTATCGATGTGAATACCCAGTTCATCCGACTTTTTCAATTTACGAAGTAATCCGGTAGTATTTATTAAGGTTTTTGTTGGGATACAACCGATATTTAGGCATACTCCTCCTAAATATTTTTTTTCAATCACCGCTGTTTTAGCACCTCTTTGTGCGGAACGGATTGCGGAAACATATCCTCCAGGACCTGCACCTATTACAATAACATCATAATCGGCCATTATTGAATCTCCTATTGTTCAGATTTGATTACATAAAATCTGCTGTTTCTAAAATCTCACGGAATCTACCCATAAATTGTCCGCCTAATGCTCCATCTATAACACGGTGGTCACAAGACATCGTTACTTTCATTATGGGGCGGATAAATATACCACCATCAACAACTACAGGGCGGTCTTTAATCTGTCCTACTGCCAGAATGGCACTATCCGGTTGGTTAATAATTGCAGTAAAATGGTCGACTCCATAAGGACCTAAATTAGATACTGTAAATGTGTTTCCCGTATAGTCGTCGGGTAATAATTTATTATTCTGGGCCTTTGTGATAAGTTCTTTAGCTGTTTTGGCAAGTCCTTCTAAAGACAATTCCTGGGCCTTTTTGATTACGGGAACAATCAAACCTTGAGGTAAAGCCACAGCAACGCCTAAATTAATATCGGGCATTTGTATAATACAGTCACCTCCCCACTGAACATTAACGGAAGGAAACTCACGAAGTGTTCTTACAGTAGCATAAAGAACAATATCATTAAATGATACCTTAAACGGCAATTTCCCCCGCAATATTTTAGCATTGGTCATATCGATTTCAACGGTTATATAGTAATGGGGCGCAACATGCATGCTTTGCCCCATCCGTTCTGCAATAATCTTTCGCATAGGAGTGAGAGGTATTTTTTGTGTTATCCCTGATAATAGTGGAATAGGTTCCTCTTGAGGTGTCGATTTTGCTTTTTCTACATCTTCTTTTGTGATTTTTCCATGAATTCCTGTTCCTATAATACTTTGTAAATTTATTCCTTCCTGTTCTGCTAATTTCCTTGCAACCGGTGTTACTTTAACCTGTGATTGAATAGCATTTTCTACATCTGAAGACATAATTCTTCCTCCAACTCCAGAACCTTGCATATTCTGTAGTGGAATGTTATGAATCTCCGCTATTTTCTTAGCCCTAGGTGAGGCAATAATCTCTCCAGATTCTTCAATAGACTGAATTGCTGGACTTGTGTCAGAAGATATAATCCCGAATTTCTCTTTTTCCGTTTTGTATTTCTCTTCCCGTTCGGATTTTTGTATAGTTCCTGATGTTATCCCCTGATTATATTTTTCGGGAACTGTCTCATTTTTATCCCCTATAAGTGCTACTATCGTTAGCACAGGGATTTCTATACCGGCGTCGACTAATATTTTCAAAAGGGTTCCACTCACCGGGGATTCAAATTCAATTTCCGCCTTATCCGTTTGGACGGTGAATAAAGGTTCCCCCTCTTTAACCTCATCACCTTCTTGTTTTAACCATTGGACAATCAGGGCTTCTTCAACAGTCTGTCCTAACTTGGGCATTTTTACTTCAAACATGATTTCATCCTTCTGTTATATTTTAATTCCTTATTATATTTTGTAGTTTTTCAACAGATTTTTTTACATAATCAAACAATGGATGAGATTCTTCTATCTTACAAATTTCTTTTAAAACCCCTTCTATACCTTTTTGTTTTCTTATATTCTCCAATATTCTACTGGACTCATCATGATTATCACTATATAATATTGCTCCTGCAATCCCTAATGAAATATTCTCAGGGATTATCCCCGCTTTAATACAATACATTGCCGAACCAATAAGTCTTTCCCCAGGGGCTAATTTTCGTATCGGGTCTCTTGCAACTCGTTCTGTCTGGTCCCCTAAATGCCGGTTTTTATACCTTTTTTGTAAATCATCGATGTAGTCTTCAAGTTCATGGAAGGGAAGCCCGTCAAGTTTATTAATTGCTTTTGCACTTTCAATCCCGGCATCCCTTGTTATTTTACATATCTTGCTATCTTCAATGGCTTCCCAGATAAATTTATAATTCTTTAACTTTCCAAGGTAAGCGCAAACAGCATGAGTTAAGTTATGAATGTATAACTTGCGATGAACATATCCAGAAAAAGGACAGCATAATTTCATTCCCTTAATAGTAGGGATAGTTCCCTTGAAAGCCTCTCCATCAACAGGAAGTTCACAATACTCCTCAACACGGACCAGTAAAGGATGTTCCTTTTTATCTGCTTCTGTAATGATAGGCACCATTCTTCCAATAGATGCTTCTACCAACCCTATATTTTGGTCAAAAGATTCTATTAAATGTTTGGGTAAATGAGAAGTTATTTCATTATAAAAGGTTTTTTGGGGTTCGGGAAGGTTTTCACAAATGATGATATTTAATGGTTTTATCTTTTCTTCTTCCAATCGTTTTTTTATTCCTGATGAGAGAATTTCCGCTACTGTTGATACCCCTTTAGCACCTACCGATGTAGCAATGATGTCTGTCCTTTTTACTGCTTCTGCCACTTTTTCCTTTTCAGAGAGTAAAATGGCCTCGATATTATCTATATATATGGTATACTCTTTATCACCAATAATCTTTATTGGATAACGCTTTGTTTTATTGATTTGTTCAACAAGTTCAGGAACGACATCTACAAAAAGAGTATGATAACCACTTTCATAAAAAAGTTGACCTAAAAAGCCTCTGCCAATATTTCCCGCACCAAATTGCAGAGATAACTTCATAATAATATCCTTACCAAAGAGATAGCACACCATTTCGTATAAGGTTGGATTTGGTATTATATCATAGTTATAATTTACGATGTATTCTATGGGTTCTAATTGATTTATTGAAATAAAAAAGTTTTTTAACCTATTATTCAAAGGAGTCTGAAATGAAAAAGGTCGGATTTGGAATTATCGGATGTGGGAATATCGGTCCTGTTCATGCAGCAGCAATCAGTGTGGTTTCAAATGCAAAATTGGTAGCCGTTTCAGATGTTGTAGAGAAAAATGCCTTAAAGTTAGCAAACCAGTATCATGCAGAGCCCTATACAGATTATAGAAAAATGTTAGAACGAAAAGATATACAGTCCGTATGTATTTGTGTGCCCAGTGGTTTGCGTGCTGAAATTGCAGAAAACTGTGCAATGGCAGGAAAACATATTCTTTCTGAAAAACCATTAGAAGTAACGACACAAAGAATTGACCGAATAATAAAAGCGACCGACAAGTATGGCGTTTTATTAGGTTGCATTTTTCAGAGCCGTTTTGCCGAAGGTTCAAAATTTGTTAAACAGGCGATAGAACAAAACCGATTTGGAAAGTTGGTATTGGGAGATGCTTATATAAAATGGTTTCGCTCAAAAGAGTATTATGCCAGTGCTTCTTGGAGAGGAACATGGAAATTGGATGGTGGAGGGGCTTTAATGAATCAGGGGATTCACCAGATTGATCTACTCTTATGGTTTATGGGGCCTGTGAAAAGAGTATTTGCTCAAACACAATGTATCGCACATGAAGGACTGGAAGTAGAGGATTTAGCCACGGCAACACTCGAATTTCAAAATGGTGCCTATGGCGTGATTGAAGGTAGCACAGCCATCTGGCCAGGTCATCCTGCCCGTGTAGAAGTTCATGGGTCTGAGGGCAGTGCTGTGCTTGAAGATGGAAAAATAATTTTCTGGAAGTTTACACGAAAGAAATCTATTGATATTAAAATAGAAAAATCCATGGCTAAAGAGTCTGAATTGGGTTCTGGTGCCAGTGACCCTCTATCTGCATTGAAAATTGAAGGACATCGACGACAAATTGAGGATTTCGCATCTGCAATATTAAAAGGTCGTAAACCCGCAGTCGATGGTAGAGAAGGTAGAAACGCTGTTGAACTTATTGAAAAAATATACAAATCAGCCCGTCTTGGTAAACCTATTTGTTTATAGAAAAAAAACAAAGTCTGGTTTTGATGAACAGTGAATAAAATACTCCGTTTGGTAACAATTTCATTACTTATTATTCCAGAATATATGTATGCTTCGGATAATAAGGAAGAATTTTGTCCTTCAAGTGAAAAAGAAGAAGTAATAGCCCAGGTAGGTTCCGAAAAGATTACAAAAGCCGACTATCGGGCATATCTTCAATATCGTCAAATTGAGTTAGGAAAAAGTAATTTTATATTTTCTCCCCATAATATCCAGAGTTTTCAAAGAAAAGTGTTGGACGAAATTGTCGAACAGACCTTAATTTTCATATTAGCCATTCGCGAAAACATTACTTGTTCAGATGAGGAATTTAATAACATATATAAGGAAGGTATTACTTTATTAGGTGGTGAAGAAGAATATCAGCGATGGTTAAAGTCCTGTAACCTTACAGATGAATATGTTAAAGAACAAATTAAGAAAAAGAATATTGTAGAGCAATATCTTCAAAAAATAGAAAAAACGGTTTCTGTATCTGATAAAGAAACAGAAGATATGTATCAAAATTATGTTAAATCAGGATGGGCAAAAAGAACTGCGGATACGTATGATTTTGCAAATATTATCATTATGGATTTTTCAGGAGAACCAGAAAAAGAAAAGCAAATAAATGAAATATATCAGCGTATCCAGAAAGGTGAAGATTTCATATCTCTTGCTCAGCAGTATTCGGAAGACCCTTTCTCAAAGAGGCAAGCCTGTTGTTATTACGAAATGCCCTTGAAACGAATATTACCTGAAGTAAAGCATTTTTTAGTGATGCTTCCCGTAGGAAATGTTTCGCCACCTTTTCGGACTCGAAATGGGTGGAACATTTTGAAGGTCCTTTCAAAAAATAGATCAGGGACCACCATTCCTTATAACAAAATGAAGGAAGGACTCCGGCGACAACTTATAGATAAGAAAGTAAGAGATAATTTAAAACAAGAATTAGAAAAACTTCAAAAAGAAATAACGGTAACTTATTATCAAGACTATTAATAACAGGGGTTTTAAAATGCTAAAAAAAGATGTCCTTGTGATAGGTGGAGGAATGATAGTCCATGACCAAATTCTCCCGAGTTTATATCATTTACAAAGGATAGGAGAGATAGGGAAAATTTCTATTTGTGCAAGGCACACAACACCATTAAAATCATTAATGAATAGCCCATCTATAAAAGAATCCTTTCCCGGGCAATTTTTTATTTCTTTCCCCCCCCTTGATACGCCTGAGGATAAATATTTTCCAGAATTGTATAAGGAAGCAATAAAAACATTAGCACCCCGCCAATGTGTTTTTATTGCACTGCCAGACTATTTGCATTACCCTGCAATTATGGAAGCATTTAACCATGACCAACATGTAATTTGTGTAAAGCCTCTCGTCCAAACTTATAAACAACTTGCAGAGATTGAAGAAATATCAAAGAAAAAAAGACTTTTTGTGGGGGTGGAATATCACAAGCGCTTTGATATCCGCTCTCTCCTGGCACGGAAAAATTACAGAGATGGATTATTTGGTGAATTTATAATAGGGGAGGCAAAAATGATTGAACCTTATTATTACCGCCATAGTAATTTCCAGAATTGGTTTACCTGTGACATTTCTGACCCTTTTACTTATGTAGGCTGTCATTATGTTGACATTGTTACTTTTATTACTGGATTGAAACCGGTGGGGGTGTCTGTTGTGGGAATAAAGAAATCTTTTCCTAATGGAAATGTGGGTTATATGTGGTCCCATGGCAGAGTTTTTTATGAAAATGGAGGTATTTTATCTGTTATCAACGGATTAGGCTACCCCGATATGGGAGGAGGAAGTAATCAGCAAGGATTGGAACTGTACTTTGAGAATAAGGATTGCACATCGGTTTTACGGCATGATGACCAGTTTAGGGGGGTAAGTTACAGTATCAGTGAGGAAAAGACAGAAATTAGAAAAAACTTTTATACAATTAATACAGATTATTTTCGTTTAGTTCCGTGGAATGGTCCGGGACTGAAACCCGTTGGATATGGTTATACTTCAATAGAGGAACTGATAAAGTGTGTTAAGAAAATAGATAATATTGAAGATGATAGGACAAGATTAGAAGAAATTGAAAAAATAGATAATTTAGGAATAATAGCTACACCTAAAAATTCTTATTACAATGAACTTATATGTGAATGTGCAAGACGCTCTATACTAGAAGATGGAAAACCTTATTATATAGATTACGCAAATTACACTTTATCGAGTAGATAGAAAAGTTATTCGAAAATAAAAAAATATGTCGGTGATATATATCACCGACATATTTTTTAGGAAAATAAGATAATAAAAATTAATTAGGAAGATGTCAGAATCCCTACAAGGACGGCCATAGGTCTATTTACTGGAGCAGGCTCACATTCTCCATACCTTAAGAATTGAACATGACCATCCATGTATAGGACATTTGATCCACCTGGAATATGGTTATATGCGGCAGGGTTAGTAGATAATTGGTCAAACATAATCCATACAGTGCTTTGGGCTTGTGCTGTGGCCGCTGGATTATTAATATCGGTAATAAGGAATCTTTCAATCCCTTCACGAAGCCTATATACGGTAGAACCGCCTCCATTGCCAACGCCCGCGGCAACGGGAACATCCTGGTCAACAGCAGAAAGAATTCCATTAGGAATTGTACCCCCCAGTAATGGAAGAACTTGTTGGACTAAGTAGTTTAATGCAGAACCTACTTGTGTTGAAACTTGTGTAGACATATCAATGGGTACCCCTAAGGTAGAGGCTAAAATCCCTAAATAAGTAAAAGAACTTATTGCGGAAACAGGGTCTTCACAGTTGCCTTTATCAAGAACCCAGCCTAAGTAGCCATAACTCATATCAATGGCTCTAGCGCATCTTCCACCATGATTGTGAGCATAGCCAAGACACCAGTCTTGATTTACATCATCATTAAGGTGTGCTCTTGCAATAGATTGTCCTAATTCAGCATCAGAGGGACAAAAAACTATCATTGGGTCAGTAAGGTATTCCGGATATAGAACAAATACATTAGGTCCTGCATCAAGAACGCCTCTTAACACTCCGTTAACATCATTGTAGCCACCTGCCTGGATCGGGGGAAATCTTTCTCCCTTTGCCTCATTAGAATACATTTTGAAGACGAGTCCCCACTGTTTAAGATTGTTCTGACAGCTGGACCGTCTTGCAGCCTCACGGGCTCTTGCCAGTGCGGGAAGCAATATTGCTGCGAGAATACCGATAATAGCAATAACGACCAGCAGTTCGATGAGTGTAAAACCTTTTTTCTTCATAGGATTACTCCTTATACTTTTGGTTTGAAAACTTTTTGACTACTTCGCCCATTGAAGTAATCGTTTACCTTATGATTATAATTATACACTAAAAGATTAAACATGTCAAATTAATTTTTTGTTATTCAGATAACAAAACAGATAAAATAGTATATATGAAAAAACTATTTTTAGTATAATATAGTAAACGATTACTAAAAAAAGTATCTATTATGCTTAGTAAAATAACAATATATGATATTGCAAAAAAAGCAGGTGTTTCTGCAAAGACTGTTAGTAAAGTTATAAATTTTAAAGATGGTGTTAGAGAAGAAACACGAAATAGAGTGCTTAAAATAGTTGAAGAATTGGGCTATCATCCAAATATTTTTGCCCGTTCCTTAAGAGTAAACCAACCTGCATGTATCGGAGTTACTTTCCCGGCGCCAATAAATATTGTTCCCTTCAGCTCCAATTTTTTTCTTTGGCTTTTTATGGAATTATATCGAGTTTTTGGAAAAAAGGGTGAGTATATATGCTTCGATATGTTTCCTTATGAAATAGGAAAATCGACAAGTTATGCCCGGGGAGTTTTGGATAACTTATTTAAAGCATGTATCGTTGCAGGTCCATTATCTTTGACAGATACGATTATTAGGAATATTCATAATATAGAAATTCCTTATGTAGTTTTTGGTAGGTTGGATTCTTTTCCAGAAATGTCCTATGCAACTGTTGATTATGAAAAAGCTTCTTATGTTAGTACGAAGTTTTTAATAGGGAGAGGGCATAGGCATATTGCTCTATTGCAGGCCTTTCACGGATATCAACCCGGTTTAGAAAGAGTTAGGGGGTATAAAAGAGCATTAGAGGAAGCAGGACTCCCTTTTTTTGAGAAGAATATTAAGCATGTCAATTTTGGAGCAAGAAATGTAGCATTGCGAGTACACCAACTACTATCAGACTCGAAGGTTACCGCGTTAATAGATAGTAGTGGGACAGAAAATGGAGAGGCTGTTCGAGAGGGTTTCAAAAGGGCAGGGAGAAAAGTAGGTGAAGATTGTGAAGTATTAACATGGACTTATGAAGATAAAGGGGCCGTTATTACTGAAGCGGTTGCTCACATGTGGCTACCGGTTCGGGAATCTGCATCCGAAGGTTTGGAATTATTATCAAAATGGATTGAAGGGAAGATTGAGGGACCTGTTAAAGTATTGTTCAATCCTATTTTAGACACAGAAAGAACTCATGAAAAGGAAATAGAACCCTCTTACCGTTTCTTCGAGTCGTATTTAGAGTAGGTTTATTTTTTATCTAAGGGGATATAGTTTTGTACTATTGACAAGAGGTCTTCCTGCTTAAATGGTTTTTGCAGGATTCCATCCGCTTCAACTTCGTAGGTTTTTTTTATTACATCATTTATAGGTTTAGCCGTTACAATATGGATGCATATCCCTTTTAATTTGGGGTTTGTTCTTATAGTTCGACAAACTTCAATTCCATCAAGTCCCGGCATAGCAATATCTAATAAGATAAGTCTGAATTGTCCGGTTTGTGCTTTCTCAATGCATTCCTCTCCAGAGGTTGCAATATCGACTTTATAACCTTCATTTTCCAAACAGTCTCTCATAAATTGGAGAATTTCAATATCGTCATCAACACATAGTATTGTATTTCCAAGTTCAGAAACTTCTGCTGTTAAATTCTTTATTGCATATCGTATTGCACTAAGAAGAATACTTTTTCTTAATTGTTTGGGAAGTCGGTGAATAATTTTGTCAGAATATGTCATATATAATCGTTCTTGCTCTGTAATCAAAATGATAGGAATTTCAACCACACCGGGACTCTCAAGAATCTCACTTACTACTACCTCTCCCATCGGACCTTCATCACAATCAATAATAATACAGTCAGGATTATATTTTAATGCTAACGATATTGCTGTAGACGGATGCCCCGCATGTAGTATATCAATATTTTCTTCTAACAGCCAATGTCGGATTTGGGCACTCATGGACCTGTCTTGAGAGACTAATTCTACTAACAAATGAGTTTCGTCAGGTGTTATTTGACGGGCAAATATACGACTATCATCCAAACGGGTTCCGTGAATAGGAAGTCGGAAAGAAAAGGTACTTCCTTGTCCTGGTATGCTTGTTAATACAATTCGACTTCCATGCAAACGCATAATATCCTGCGAGATGGATAGGCCTATTCCTGTTCCACCATATTTGCGGGTTGAAGAAGAATCTACTTGATAAAACCGAACAAATATTTTATTAATGGCTTCTGGAGGAATCCCAATGCCTGTATCTATAATAGATACCTCCACTTCATTTTCTATAATCTTTATCTTGATTTCGACCAACCCATCATTTTTATTAAACTTTACTGCATTGGATAATAAATTGTTAAAAACTTGTATTATTTTCCCTTTGTCACCATCAACTAATATAGGTCTTTGGTCCGTGCTCAATATTAATTTAATCCCCCTTGGGTCTGCCATAGGCCGAATATTTTGTAATCCACTTTCTGCACATTCAACAATATCAAAAGTACTGAATACGAGTTCTTCCTTGCCTTTGTGTAGTTTTGAGAAGTCTAAAAGATTTTCAATTAAATTGACTAATTTTTCTACATTTCTTATGCTAATAGAAAGATATTCTCTTTGAGTGTCCGTAATCGGTCCTGTTTTACCCTTCAATATCATATCTGTGTATCCCATAATAGAAACCAGTGGAGTCCGCAGTTCATGAGATACATTTGATAGTAAATTCGTCTTCATTTCATCAAGAGTTTTTAATTCTTCATTCGCTTTATTTAGTTGTTCTCTCGCTCTGTTTATTTCATCTAATGTATTTTGAAGTTTTTCTAATAAGCGTGCATTACAAATTGCCACAGCAATATGAGGGGATACTTCTTCAATAATTTCAATATCATGTGAAGAAAACGCCTTCGGTGTTTTTGAACCTAATACGAACACTCCAATAACTTTTTCCTCTGCGAACAAGGGAGCTACGATTAGGCTCGTAATATCAGGAGGAAACTCCTTAGATATAGATTCTTCTTCAGATTGCAAATAATCAAAAATGAGCGTTTTTTTCTCGCTTATAACTTTTTCCCCACAACAAAAAGGTCCTATTATAGGTTCTGTCTCTGAGGAAGGTAGTAGAGTTAGAATCTCAAAACATGACTCACCTTCATAACATTGAGGGTGTCCTGGTTTTTCCGGAGGAAAAGCAACTACTGCATAGTCAATATTGTAAACTAATTGTTTAATTTCATTAACAATACTTTCATAAACTTTACCGGCCTCAATACTGGAATTGATAGTCCTTGCAATAATATTGACTGCTCGAAGTCTTTCCGCTCTCTCGTGAACTTCTTTCTCTAATAGAACATTTGTTGTAATGTCTCGGAAGATCCCTTCAATTCCAATAATATTTGATTTGTCATCTTTTATGTATCCTGCTGATATTTCTACACAAATTAATTCTCCACGAATAGGTTTAATCCATGTTCGGAATTGGTTTAAATAATTATCCTTCTCTAATTCAGAACAAAACACTTTATAATCATTTGTATTTAAAAACAAATTTTCTATTCGTATCCCAATGGCGTCATTAGGGGTATTGAAGCCTAATATTTTTGCTCCAAATGGGTTAATTAATGTTAGGACACCTTCTTTATTTGTTTGATATATTCCATCTCTCATTGAATTGACAAGGTTTCGGTATCTTTCCTCTGATGCTTCTAACTCGTAAATATTTCTACGGAGGGCACCGGCCATTTCATTAAATGAATTAGCAACTTCCTCTAACTCATCCCCTGTTTCTATTTTTAATTTAAGTCCATAATCACCTTGTCGGATTATTTGGGCCCCTTCATTAATTAAACTCAGAGGTCTTAGAATATTTCTGTGGATAATACGATAACCTACTAATGAAAAGAACAAAATGACCAATCCGGCTATCATTAAAGCGGCTATAGAACCAACATGTATAAACCAAAAAATTTCATTGAGATGTCGATATGCACAAAAATAAAGGTTATACTCTGGGTATACTTTTTCGTATGCCAATAGAACAGGATAGACTTTTCCTCTGCTTGAGAATCTTAGTAAAGTTACTAGTCCTTCTGTTTTGTCTGATATTCTCTTTATTCTCTGTATTAGTCGAGTATCCACAATTTCATAGTTAATATTTATTTTTTTCTCTTCTTCCTTCTTGTTATCAGAATAGACTGCTATACCATCTGAATCCTTTAAATATATGAACATATAGTACATATTTTCAGAAAGTGCTCCTTCTTCTACAGATTGTCCTAATGCAAAACGAATTAATTCATACGCTTCCTGGATTTCAAGAAGAAAACCTACAATTTTATTCTCTTTATCCCGAATTGGAATTGCTATTGTTAGTGTATATTTATCTGCTTTAGGTGGAGTAGATAAGGCAATTATGTAGGGATAGCGGAGTCTTTTATGCCAATCTGGAATCAGATAGTCCTGTAATTCGAATGAAGGAGTTGAATAGAGAAGGTTATTTTCTGTATCAACTATGGCGAATGCTAATGATTTCCCTTCACTTACAGATAGAATTGTTTGAAGTTTTTCTTCTATCTGAGTTTTTAGTAGATTTCTTTCTTCTTGTTTTTGACAATATAAAGAAAAAATAGGGTCAGTTACGATACGAGATGAAAAAGTTAATCGCGTTGCTAAAGATAACCGTATTCCTTCAGATGTAATTTTTACGGCTGTTATTAAATTTCTTTTTGTTGTTATCCACTGTCCCTCTCTCGCAAATACATAGGCAACTATAAGGGTTAGCGTCATTGGAATCACGCCAACCCAAAAAATTGCTGTGAAAAACTTTCTTTCAATACCTGTACGGTATCTTTGTTTTTGTTCCATAAATAGTTGTCAGGAGAAAATTACATCCCCTGTGCCCAAAAAAATTATATATATTAATTCTATTTCTGGACGGGGCGTCCTTTAGTTACCAATTCTCTTACTTTTTCAAGTAATTGGTCTACTTTAAAAGGTTTTGCAAGATATTCATCTGCTCCACAGGCAAAAATTCGTTCAATATCCGAATCTTTAGTCAAACATGTAATAGCCATTATTGGAATAAAACGGGTCATATCATTTTTTCTCAAAGCGCGACAAACCTCAAAGCCATTAATTTCTGGCATCAGGAAATCAAGAAGGATAAGATCCGGAGACAATTGTATTGCTTTTAAACCAACCTCTGTCGCATTACTTACTTTTATTACTTCATATTCATCTTTGTCCAGCATATTGTCTATTAAATTGAGGGCATCAGGGTCGTCATCTACAACCATTATGCGATATTTTTTCACATTTTTATCTCGAGGAAACATATCATATTTTTCTCTAAATTCATCCAAATCTTTTTCAAGAATACGGTAATGTCCACCAGGTGTTCTTGAAGCCTTGATAAGACCCTGACGAATCCAATTTTTGATACTATGATGTGTTACATGACATATTCTTGCTGCTTCAAAAGTCGTGAATGCTTTTTGCTCACGGTTCATATTATCAACCTCCTTAAGTTATTATGGTTATAGTTTAGTAATTATTACATATTTAACATTATTAATTAGATTAGCATTAATTATAAGTAAATTTATTAATCTATGTCAAGAATGAATAAAGGATAAAAATTCTTTTATAAGATTAAATTCTTCAAATCTTGTTTGATCCCAAATCAGATTTAATTGGAAGGGATAAGATAAATATATAATACGAAATGATAAAAATAAAACACAGATTATGATTGTATAATAACCTAATAATAGTCCTGAAAATTTTTCAATGAAATACGAAACTGAATTAATAAACTTATGGTTTTTTGTGTTTTCTATTTTAGATAGTTTTTCATCTACATATTCTTCATTAAGATGAATATTCGTAAGAAAATTTTTATGGAGTATTGAATAAATACCAGCAAAAAAGGGGAATATAATTAATAGGCACCATAAGGAAATTACCCTATAGAAATTGTTAAATGATGTTTTACTTAAAAAAACAGAATAGAAAAGAAATATGAATATTACTAAAGTCCACACTATACAGAAAAGATAAATTGAACTTGATAAATTAGATAAAACTGGGTTGGATTGTGATTTATATGAATAGTAATATAGCAATTTTCCCAAAAGATAAATAATAAATAATTCGATAAATCCAAATAACAAAAGCATAATTATTTTTATCCTGAGTTCCCGGCCTTCTTCAAATTCCTTTTTTCTCTTTTCTTCTAAGTGCTCTGATTTTTCTAATAAATTTGAGATTTTGTTTAATTTGCGAATTCCCTTTTCAAGAATGGGTGAATTCAATGTCTTTGAGGAACGATTATATAATATAAGGATGTCTTTTTGGAGTTTTAATGATGTAATACAGATTGGCAAATTAGAATAGAAATCATCAATATTTATAGCCATTCCTATTTTTGTAGCCATTAAAAACAATTCTTCTAATCCTATTTGTATATTTTGAAAACTACTTTCATTAAAACTTAATTCTGCTCTTTTAAGTATATTTGAATTTAGTTCATATAATGGAGCTAAACAATGATTTAAAATATTATACTTTTGTAAATAGTATGCATAAGTATATTTAGGTAGGGTAGGATGCCAAAGAGTCTCTGGGAAGATGATATGATTTCCGCTTCTATTTTCTTTTGCTATTATAGAGATACCTTCTGTAAATATCTTTGCGTCCTTTGTATCTGGGTTTATGACCATTGCGGATTCTAAATATCCTAACAGAGAATTATTTGGAGAGAGATTCTGTACTTCTTTTATTAATTCTCTTGCATGGTTATACTCTCTTAAAAAGTATAATTTTGTTATATAATTTATTGGAAAAGATGTATTAGTATTACTAATATTATAAATATCTTGATAAGTTTTGATAACAGCGTCATCTTCTTCAATTAAAGCAAGAAATTCCAAATATTGAAGGTATCTTGAATCGTCTAATAAATTAGGGTTAGAAAAGACTTTTTTAGATATATTTCGCATTATTGGCCGAGCTGATTCGTTTTCCAATGTCAATGCAATACGATACTTCGTTTCATCTAGATCAAAGCGTAAATACCTGTCAGAAAACCATAAACAGAAAGTTAATATTACAACTGAAAAAATCAAATATCGAAAAGATTTTTTTCTTCTTATTAAAAAAATATAATCAATAGTAAATGGTTTCTCACTACCTTGTAGGTTTGTGCTATCAATTTTATTTTTTTCACTTGTTTCGTTCATCAAATAGTATTATTTATAGGATATAAATATAAAAGTTCGGTTTATATTAGAAAGTTATTTTTATACTTTATTCTTTTTTATTTCTAACATCAACTGACGAGCAATCTTTTTCCCTTCTTCTACACCCGGTTGATTAAACGCATTTACATTATATAATTTTCCTGCCATTGCAGTAGCCACTTCTAGCATATATAATAATTGGGCTACCGTAAATTCAGATATTTCTTTCATATTTATATGTATCACGGGTCTTTGACTCAATGTAAGAGCATCTTTTGTTCCTTGAAACTCTGCTAAAAGGAGGTCATTCATACTTTGCCCCCTTATATACTCCAGTTCGGATATTTCATTAAGTATATCTGGAACGAGTAATACCTCATTCTGATTTTCCACAGAGATAAGGTTAATTATTTTATCATTAGGTCCTTCTCGATAAAGTTGTATTTGAGAATGCTGGTCGGTTGCACCTAATGCTTTAACGGGCGTTTGACCATTGAAAATATTGTTCCCTTTAATATCTTCTTTCTTTCCTAAACTTTCAGCCCAGAGTTGACAATACCAATCCGCAATATCTTTTAGCCGGTCTGAGTAAGGCATCATTACAGATATCTTTTTCCCTTTATTTATGTCAAGAATATAATGAATACCAGCAAATTTATAGGCAGGATTATTCTCCAGAGAGTCGTTGGAGCATAAAGTATCCATTTCTGCACATCCTTCAATAAGGGCTTCAATATCAAAACCTAACATTGCAGAAGGAAATAATCCTACCGGAGAAAACACAGAAAAGCGTCCTCCGACATTTAATGGAATTTCAAGTTGAGTAATACCATATTTATCAGCTATGGGATGTAATAAACTTTTGGGAGCATTTTCGCCTCTTGGGCTTGTTGTTATTACAAGATGTTCCTTGATTTTTTCACTACCTACTGTATTTTCTAATTCCTGAAGTACGATGAGTAACTGACACATTGTCTCTGCGGTCTCACCCGATTTTGAAATGGCATTGTATAATGTGTTTTGGGGCGGGCACAATTTCATCATTCTTTTAAAGGTGACTGGGTCAATATTATCCATAACAAATAGACGGGGATATCCTTTTCTGTCTTCTTTGGATAGGAGATTATAATAGGTTCCATTCAGTGCTGTATTCAGGGCAGTAATCCCTAAAGCAGATCCTCCAATTCCCAGTATTACAAGATTTTCAATCCCTTGCCCCAAAAACTTAGATGAGATCTCTTTAATTTTATTATGGGTTGCCTTATCTTTATAGAGTTCGAAGAAACCATATTTTTTTTCTTCTCTTTCCTTTATCAATACATTATGATATTGTTTTATAGACTTAGTTAATTCTTTAAATTCGATATCTGTAAATCCGTGTTGGGGACCTATTTTATTTGCATGACACGGAGATATATCAATAGAGATAATGTGTTTCATACAGATCTCCTTTGCTTTTAGATGTAATTACTCCCAGATTGTTATAAAGATGGGTAATAGTTTAACATATTTTCATTATTATTTTCAGGAGAAAATATTGAAAGGAAAAGAGATGAAATATGAAGAAAAATTTTTTTATGTATTTGGTTATTTTTATTTTTATTATCAATAGTTACGCTTATGATAAAACATACCCGTTTTCACTATACGAAAAAAAAATCAAGATACTATTTTTAAAGTTGAACGAGGCGAAATAACATGGGCAAGTCCGGCCTGGTGGGGATTCAATGCTGATGACGCAACGGATTATTTGCAGTCTGCAATTAACTCAGGAGCAAAAGGAATAATCCTTCCAAACATGGGGGTCCCCTGGGTTATTAGACCTATAAAGTTGCGTTCGAATCAGAAGATTACAATTTTACCGGGTGTTGTTATCCTTGCTAAAAAAGGAGAATACAAAGGGAAGGGAGATTCTTTGTTCTCTGCTACCAATGTAGAAAATTTGATTATATCGGGGTATGGTGCAGTTTTAAGGATGCACAAAAAAGATTATCAGGATAAAAAGCAATATGCACCCGCGGAGTGGCGTATGACTTTGTCATTAACAGGTTGTAGTAATGTGATTATAGAAGGACTTCGGTGCGAAAGTAGTGGAGGTGATGGTATTTATATCGGTGCAACCGGAGAACAGAATTATTGTAAGGATGTGACTATAAAGGATGTAGTATGTGACGATAATCACCGACAGGGAATAAGTGTTATTAGTGCTATAAATTTAACAATTGAAAATTGTTCTTTGCTAAATACATCGGGTACCGCACCTCAAGCGGGTATTGATTTTGAACCCAATGGAGAAGACGAACAATTGACAAACATTACAATGAGAAATTGTTATATTAGCAGGAATAAAGGTGCAGGGATTTTAGTATATTTGAAAAATCTTAAAAAGACATCATCCCCTGTTTCTATGAAAATAGAACAATGTATAATGAAAAACGATTTTGACCATGGAATTGCAGTAGGGGCTATTACAGAAGATGGTCCTCAGGGAGAAATACAATTTAAAAATTGTTATATCGAGGGTTCTCAAAGAGGTGGAATTGTAGTTTTTGATAAATCATCAAAGGGATTAAATGTGATATTTGATAATTGTATTTGTTTCAATACACCTCCTAAACAGAATGGTTTCCCCATAAAAATTAATCAATGGAGAAAGAGTTTAACATCAGATATTGGTAATGTTTCTTTTTATGATTGTGTTATATATGACAACTGTAAAAGGTACCCTGTTGAGATAGATACAGTAAGTAAGGACTGTGATGTCCAAAAAATATCAGGGACAATTCTGGTAAAAAGTAATAGCCTTTTATCTGTTCGAAATAGAACCTCGAAAAGGATAGAAGGTCTATCTATCCGAAAATTGGAAGAATAAATTTTTTAAATAATTTGTTGACAAAAATCATAGGTTTTTTCTATTATAGTAAAGTATTAAAAAGATAATATCATTTATAATAATGTTTATATCATTGAAAAATATTATATTGTTAATTCCTTTGCTACTTATCTCACAAGTAGTTTCTTCAGAGCCTCATATTTCTTTCGGGCAAAAGACAAATGAGGTTTCTTCACAGGGGACAAAAATATATAAAATCGACTTGAAAGAGGCCTATGCTGACCGTTCAAGAGAAAAAGGGTTGTACCAATTTCAACGGAAGGACGGGACACTTGTTTTTACAAATCGTCCTCAAAAATACCGTTCAAAGAGTGAATATAAAGAGGTATATTTCAAAAAATCTGCAAATATACAACAGCCGAAAAACAGAAGTACTTCCGTGAAGGAATCGGGGGAGGCAAGTGGTTATGCAATCATTGTGCCTCTGGAACCCGTTCATGTTTCAAAAAAATTTGAACATTTATATAAAGGTAAAACCTACAATTACGAAACAATACAGAAAATAGTCAAAGAATGCAGTCAATATTATCAGGTTGAAGAAAAATTAATATGGGCTGTGATGGAATCTGAAAGTGCTTTTAATCCTAATGCGGTTTCTACAGCGGGGGCTTGTGGATTGATGCAATTAATGCCGGCCACTGCGGTTGAAATGGGAGTTACAGATATATTTGACCCGGCACAAAATATAGCAGGTGGAGTGCAGTATTTAAGTAGAATGTTGGACTTATTTAATGGGAATTTGGACCTTGCTTTGGCTGCATACAATGCAGGTCCTGAGAATGTGAAAAAATACAAAGGTATTCCTCCTTTCAATGAAACAATAAATTATGTTAAGTTAGTTAAATCTAAATTAGGGCTAAAACTTGATGCTAATTATTACGCAAGTAGAATAGGAGGAAAAATATCCTCGGCAAAAAGAAACCTTCAAAATGTAAGTATAAACACTGCTAAAAAATACATGGTTTATTTTAAAAGTGGCTTGCGTCAGCCTGCCGACGATGTTGTAGAGCAATTACCATACTATTATATAAGTTATGGGAATAGGACATATCCTGTTCGAACAGAATTAGTCCAGAAAATTGAGAAAACCGGTTAATTTTTATCTTTTTTAGAATAAAGTAGGTATGAGAAGTCAATACGTTTTTTCAGAATATGGAAAAAAAACATTTCTGCCTTCGCCAGTTAGCCAGATGATGTCGGAATTTGCCAAAGATTTTCGACCCACCATCGACATTAATCTTGGTGTTGGTTATATTAATGAAGATACGATTCCCTATAATGAATTTTCAGAAATTGCATCCATACTTATAAAACAGGGAACAAGACCTCCTCATTTATTAAATTATGGTGGCCCTGAGGGGTCTGTCCAATTGATTGAGTCGATTAAAGATTTCTACTGTGAACTCTTGCGGAATAAGTGGATAGGAGATATTCCTGATTTTACCAATAGGCAAATTATTATAGGAGTAAGTGGAGCAACGAGCATACTTACAGGTCTTGCAAATATACTTAAACCAGGGATTGTAGTTACTACTGAGCCTATTTATTATATATATACATCCACTTTGGAAAGATACGGTTTTGAGATAGTACCCATCAAAGAGGAAACAGAAGGACCCAATATAAATTTGTTAGAGGAAAGAATAGAGTGTTGTTTGAAAGAAAAAACACCTATATCTTTCTGTTACTTTGTAACTGTTAACAATCCAACATGTACTGTAATTTCTAATCAAAGAAGAAAAGAAATCGTTGATTGTATACAGAATATGTCCAAAAAATATAATGTTTGTATTCCGATTATTTTCGACATTGCCTATGAGTGGCTTATTCATAATCCCGAATTAGAAAAACCTATATCACCATCTGTTTATGACAAAGAAGGCTCTGTTTATGAAATAGGTACTTTGTCAAAAGTATTTGCCCCAGCATTGAGAATAGGTTTTATTATTGGAGCAAAAGATAGTTGTTTACTAAAAGCATTGGTTCAATGGAATAGTGATGTCGGATTTAGTGCACCATTAATTACACAGGAAATCTCAGCGGAATTGATTAGAAGATTCGGCTTAAAACAGTTCAAATCTGTAAATGATGGATACCGGGAAAAAGGGGCTTTATTTAAAAAAGTATTAAACGAGAAGATTGGAGAATATTTAGAAGAAATGACAGGAGGAGATGCAGGCTTTTATTTGTACCTTACTGTTTCAGGAATTAAGACTGTTCCGGGTTCAGATTTCTTTAAATTTTTATCCCGGAATTCAGGCGTTCTGGATTGGGATTATAATGGAAAAGATAAAAAACAAAGGGTTATATATTTGCCCGGCGTATATTGTATCCATCCCAAAGGGATGCTTATAGAAAAAGGTAAGTACCAAATAAGAATATCCTACGGCTATGAAAATAAATACAAATTATTACAATCTGCAGACATAATGAGCGAAACATTATGTATAATTAAGAATAGATAATTGGTTTTGAGTTAAGGTATACATCGTTGTCACAGGAAAATCTCTGATTTCTATTTGACATTTGTTATGGAAAATGGTATAAATTAATTATATGGGTTAGTCAAAAAAATAAGAAATTAAAATTACACTAAGGAGATGTGTTATGAAAATTAAATCTTTGATAGTAATGGTGGCTTTTGTTGTGCTATCACTAAATGCTTTTACTGCAGAGGTGATATTTAATGACCCAAACCTGTTATCAGCAGTACGGGTTCAGTATGAAGCACAGGTAGGAGTCCCGTTAAGTGACCCTCCTACGGATACAGAGTTAGCAGATCCTAATTTTGTAGAATTAGATGCTTCTTATTTAGGAATAACCGATTTGACAGGATTGGAAGCATGTACTTCTTTGGTATCACTAAACCTGATAGCCAATGATATAACTGATATAACACCTGTAAGTGGACTAACAAGTTTAGTATATTTGATGGTAGGTAGAAATCAGATAACAAATATTTCGAGTTTGTCAGGGCTTACAAGTTTACAATATCTGGATATTGGTATGAATCAAATTTCAGATATATCTGTTCTCAATTCTTTCATAAATTTGATTGGACTGAATTTAGGTTTTGGAACTTTATTTTTATATGATGATTTTGACCCATTTTTTACAGGGGGAAATAACCTGGATGATAGCGACCTGACTGTTTTGGCATCGTTAACAACTTTGGAGGTATTAAGTATCGGTGGATTGACGAATGTAAGCAGTATAAGTTTTCTAAGTAGCCTCAATAATTTAAGACAATTATGGTTAGGAACTAACCCGATTTCGGATTGGACACCATTAGGAGATGTTGACCAAAACTTAAACGCATTTTTATCGGTGAATTGTGGATTGGACCAGACAGTATTAGAGAATTATGTTGCCAATATGACCAACATTACTGCTTTAGACGAGGAAAATATTGGCTTATTAGGATTGGGATTTGAAAATGTTACAGATATTTCAGTTCTAAATGGGTTAAATCCAACCGTTGCATTTTTAGTAGGTCTTGGTATTAATGATATTGATGTTATTCAGGATTGGACTAATTTGTATATCTTTGTTTGTTCTGGTACGGGCATAACAAATATTAATGCGATTTTGGGACTACAAAATATATATATAGCGGAATTTAGTGGAAACAATATAGGTCCCAGTATGTTTACAGTGGAAAACCCAGTTACTTTAGATTCTTTGTATGGATTGAGTTTGAGTCAGAATGTACTTACGAATCTTAATGGTATTGAATACATGCCCAATCTTGTAGTATTTGATGCTTCATTTAATCAGATTAATGATATTTATGCATTAGATTCTGTATGGGCACCTAAAAACACATTGGAGCATCTAAATTTAAGTTTTAATCAAATAGTTGAAATAAATCCTCTCATAAATTACACGGAATTGAATAATGTACTTTTAAACAATAATCTTATAGAAAACTTCGGCTATTTAGAAGATAATGAAGGTATTGGTGATGGTGATTATATTGATTTAAGATATAACCCGGTTCCGGATATTTTGTGTTATATAATAGACTTATTAGAAGCAAAGGTACAACCAACGGGTGCTGTGAATCGTGAAGGTGTATGTGAAGTTACCGTAACTATTGAACTTGAAGGTGAAGGAAATGTATTACCTTCCGTAGGAGCAAATACATTTAAATTTAGTAGTAATGTTATAGTTTTGGCATATCCACAAGCAAACAGTGGTTATGCTTTTGACCATTGGGAAATATGGAATGAAGGGACCTCTCAATTTGAATTACTAACAGAGAACTATAGTTATTTCTTCATGAGTGTTCAGGAAGATATGTTATTACGGGCCGTTTTTGTTCCTGGGACATATACATTAACCTTTGAGATTGACCCATCCAGTACAGGCACAGGGACTGTTTTTCCTTTATATGATGGTGAGGGTGTTTATTCTTATAAAGAAAATCAATTAGCGTCCTTATATGCATTGCCTGATCCGGGGGCCTGTTTTGGTGGATGGACGGGGGACGCTGGGATTTTTGGTTATTCGCAATTCGTAAATATAATTATGGATAGTAATAAAAATATAGGGGCTGTGTTCTCAAACCAGTGTTATCAATTGACAATAGAAGTAGTAGGTGATGGTTTTACATCGCCTTCAGCAGGTACATATCAATATGTACAAGGGATAAATGTTAATATATTGGCATTTCCAGGGATGGGATATCAATTTGACCATTGGGAGGATGGTAATAGCAATAATCTTGGAACTGACAATCCGATAAATGTGGAAATAACCCAGGATTTAACAATTCGAGCAATTTTTATTCCTATTCCTACTTATACTCTTACAATAAGTATTAATGGCTCTGGAACAACCAATCCTACGCCAGGTATATATGTTTTTAATGCAGGTTCAGTTGTATCTGTTTCTGCTACTCCTGACGAAGGATGGGCTTTTAGTGGTTGGAGTGGTGATATAGGAGGAGCCAATCCTTTCGAAAATCCAATTCAGATTCTAATGGATGGTAATAAAGTTATAACTGCAAACTTCTTGGAAACAGATTATATGGTTGAAGTTTCTGTTGAAGGACCCGGAACTATCGATCCTGTACCAGGAACTTATTACTATTTTGAAGGGCAGTGGGCATTCTTTAATGCTATCCCGGATCCGGGGAAAGCATTTGCAGGTTGGTATGAAAACGGTATAAGAGTGTGGGATTTCCCAGCATACGCTTTTCAGGTAACCTCGAATAGAGTTCTTGTTGCTCGTTTTGAAGAACCAACATATACTATTGAATTAAATATTCAGGGGAATGGAACAACAAACCCACCGCCGGGAATCTATGGTTATGTCGAAGGGCAATGGTTGGTCTATATTGCATATCCGGGTCCCGGATGGGCGATAAAACACTGGATCACTACTGATGAAGAAATCTTAAGTACAGATGAACTGTTAATACTTTATGTTGAGAGAAGTTTAGTTATTACAGCAGTGTTTGAACCTTGTGATTGGGATGTAAATATAGCCCATGCCGGTACAGGAACTGGTGATACAAATCCTGACCCGGGGACATATTGCTATATAAATAATAGAGAGTTAGATTTATATGCTCAACCGGCTGTAGATAATTACTTCGGAGGTTGGCAGTTAATTAAAAACCCACTTAGTAACCCAGAAGAAAGTTGGGTCTATTGGTTTAATGCTACAGTAACTATTGATGGACACTATAATATAATTGCTTACTTTAATTCCAATGGATGGCTCTTTAATTTCCAGGTGGAAGGAGATGGTGTCGTCCAGTTAACTGATGAGAGAGAAATTCTGAACCCAGGTGTATATGCTCTGGCAAATAATTTTCCAATTAAATTGACAGCAATCCCTAATTTAGGCCAGGTATTTAAAGGTTGGTATTCCGGTGAGGAACTTATTTCAACAAATGTGGTTTTTGAAACCGTTCTTAACGATAATTTGCAACTTACTGCCAAGTTTAAACCACAAGTATGGTATACACTCTTACTTAATGTCGTCGAAGGACAAGGCACGACAGCTCCAAACCCAGGTATTCCTTACCTATTTTTAGAAGGGCAAACCCAGGTTGTTCGTGCACTACCTGCGAATGGTTGGATTTTCGTAGCATGGACTGGAGATATTGAAGGTATTGCAAACATTGACCAACCTGAAATCACAGTACCTATGAATAGAAATAGAACCATAGGAGTTATCTTTGCTCGGGAGACTCCTGAAGGTGAAGGAGTAGCGGAAGGAGAAGGAACACCAGAGGGCGTAGTTGAAGGAGAAGGAGAAGGAGAAGGGACTGTTCCTCCGCCTCATAGTGGAGACCAAGATGGCGATGGAAAAATTAATCTGAGTGAACTGTTAAGGGTCATACAATTCTTTAACTTTGGTGAATATCATTGTGAACCTGGAACAGAAGATGGCTATGCGCCGGGTCCGGGTAATAGGTCATGCACACCTCACGCATCAGATTATAATCCACAAGACTGGGTTATCAGTTTAAGTGAGTTGTTACGGTTGATTCAGTTCTTCAATATAGGTGGTTACTATCCATGTGAAAGTGGTGAAGATGGTTATTGTCCCGGTAGTCCATAAACTAGTCTCTTAAACATGTAAACATAAAAGTGAGTTGAATAAATTTTCAACTCACTTTTATTGTTATAAAATATTATTGATTTTCAAAAAATTACATGTTATAATCTATATAGGAAAAATATAGTAATAAAAATAGAAGAAAAGTGTAAAAAGTAGTTTTAGTTTTATTTATTAAATGTAAACATTATGAGGAGACAGTATATGTTAAAACGCAGTAAGTGGTGGGCTGTAATTCTTCTTTTCTTGCTGACAAACTACGCTTTTGGTGTAGTTTATGTAAACAAAGCAAGTACGGATCCAAGTCCGGATGGAAGTTCATGGGCAAAGGCGTTCAGGACAATTCAAGAAGGTATTGATACTGCGGCAGCCATTGCCACTCCAAGTAGTCCAGAAGAGGTTTGGGTTGCTCAAGGGAATTATAACGAACTTAGAACAGAAACTTGGGGTGCCCCTGCTTCGGTTGAAGGTTCGTTAGTGATGGCTGATTACGTCCATTTGTATGGTGGTTTTAAAGGGGGTGAGATATCTCGTGACCAACGACGTCCTTCTCAATATATAACAACAATTGATGGTAGAACATCAAGAGGGGGGACGAATGCATACCATGTGATTGTTATAGGCAAAGCAAATGAACCCAATTATGGTGTGGTTATAGATGGCTTTCATATTCGTGGTGGTAGAGCGACAGGTGTTGCTGGTGACTATCATACATGGCGCGGTGCAGGAATTTATAACTGGCTTTCATCCCCGAGGATAGGTAATTGTGTTTTTTATGACAATACTGCAGCTACCGCAGGTGGCGCAATTGCCAATTTGTCTGGCACTATTGGCTCTAACAATTTCAAAGCCAATGCATTAATACATGATTGTGTTTTTTATAATAACACTTGTAATGAATCAGTGGATACTGGGGTATCTCCAATTCGTGGTGGTGCAGGGCTATTCAATAATGGCATTAATCAATCGAATGTAGAAATAGGAAATGAAACATACATCGTGAATTGTACCTTTTACAATAATGTTTCTGCCAATTTATCGGGTCCTATGCTATACAATGCAAATACAATTATGAACAGTGGCTGTGGGGTTAATTTCCCAAAAGTGTATAACAGCATTCTTTGGAGTGTCCCTGCACCGTCCAATCCCCATATACGGGCATTTAGACCTGCCATTGGATATGTAAATATAGATGTTCAATATTCAGATGTTCAAGGGGGGTATCTGGGAACAGGTAATATTAATGCAGATCCATTGTTCCGTAATCCGGGGAACAATGATTTCCGTCTAACGGTTAACTTCCCTTCACCGGTATCTCCATGTTTAGATACAGGTGCAGACGCTTTGGTTCAACCGCCGTTAGGGCCAGGAAGGGTGGATGTGCGAAACTTCCAGAGGAAAAATGGCTCTGCTGTTGACATGGGTGCCTATGAAAATGTAGCGACTCCTATTGCTGATTTTTCGGCTACTCCTACAGAAATAATGGTCGGTCAATCGGTTCAATTTACTGATTTATCGAATACATTTGGATCATGGTCTGAAACCACATGGTCATGGAACTTTGGGGACTCAGGAATAAGTTATCAACAAAATCCAAATCATCAATATAACACAGCGGGCAGATATACTGTCTCATTAACTGTTCAAACAGCGGAAGGGAATGATAATGAGACGAAGACAAATTATATTATAGTCCACACACCTCCTGTAGCAGACTTTTCTGCAGCGCCTACACAGGGGCTATATCCTTTAACAGTAACATTTACAGATTTATCCATTCCCGATCAATTACCGGGTAATACTACTCAAATCACCGACTGGTATTGGGATTTTAATGGTGATGGTAATGATGATGCTCATTATACAACCGCAACGAATCCTCAATGGACCTACAATTCTGTTGGGATTTATACAGTTCGATTGAGAGTCGTTACACAGTACGGTGAAGATACAGAGACAAAAACAAATTATATTGATGTATGGCCCGACCCATTAACAGTTACCTCTATATCCTTATTAGAGATAGAGACGCCTCGTAATAACCCATTTAATGAAGATGATTTTTCCAATCCTACCACTCTTAATCTTACAGATGGATATATCGGTTTTGGTCGTTCTTTCAGGATAACTGTAACAGTTAGTGGTGGGTATGGACCTCCATATAATTATCAATGGCAGATTTCCAGAGGGGGTGGTCCATGGGGAAATTTATCTGATGGAAGTTATTTAAGAAATGTAAATGGTTCTGATGGTCCCAATAACACACCTGTAACAACTGTTATAAGTGGAGCAACTACGGCTCAGTTGACAGTTCAATATGCTATTCCTGGTTTTGAGGATGGACAGTATCGTTGTGTGGTAACCGACCCCAATGATACACCTCCTCCACCTAACCAGGTTATTTCTGAGACGAAGTCGGTCTCAATTAATACAAATATGTTAAGAACAGTGGTAGACTTAGCCAGTCCTGTAAGAAAATATGTTGGTGAAAATGTTATTTATGGTTTCAAGTTTATTGGTGGACCTGGTACTGGTTATATCTATCAGTGGTATATTAACCGGGGTGAGACTTTTGACAGTGTTGGTGGAGGAACCAATCCAATAACAATTTTCAATCTTGACCAAACCATGATAGGAGATTACTATGGAACGGCCGTTAATAATGAATCTGGTGGGGGACGAACAGTATTCTGTGGCCCTTCCACTCTGAATGTTCAGCCAATAGTTTCTATTGCTTCACAGCCTCAAAGTATACATCGTAACACAGGAGGAACTGCACAATTTAGTGTAACTGCTTCTGGTGGTTATTCACCATATACCTATCAATGGCTATGGAATAATTCTACCCCATTAGTAGATGGTTCTCACCCATCCGGCTCTGGCGCAACTGTATCTATTTCGAATGTGGGTGCTACATCTACAATTACAATAACCGGGCTTGCTTTAATAGATGCAGGCAATTATAAATGTCGTGTGACGGATTCTGAGAATCGTGGCGCTCCATCTATAGAAGATTCTCAGAATGCAACACTTACAGTTACAAATCCGTTCACAGTCACCAACCCAACTCCAAGTCCAGTGAGTATATATGAAGGTCAGACTTATAGCGTTTCTGTAACTGCTTCTGGCGGTACACCTCCGTATACATTTGGATGGCAGAGAGATACCGGAAATGGATATGTAACCCTAACTGATGGCGGTTTAGGTGGTAGAGTATCCATTGTTAGTGGTGCTGCCAATTCAGTATTGCAGGTACTTAATACAGTAACGGGGGATTCAGGTTTATATCGTTGTGTTGTAATAGACAGTGGACCTGACCCTGATGCATATCCTGCGAATGCAGGTAGTTTAAATGTATATAAAAATCTGGTCGTCAGTACGGACCATCCATCAGATATAGTAGAAAATATCGGGAATCAAGCACAATTTGCCGTTCAGAGAATAGGTGGAATGCCACCAATCAATTATGAATGGCAATATGCTACAAATGAATCAGGTCCATGGACAACATTATCTAATGGACCACATCCATTGCATGCAAGTTCGATAGTTTCCAGTGCAGATGGACCGACATTAGGTATTCAGATTGCTGAAGGTGCACATCTATCAGCATTACAAAATTCGTTCTATCGGTGCATTGTAACAGATAGTGGAACGCCTCAGTCAGGCATATCTCGCATTGCGAAGTTGTCTATTACCAACTTTATAAATGTTCAAGGTCCTGCAGATGTTCGTGCGTACACAGGTGAAGCACCTGTCCGATTAGTAGTCAATGTAAGTGGTGGACAACCACCTTTCTTCTATGAATGGTTCAAGAATGATGAGAGTATTTTAGGTCCTGTAGAAGGACAGGATATACTTGATTTGGGTGTAGCAGATGAATCTGATGCTGGAAACTACTATGTGATAGTGAGTGACTCCAGTGGTGGTTTGAATCCTGATGTAAATTCGAGGGTAGCTATGGTAAAGATAGCAGATCCACCACAAATAGTTACACATCCACAAAGCCAGAACCTGTACTCTGGACAAGATGCAATGTTCTATGTAGAAGTAACCGGTGGATTTGAACCATACAATTATGATTGGTGGCAAGTAGGTGTTGGTTCATTGGATGTTAATAGTAATACATTATTAATACCTGATGTGGATGTTACTTATGATGAAAATCAGTATTTTGTTTACATTACTGACCAGCCATCTACAGTTACAGGTCTGAATACTACATTAACTTCTGACCCAGCTTTACTGAGAGTAGCAAGTAGTGAAGTTATCTTTACATTACAACCTGAAGATGAATCGGTATACATAACAGACCCATCCTTCTGGTTAACCGCAGACTTTGTCGGCGGATTACCACCTCTCTACTACGAATGGAAACGAGACCTACCGGGTGGTGGTACGGAATTTGTTGCTTCAAATACTCTGGCAATAGAAGTAAATGTAGCCTCGTTGGTTGTTGGAACCTATAAGTATTATCTTGAAGTGACGGATGATGTACCGATGGTATATCAGTCACAAAAGGCAAATATAGAAGTAGGTTTGCATCTATCATTAGGACAAGACCTGTTACCAGAATACAGAGCCACAGCAGGCGACCGTGTAGAGATGTCTGTCCAGGTAAATGGTGGATTGGGCGATAAGACCTACACATGGTATCGGAATGTCGGCGGAAAATCCTGGGAAGTTATTCCAGATGCTTTTGGTCCACTATTAGTGATTGACCCAGCAGAGGAAGAAGACTCAGGTCAATACTATGTAGTGGTACAGGATAGTGGGAGTACAGTAACAGGACTAAATGATACAATTACATCAAGAACGGCGACTCTGGAAGTCGAAAAAGGTATACCTGCAAGCACAAATGTAGGCTTGATTATAATGTTTGTTATTTCCACAATAATTGGAATGTTGACGATTGTTCGTAGAAAGACATTTTTAGGCAAATAAGAATAATCAACATAGCATAAAATAAAAACGGGCTATCAATCCTAATGTTGATAGCCCGTTAATCTTTATAGAAAAAAACTACATTATTTGTAATTTAAATATTGTTAAAAGTTTTAGATAGTTATTATGCTTTTCCACAAGGACGAATATTTTTTTTCAAATTATTGTCAAAACGAATAGCAATATTCTTCAGTTTTTCTACCAGTTTAGGATGTTCAGAGGCAAGATTGTTCTGTTCTTTAATATCTTTTTCTAAATTAAATAAGGATAATTCAATAGTCTCATCCCTATCTGTTCCGCGTTTACCATCTTTTCCCGGTGAAACAAGATTTACATATTTATGAGGAAGATGCAGTTTCCATTTTCCTTTTCTAATACCTTGCAATTCATTATGAAGATAATAAAGAAAGAAGTCATGAGGAGAATTGCTATCCGGATTTTTAAGTAGTTCCCATATATTTTTGCCATCGCGAAAGTCTTTCTTAGGATAATCTGTATTTGCTAAATAGGTAAAAGTGGGATAGAAATCAAAAGTGGCGCATATTTCGTTGCAGTTTTTTCCTGAAGGTATAAACTGTGGAGACCAGGCTATACATGGGACCCGCATACCCCCTTCAAAGGTGGTTCCCTTACCACAGCGTAAGGGTCCAGCACTCCCGCCATGATTCCCATAAATTAACCAAGGACCGTTATCAGATGTAAATATAACCAGTGTGTTTTCTGCTAATCCCGTTTCTTTTAATATGTTCAATATTTCACCTACAGACCAGTCAATTTCCTGGACCGTATCGCCGTATAAACCCGCACCTGATTTTCCCTCAAATTTTTTTGATATATGGAGGGGAACATGTACCATTGTATGGGGTAAATATAAGAAAAACTTATTATCTCTATTCTTCTTAATAAAATCTATGGACCTTTCTGTGTATTCGGTTGTAAGTTTACTTTGGTCTGGGTTTGTATCAATAATCTTATCTCCTTCAACCAGAGGTAATGGGGGAGCATTGGGTTCATCCTCATCCGGTCCCATATCGTTTGAGTAGGGGATCCCATAATACTTATCAAAACCATGATTGGGGGGTAAAAACGGGGGTAAGTGTCCCAAGTGCCATTTACCGTAACAAGCAGTATTATATCCAGCACTTTTCAATGCTTCTGCCAATGTTACTTCAGATGAATTGATACCTGTTCGAGCTGTATTCCCGAGAACGCGAGGCAAACCTACGCGGGATGGGTAGCAACCGGTCATTACGGAAGCGCGGGTAGGTGTGCATACAGGTGCACATGCATAAAAATCTGTGAATTTTATCCCTTCCTCTGCCATCTGGTCGAGATAAGGTGTTTTAAATGAGGTATTACCATAGCAGGATAAATCACCATAGCCAAGGTCATCCATCAATATAACTATAAAATTTTGTGGGTATTTGTTCTTCGAAAGTTTTTGTTTTTTACCTGTTGAAGTTATTAAGGAATGGGTAGAAATAGAAGAGCAAGTTAATAAACCCAACATAGTAGTCTTTAAAAAATTGCGTCTTCTCATAGACAAAAAACCTTTTCTCCTCCTAATTACTTACTTGCTTTTTTTATTATACACTACCCGAATTTATTTTTCGAATTATATATTACGAGAAACCAACCGCGGTCGTTACCCAGGCGAAACCTTGATTTACAGGTGCTTTTCCAGGATACCGAACAAATTCTACATGTCCATCCATATATAAAACATTACAACCTCCGGGTACATGATTGAAACCCTGTACCGCTGTGGCCACGAGGTCAAACATAATATATACAGTGCTTTGAGCCTGTGCAGTTGCTGAGGGGTTATTAATATCTGTGATTAAGAACCGTTCAATTCCTTCACGGAGCCGATATACGATGGCCCCACCTGCATTCCCATTGGGTGCTCCTACTTCTTGGTCTTCATCGGTAGCCCGGGGAACATTGGGTTCTGCGTAGGTGTACAGTTTTGCAGCAAGTAAAACGAATTGAGCAGGTCCATTGTATGCAGAGTAATTAGGGTCGAACATTCCTAAATTTAATTGGAGATCTGTATCTTCACATTGGTCCAATACATAACCTAAATATGCATAACTGGTATCGATGCGAAACATCCCTCGTTCCATATTATTACAAGCGAGGTAGAATTCAGATTCATTAGTAATAGGATTTATCAAATCTCCAGGTTTTGCTTCTGCATCCGAAGGGCATAAGGTAATGTTAGGGTCAGTAAGATATTCAGGAAAAATAGATGGAATATAGGGACCGACAGCAATTCTAAGTGTATTTGTATGTGTTACAGGGAATCCGGCTGTATTACAATCTACCAAATTCCCATAATAGGCGCACAATCGCGGGAATCGTTCGCCTTTTGCTTCATTGGAGTACATTTTGAAAACCAATCCCCACTGTTTCAGGTTATTCTGGCAACTGGAACGTCGTGCTGCTTCGCGAGCCCGGGCAAGAGCAGGTAATAATATTGCCGCAAGTATGCCGATGATGGCGATAACGACAAGTAATTCAATAAGTGTAAAACCTTTCTTGTGCATGACTAATTCTCCATCTAATAATAGCTAAAAATACTATTGTATTAAAAATTGGGAAAATGCTTACTATAGTCATAATAACAGAGAATTATATTATTGTAAAGTAAAATAATAAATAATTATTTTATAATATTGATAAAATAATTAAAATAAGTAGATTCCCCTGAAATTAGAAATGTTAACACTTCTATGTGAAGGAGAGTTTTGATTAAGAGGACAAGTCGTTCAACAAAATGGAATCAAGACCAGGTAGATAAAAATTTATTATTTTATTCTCTCTTTTAAGTGTAAAGTTTTCATTATTTTCTGATAAATTCCACACTAAAACTTTTTTGGCCGTCGGATACCATGCACACACCACAGGTTTTTCATCTATTATATGAGGTATATTCTTTAATTTTGGAAGAATAGACTTTTTGAAATTAAATAGCGTATTTATATCTTCAGAGATGCCTAAATATCCTTCTTTTTCATTTCGCATTATATATGTAGAGTTTCCTTTTTGTAGACGGTTATAGTCAAAATCGCTAACAAAGACCCATCCGTTATTTATTACAGGTTCTTCTATAACCTCAAAGGGAATTCCTAAAGATAAAAATAGACTGTATGGATTATCATCACTTACATAACGACTTTTTTCGCCCCAATAGTGTTTTAGTGGTCCTGCCAATATATGTCCCGCAACTTGGTCATGAAATCGTTTCTGTTTTTCCATCGAATCGGGTAATACTTCCCAATGCGTTTTCGGAAAATGTTGGATGCTACTCATAAACATTGTATTCCGGACATCCGCAATAGTAGAAATAACCAATTTTGCACACATATTCTTTGCTGATAACTTGTCTGCAGGAAATGCGGTCGTCTCACTGAACGCCCTTTCCGGTGTAGTAAATCGACGGTGAAATAATACACTGAATAATTCATTACATTTCCCTTTTATACTGCCGAAACTGTTGTCATCAAACATCAATTCCCCGATGCGGAATAAACGTCCCTTATAATCTTTCAACCGTATCCCTGCTTTCTCACTCCCCATATACATTACCATGATACCGAGTTCAATTTCAGGGACCCTACTCTCCAATGTGCGGAAGCAATTTGTCAATTCATCACATAGGAGTTCGATCCAATCCTTTAAGACTTTGTTAAGACTTCGCTTTTGTAGCTTTCATTTAAGTCTATCCAGTCCGATTCTTTATATCCATATTTATCTAAAAACAATTTTTTGTGTTCATCACAAAAACAACCACCAATAGTCCCTGGACTCTGTGCCAGCCTAAAATCGTCATCTAAGAAAACTTTTTCTATGGAAATCCCTTTTAATATTTCCATTGCTTTAGCATTCTCTTCTGTGGCCGGTGGATGTAGCGAAGTTCCTGCAAACTTTTTCCCTTTATGGTCAATAGCCAATTTCCAAGATTCTGGAGGAGTTAATGGCAAATTACCTGAATAACTTCCTAAGGAATCACCCGGATGTCCCAGAGGAACATTAATTACATAAGCAGGTATTCCAATAGATTCAAATTTGTTCTTCCATGCGTAGATTTGTTCCGGTTTGTAATACCAATGCCCGTAAAAATAACCACCAATCCATACAGCAGAGACTCCACTTTGCTTGAAAATACCGAGCAATTCCGGTTCATGTTCCAAAGCATCAATGGAAATGGAAACATGGTATTTACGAGTTTCTGAAGAGGCATCAGCGTGTAAAGGGATAAACGGCAAACAGGTTCCAACTGCAACAGACCCCAAAAAAGAGCGACGCGATATATACATAAAAAATTTCTACTTTCGAGGTGAAAAACAGGTAGAACAAAACTGGCGGAGAGGGCGGGATTCGAACCCGCGGTACGGTTTTGCCGTACAACGCCTTAGCAGGGCGCCACCTTCAGCCAACTCGGTCACCTCTCCGCTAAGGAAAAAATTATAACATAATAAAAAATAGACTTCCAAATAATAAGGAATAGAGAACATAAAATAGCAATTTTTTAGCACTGTTTGAAAGAAATGACAATTTTTGATATAATACATCCCATCGGTTCCGCGATAGCTCAGGAGGTAGAGCAGGTGGCTGTTAACCACCGGGCCGCTGGTTCGAGTCCAGCTCGCGGAGCCATTTTTAACAATACGAACTGTGGATTTTCGGAAAGAGAGATGGAAGTCCCCTTTTCTTTATTATCCCCACCCGAGCCAACCCCTGAAGATAGGATTGAATCTTTGAAAGCGTCAAAATTCTCTAAATAATAAAGATTTATCCGTATTTGTTCTCTTGAATAAAGAATATTTTTGATGAACTTTTTGATTAAAAGATTTCTTTCAATTCTTTTTTGCGGGGCAAGGGATTTTAAGAATATTTTGAGGATATTTTGGAACGTTTGAGAGGAAAGTGGAGAGCATTCTTGCGTTAGTTCATGTCCAGAGCAGTAGCCGATTCAGGGTCATTGTTAAGTCTGAAAATTAGATTTTCAAGGTATATTTTATCATTTGAAATTCTATCAAGATTAGTAAAAATATAATTTTCCAATCTGTCTGC
>CAKZKR010000092.1 GCA_937124615.1 uncultured bacterium
CTCCACGGTCATGGTAATTGTCTGTGTATCATGGATACTCTTTGGTTGTCAGACGGCAAAAAAGGTAACCCCGGAAGAGGCTGTAACTGCACAAGTTAACAAATTCGCAGAAGCAATGAAAGCCAAAAATGTAGATGGTATTATGGCTATCTTCTCAGAAAAATTTGAGCATTATGAATGGGGTGACAAAGCAGGTGCTCGTGAGTTCTTACAACAAGCCATTGATGTAGGTTATTTAGAGGGGGTAGAAATCGATTTGAGCAAGATGCAAGTTAAAGTGGAAGGTTCAACTGCAACGGCCTATCCAATTGATGTCCGTGCAAGTTTCGGTGCAACTACCGTCGAAATGGTTTTTACCAAAGAGAACGGGAATTGGCTTGTAACGGGTGTAGACGCAAGCGATTTATAATTGAATCGTAATTAAGTAGTTTTAAAACCGAACCATACCATTGTTTTCTACATAAAGCAATAAGAACTACGGCATTAATATGATGTCGTAGTTCTGTTTTTTATTTTTTGAAAATTTTATATCTATACAGTAATTTAATTTTATATAGAGGAGTAAAGAAGTGAGTATTTGGGATAAGTATTCTCTTTACATTGAGAAAAATTGGGAACAATTTCTGGAGGATTTAAAAGAATTTGTTTCTATTCCTTCAATATCCACCTTGCCTACTTATAAAGTAGAAGTCCTTCGGACAGCCCACTGGTTGGAAAAATACTTCCAGAAATTGAATTTTCATCATGTGGAAATAATGCATACAGATGGACATCCACTTGTTTTTGCAGAATATAAAGCATCGAATCCTCTTCTGACACTCCTTATTTATGGACATTACGATGTTCAACCTGTTGATCCGGAGCACGAATGGGAGACAAAGCCTTTCCAGCCGACTATTAAGGGCGATTGTATGTATGGCAGAGGGGTCTCTGACATGAAAGCACAGTTATTGGCACAGATATTTGCAACACAAGCATGGTTGGCAAATAGTCCCCTTCCCATCCATTTAAAGTATATTATTGAAGGAGAAGAAGAAATTGGCTCTCCCAACATGCAAACTTTCCTATTACAGCACAAAGACTTATTGAAAGCAGATGTTGCTCTAAATTGTGATGCAGGAGTATTGGCCCCGGACATTCCATCGATTCCTTATGGTCTTCGTGGACTTGCCTATTTTGAACTGGAATTGAAAGGACCTAAACAGGACTTACATAGTGGTTTGTATGGAGGAACCATACGAAATCCCATCCATGTATTGTGCGAGTTAATTGCCAAAATGCATGATGCCAATGGAAAAATAACACTCCCTCATTTCTACGATAAGGTGAAACCTTTAACAGACGAAGAGAGAACTTTACTGTCCCAGATTCCCCATTCAGATGAGGAATGGAAAAATATCGTAGGAATGTCAGAACTTTACGGTGAAGCAGGCTATAGCACCGTAGAACGCATAGGAGCACGACCTACTCTGGAGGTCAATGGAATTACAGGAGGTTTTACAGGGGAAGGGGCTAAAACTGTTTTACCATCAAAAGCACGGGCTAAAATTTCCATGCGTTTAGTTCCTGAGCAGGAACCAGAAAAAATAGAAGAATATCTCCGCGAGTTTTTACTGCAAAGGTGTCCAACTGAAATAAAATGGAATTTATCTTTACATTCATGTTCTCCACCCGCATTAATGAATTTAAAATCACCCTATATGCAATCTGCAATAACCGCTTTATCAAAAGAGTTTGGGTGCGCTCCCTTATTCCGTAGAGAAGGAGGAAGTGTCCCCGTGGTGGCATGGTTACAAAAAATTTTAGGATTAGATTCTATTATGTTAGGCTTTGCTTTACCCGATGACGGAATACACGGTCCCAATGAGCACCAGAACTTGCCTCTCTTAAAAAGAGGGGTACGCGTTTATTGCAGTTTTTATGAAGAATTAATGAACACTAACAAATAAACTATATAAAACAAGAAATGAAACCGAAAAATACAATTACTATTTATGGAACCCCTGTTAGTGGAGGAAAAACTGTAGTATGTACGGTAAAAGATGGGGTTATTGTCCAGATAAAAGAAAGTTCAAATCCAAAATCAGCAGATATAGGTGATGAAGAAACTATAATCGCACCATTACTTTTTGATATACAGGTAAATGGTGGCTTTGGAATTAGCATTCAGGACGAAAATTTAACAGAAGATAAACTGTTAGAATTATCACATCGCTTATTTCAATCAGGAGTTATCCGCTGGGTTCCCACTCTTGTATCTAATTCTATTGAAAAAACGGAATTCCTTTGTAGAATTATTGGAGACAGCCTTAGAAAAAATAAGGAATTATCTTTTGCCATTCCCGGAATCCATTTAGAAGGACCATGGATTTCAGCAGAAGACGGTCCCCGTGGAGCCCATCCAAAAGAATGCATAAGACCCCCTTCAATTAAAGAGTTTGAAAAATATTACCAAGCAACGGGTGGCAAAATTCTGTATGTTACTTTAGCAGGAGAGCAGAAAAATGCGATTCCATTCATTCAATATTTAGTATCAAAAGGTGTTCATGTTTCTTTAGGACATCATAATGCAGATATAACGATAATGCGTAAAGCAGTAGATGCAGGGGCTCGCCTCTGCACCCATCTTGGCAATGGCATTCATAACTACATACATCGGCATGATAACCCTATCTGGTATTCCCTTGCAGAAGAGAGATTATCTGTTTCCATTATTGCTGATGGACACCATCTTCCGCCGGCAATCTTAAAAACTATTGCAAAATGTAAAAAATATAACAATGTTATTCTTATTTCTGATGCAACTCAATTGATGGGTATGCCGGCGGGAGTATATCGTGAATTTGGGACAGAGGTAGAATTGAAGAAAGATGGAAAAATTTGCTTAAAAGGAACTCCTTATCTCGCAGGGAGTGCAACCCCTTTACTGGCTTGTATTCCTATCTGGAAGGAGAGTACATCACAATCCTTAGATAGGTGTTTTAAATGTGCTTCAATAGTTCCAGCCAGAATACTAAAAGTAAAAATACCACGATTCCGTTTTAGAAAGGGAGCAAAAGCAAACTTTATATGTGCTAAAATTAATAGAGAAAAGAATACATTAATACCACTTGCTATATTTTGCAATAGTGAAAATTTTCTGCATCTCTAAAAACAAATTATTTATTGGAACTTATTATAATAAAATGAGTATTCTATATATAAAAATAAAGCAATAAACATGAGTTGGGAGAGTAGCAGTGCCCAAAGCCTATTTGGTTAAAGAGGATAACGGAGAGAAAATACCTGTTTATTCTCATTTAATCGTAGGAAGAACAAAGGAATGTAACATTGTTATAGAGGACCCATCTGTTTCCCGTAAACATTTTGAACTTATTCAAAGTGAGGATAGTTATAGATGGAAAGATTTAGGTAGTACAAATGGTACATATATCAATGGGCAAAAAATGGTGTCTGGGGAATTACATTCAGGGGATACTGTTCAAATAGGAAAAACGGTTTTTCGTTTTGAAATTGAAGAGAATAGCAAACCTACAAACATTGCTGAAAAAACAGAAGAAGAACAACAACACTCAATTGTCACTCGTTCTTTCCTTAGTATGGATGAGACTACAGTTTCTCCAACAAGAGAACAGCGTGCAACCCTACTATTAGAAACTTTATGTAAAGTAATTAATGACATCTCTACCAATTTTGACCTCTGTGAATTACAAAACAAGATTATCGAGGCCACTTCTCATGTAATTCCTATAGACCATGGGGCTATTCTGCTTACCGATGAAGAAGGGAAAATAATCCCATGCCCACAATGTTCCCGGGTGCACCAGTGGGAAGGAGGACATTTGATTGTTGTTCCTATAAATAGGATTCGAATTAGTAATACGGTGATTTACAAAGTAGTTAAAGAACGACAGAGTTTACTTTATCAGGATATTATGGATAGTGATGAATTAAAAAGAGCGGTGAGCATTATTACATTAAATGTCCAATCTGTTATCTGTGCTCCGCTTCGTGCTAAAGAAAAAGTTTTAGGCTTACTCTACATGGACACAGTATCCGACAAGAATCGATACTCAGAAGAAGAATTACTCCTTGCTTCTGCCGTAGGGAATGCATCGGGATTAGCCATAGAAAATGTAAAGATGTATAAAGAATTGATTGAAAAATATCGGTTAGAGCAAGAACTCCAGACCGCTGCAAATATTCAACAAGGCTTTCTTTTTAATAATTGGAATACAATCCCCAAAAATTGTGATATTTTTGCCCAAACCCTTCCCGCAAAAGTAGTGGGAGGAGATTTTTTTGATGTAATTCTACTCCCAGACCATCGTTTGGGTTTTATTGTTGGAGATGTATCGGGTAAAGGGATGCCCGCTTCTCTTGCTATGGTTCGGCTACTTACAGAATTTCGTATCCAGGCACAACGACTGTCTTCACAAATAGAAGTATTGAATGCCCTAAATGAAGACCTATTCGAGTATGGACAGCAGGGAATGTTCTGTTCTTTATGTTATGTCATTGTTAATTTAAAGACAGGAGAACTTTCATCAGTAAACGCAGGACATTTACCGGTTTTATGGTGGCACAATCATAAAACAGAGTATTGTTTCCATCCTTCCGGACCCCCTCTGGGTGTATTGCCGGCGTCTACATGGAAAGAAGACAAAGACATTTTGTCAAAAGAAGACGCTATTATAATGTTTACCGATGGGATTATTGAGGCACGGAAAGAAGACAATGATAAAAAAATTACAGATAGGGAATTTGGTATAGATAGGTTAAAAAAGACTATCGAGACCTTGCACTTTGAAAATGCTGAAAAAACAGTTCGGGATGTTTTACAGAAAGTTCAAAAATATACCACGCCCAATCTTCCCCATGATGATTGCACACTATTACTATTCCGGTGGTTGAGTCATGCGTGATGATTTTACAATTACTTTTCGCTCACATCCAAAACTACTAAAGCCGGTTCGGGCTTTAGTTCGTAACTATCTCGAAGCGGCCCATTTTTCACAGGAAAAAATAGATGATATGGTATTGGGATTAGATGAAGCCTGTACAAATTGTATCCGTCATGCTTACCATGGCATGAGATCTGAATTTATCCAGTTATCAGCACGCTTGGGGACTGTATGGCTTGAATTTGAATTACAGGACTGTGGAACCTGTCCCCCGAAAGATTTTTTAAATAGAGAAAAAAGTAAAAACATAGAACCTGCGAGTATTAAACCACATGGGCTCGGTCTTATAATTTTAAGACGGGCTTTTGATGAAGTTTCTTTCCATGTCAATGAGGACGGGAAAAATTGTCTTATATTAAGAACACGAAGAAAAAAGCGTTTAGGAAAGGTTAAATAATGTCAATTGAAATTCAAACAATCGAACAAAATGGAAATTATAAAATTCAGGTATCGGGACAGGTGGACCTCTATACTTCTCCTAACTTAAGAAAGTCTCTTCTGGAGGCAATTGATAAATCAAAAGAGACAATAACTGTACAACTTTCCCATGTCGAGTATATGGATTCTTCCGGGGTAGCGACATTGGTCGAGGGGCTTCGTTCTGCAACAAAACAGAAAAAAATATTCCAGATCTTGTCTCCTTCTCATGCTGTTCGAAAAGTTTTGAACCTGTCGCGGTTAGAGACTGTTTTCCAGATTACAGAGAGCAATTAAAGAATGATAGTTTCGTTCTTGGGTAAAATCGGTCAGATTTTTTTGAACGGAGTGCACTCTGCACTTGTAGTTTGTGTCCTGATTATGGACACATTAAATTGGTTATTTTTACAGCCGTTATTAGGGCGAGGATTGAGATGGCGTAGTGCTATAGAGCACTTTGTGGAATATGGTTTTCGTTCCATACCCATAGTCGGTTTAATTTCTTTATTGGTTGGAATTATTATGGGTATGCAGTCTGCCTACACCTTACAACAATGGGGTGCAACCATATTTATGGCAAATCTGGTTGGTATCTCTGCATTGCGAGAATTGGCTCCGTTAATGTCAGCCATCCTCATTACAGGACGGAGTGGTTCCGCTATAACTGCGGAAATAGGGACAATGAAAGTTTCTGAGGAAGTAGATGCCCTTATGGTAATGGGACTGAATCCCGTTAAATTTTTAGTAGTGCCCAAATTTATTGGTATGGTAATTGCAGTTCCTTGCGTTACCGTGCTTTCAATGGCAATAATGATTGCAGGGGGTTTTATTGTTGCGGTTGGTATTCTTGGGATTGATTTCTGGGCATATTTTGACCAGACTGCAAACGCCCTTGTATCCAAAGATTTATTTTCGGGGATAGTAAAAAGTATTTTCTTTGGTTTGACTATCTGTTGGGTCGGTATTTATCGTGGTTTTCAAGTCGAAGGTAGTGCAGAAAGCGTTGGCAAAATGACAACTTCTTCTGTAGTTACCTCTATTTTTACAATAATAGTTGTAGATTTAATCTGGACCGCATTATTTTATTTTACAGAATGATGAATAACAATAACAGTGAATATGTAATTGAAGTAGAAAACCTTATTGTTCAATATGGAACAAGACGGGTTTTAGATAATATTTCCTTTAAAGTTAAGAAAGGAGAAATCTTTGTTATTTTGGGAGGAAGTGGATGCGGAAAAAGTACCCTTTTACGAACGCTGGTCGGATTGATCCGTCCTCATTCTGGAAAAATTTTGATGTTTGGAAAAGATGTTACGACAATCCGTGTTCAAGAACAAATAAAACTTCTCAAACGCATAGGGATGTGTTTCCAGAATTCGGCTCTTTTTAACTCGATGACTGTGGGCGAAAATGTCGCATTACCACTAAAAGAACACACCCACCTTGCCGATTCAACAATTGATATTATGACACAGATAAAATTAGACCTTGTGGGATTAGGTGGATGTTCAAATTTATATCCTTCTCAATTGAGTGGAGGAATGAAAAAAAGAGCAGGAATTGCTCGTGCAATGGCGTTAGACCCAGAAATTATATTCTATGACGAACCCTCTTCTGGTTTAGACCCTATTGTTGCAGCAGGTTTAGACCATCTCATTCGGAAAATGCAAAACACATTTAACTTAACCAGTGTCGTAGTTACCCATGATTTAGAAAGTGTACAAATTATTGCAGACCGCGTTTGTTTATTACATGCGGGGAAGATTGTTGCTATCGGGGATTTGAAAGAGATGGAATTAAATTCCAATTCCTATCTTCGCCAGTTTTTTACACGAACACCAAATCCCGAAGAAAATCAATCTACTTCCGCAATTTTAGATTCTTTAGAAGATATGTAATAATAAAATAAAAGATACATGGTGGTGTAAGATGAGTTCAAAAGCAAGTGAGTTTACAAAAAAAGAGATTATCGCTGGATTATTTGTCCTGATTAGTGTGGTCATTCTTGTATTATTTGTCCTCCTGGTGCGAGGTTATCGTCCCAACACGGGAACAAAAATTTACTACACTAAATTCAAGAACACATTGGGTTTAGACCGTGGGGCCGATGTTCGTTTCGGAGGATTAAAAATTGGGAAAGTTATACATATTTATCCTGATAACCAAGACCCCAGTCAGGTATGCGTTAAGATTGCGGTTTCACCGGATATTGTATTAAACCAAAAATGTATCGCTACTGTAGAACAGGTTTCCCTCACTTCTGCAAGACATCTTGAAATTTCAACAGGAGAAGCAGATGCTCCCGTATTAGAAGAAGAAAGTACCATCCCTTCTATCAATAAAACAGGAGGACTGGTCGAAATCCCTGATTTCTCAACCACTATTGTAAAAGTAGAGAGACTCCTGGATGATTTAACCGACTTTCTGGGAATGGATAGAATTCGACAATCTGAATCGACCGGTGAAACTAAAGCACGGATTACAGAATTGACACAACAACTTAGTGGAACACTCGAAAAGGGAACAGATTTCATAGACGAACTTAATACTCTTGTAAAAGAACAAAAACCCCAAATTGCCGAGATTTTGAAAAACATTAAAGAAATAGAAAAAGATACACAGAAAGTTGTAGAACAGATAAATGCTATCATTTCAGAAAACCGAGGTTCTGTTCACGATTCTTTAAATTCAGTAAAAGTTGTTTTAGCAAAGGTACAATCTATAACCGAAAATAGCGCAGATGACCTGGAAAAGATATTAAACAATGTGGAAAAAATTACGGGTAATATGGATAATTTATCAGCAGAAGCGAGAAGTTGGATGGGTAAAAATAAACGAAATATCGACGAATTAATTTTGGATATTAAGGAAACCATTCGCAATTTGCGTCTGTTGTCCCAAACCTTAGCAGAACAACCTCAATCAATACTTACAGGAAAAGTCCCGGGAGGTAAAAAATAAAGCATGGTTACATTTTCTTCTCGCAAAAGAAATTCCTTAAAAAAAATCAGGTGGACTTCTTATTGCTTATGTATCATTCTAATATTATCAGGCTGTATCTCTGCTCCAGCCTTACATTATTACACTCTTGAAAATACAATAAAACCCATTGAAAATGAAATGCCATTATGTCTTCAAGTTTCAAGTATTCGTTTAACAGAAGCATTAAAAAGAAAAGAGATAATGGTTCGTAAAAACTCTGTTCAAATAGATTATTATTCCGTTCATCTTTGGGCTTCTAGTTTGGAGGAATTGATAACAAACAGAATAAATCAAACTTTTTTATGCCATCAATCCCCAAAAAATGCACCCGATTATTATCTACATATTGATGTCCTTAACTTTGAAGAAATAGAAACGCCAAACCTTCCGATTGCCAGCATAAAATTAATTGTGCAATTTTTGAATCCCGTTAATATGGAAGTACTATCCCAAAAAATTTATTCTGTTGAAAAAGAATCCCCCGATAAAGAAGTATCCGAGTTGGTAAAAACTTTTTCTTCCTGTATAGATGAGGTTATAAGTAAAATATACATAGACGCTAAAAATCTTAAAAAAACCGAATAGAAGGAATTTGTTCATCCATGCCAAAGATAGAAATGGATGATTTTTTAAGTGATTACGAAAGAGCGGTTTGCTATTTTACCCTTCCAAAGTTGGTATATCAAATAAACCCGGTTAGTTTATTTATTTACTCTGTATTTGTCATTTTTTCTTTTGCTTTAACCTTTTGGGGATTACTTTTAGGAATTCAAAAACTTTCTTATGCCGGAACAATAGCACTAGTTGTTATTACTTTATTAGGTTTTATCTTGTTCACAGTAAAATCCCTTGTGGGCGAACTTCGGTGGCGAAAATGCCTTGCAGAAGCCCACGGTTCTACCAAAGAAGAAACACTGGATTTTCCCGACCCATTCGAAAAGCATGAATTATACTTAATTTCCCTAAAAGAGAAAGGCGGAGCTTTATCGTCTTGTGTAAACCGTGCCGGTGAAATCCAGTACTTTATAGAAGCAAAAAATCACGGTTGGCTCGTAAAAGACGCTTTGGAAAAAGAGATATGTACTATTTTTATAAAACGCAGTTGGTTCTCTATTTCCTTTACCTACAAAAAACCCTCCGTTTTAGATGTTTATCAAAATGAAAAAAAAATTGCATGTATTAAACCCCGGTTTTCCTTTTACGGTTCTGCATATCTCATCAATATTTATGATCCTCAACCGGAGACATATTGGTTAATCCAATCTGGAATTTTTCATCAGGGTGAATTGGTCGGACGAATCTATCAACTCCGCAAAATATTGTATCTGGACATTCAGAAAGAACATTTTAATTTGGGTGTTTTGGCCTTCCTCATTAATTTATAGATTAGTAGAAATTCTGTGAGTGAGAAAGAGATATCTCGGAGAGGATTTATAAAATCTATATCTATTACCACGGCTATTTCTCCTCTATTGTTATCTACAGCACAAAACAAAGCTATAAAACAGAAAGCACGAATAGGTATTGTGGGTGTTGGTAATAGAGGACATTTATTAGATGCAGGCAGGATAAATTTCTGCATTAGAAGTCCCCGTATACATTACATTGAAAGAATGTGAGTCCCTTGTTAGAACATCAGAAATTACAGGACAACTGTGTTATTTAATGGAAAATGTATGTTATTTCAAGGAGCCTTTAACCTTACTTCGGATGGTCCGAGAAGGCTTTTGGGTGAAGTCGTTCATGTAGAAGGAGGTTATCAAAACGACTGTCGCTTTCTTCTTGCTGACGAAGAAGCCAATTGACATGGAGAGGCAAAGGTATTATCCATCGAAAAGAAAACAACTATCCTACACATTCTGTTGGCCCCATTTCCCAATAGTTTAACATAAACTGCGGAGACCGTTTCCCTTCTTTATATAGTGATTCCACCCCATCACGAGGAATGAAAGAATACTTTAGAGAAAAATTTGGTCCCGACCACGCTCTGTCAAAAATAAAGATTAAACATGGTGATATCAATACCACCATACTCCAGACATATTAGGAAAGACGATAACCCTCTATCATGATACAACACTACTAAGACCTTATGATTCTATATTCAGACTTCAGGGGACAAAAGGTATCTATTTCGGCTCCTTACAAAAAATCTATCTGGAAGGAATAAGTCCTCAAAAAGATACCTGGGAAGATTTTAACCCTTCTATGGAAAAGTATTCGCATCCTTTATGGACTGGAATACGAGAAATCAGGGATAGGTGTAGGAGGACACGGACTTGGAGATTATATCACGGTGCGAGAATTGGTTCGTACTATAAGAACAGGAGAAACCTCACTACCGATTGTATATGACTCCGCTACATGGTCTGCAATTATTCCTCTATCAGAGGAGTCTGCTTCTGCCGGTGGGAA
>CAKZKR010000093.1 GCA_937124615.1 uncultured bacterium
CCCCGCCCCGATATAAGAAATGAAATGATAATTCAATATTGAGACATAATCTCTACCTATAAAATTCGGAGAGTTTTTATAATTTTTGTGGATAGAAAAGCTTTTTCTACAGTTATTTTTGCTCTGATGGTGAGAAAGGATATTGTCTGAGAATAAATAAGTTTAAGTAAAAGAAATAAATGTTACAGGTAGTTTTTGTCTCTCTCTAATTGTATTTATTCATTATTAGTCTTATTATTTGCACAATATTTGAGTTTCTATATTTATTACATAGGTATTATCTGTAGCAATAAAAAGGAACAAAAATGACAGATGGGCTAAACTGATGGGAATACTAAATTTTAGTGATTATTTTTTTTGAATTCTTTTTTTAGTTCTTTTTTTATTATACTTTGCAAATCTTTATGCAGTTTTAGATTTTCGGAGCGGTTGGTAGCGACTTCGATTATTTTAGAAACACCTTTTTTCAATGCGTTTTGATAGTTTTTTTTGAGTTCATCGGGTTTATGGACTACGGAAAAATCAATATCAAACATTTTTGCTATACAATCAAAATGGTACCCATGAGGCATACCAAAATATTTTTCGAAAGTTTCAGGATATGCAGATATGGGAAGGAATGAGAAAATTCCTCCGCCATTGTTATTGATGATAATGAGTATGACATGGACGCCTTTCTGGGAGAGTAAAGGAAAGGAGTTGAGGTCATGGAGGGCGGAAAGGTCTCCGATAATAGCGGTAATAATCCGTTTTCGTGCGAAGGAAAATCCAGCAGAACTTGCAATAGTACCATCAATTCCACTGGCTCCCCGATTGGCAAAGACCAGTCCGTTTGTTCCATGAATAGAACCATACATGTCTGCGTCACGAATGGGCATGCTATTCCCGAGGAACAAGTCCGATTCAATGGGCTTCCATTGAGATATAAAGCGAGCAATAGTGATTTCATTGAGAAATTCTTGACTTTCTGCCCATTTATCGATAATTGTATCTATTTTCTGGGACCATTCTACCGTTTCCAATCCCCAGGGATAGACATCTCTGCGTCGCATAGCGGGGGCTAACCATGAACAGAAAGAACTTAAATCGGTTTCAAAACGGTAGGTAACCCGATGTATCGGGTCGGTTCGTAGAGGATGGTCTGTAACGAGCATGTATTCAGGTCGATTCCTTTCAAGAAATTCAAGGAGCCGTTTGGAGGTGATAGTTCCTCCGAGATGTAATACAAATTTGGGATTAAATTCTTCTAAAAATTCGGGAACAAGAAGCATCTGGTCATAGTAAGGTACTGAAAAATCGGTTTTGTTTCCGAGTCGTAAACCGGAGGTAACATCGGGAAAAACAGGCCAATGTAGTGACTGAGCTAGATGATATGCGGACCTGATTTCTTTTTCTCTTCGGAGTTCTCCTATAACTAAGAGACCTTCCCGCACCGTTTCTATTTTATCCAGAACAAAAATTTCTTGCTCGGTAGTAAGTCTTGACTCGGGAAGATTCCAACGAGTGAAGGGTTTCTTATTGGCTAACCAGAATTCAATAGGTTGGGTATAATTTTGAGGGATGTCCCCCTCTACTTCAATAGGTTCTAATGGTTCGCGAAACATACAGTTGATATGTACGGGTCCTGCTGGAGCTCGACAGGCTCTGTAAACGGCCTGACCCGCTGTGGTTAGTACAACTGTTGGAGTAATATCAGAGTCCGGGCAGGGTAAGGTGAATGACCAGCGTACATAAGTACCAAATATATTTATCTGTTCAATGGCTTGATTGGCTCCGCATTGTAGAAGTTCCGGAGGGCGGTCGGCGGTGATTATGATTAGTGGGACACGCGATAAAGAGGCTTCTACCACGGATGGAAAATAATTAGCAACTGCTGTCCCCGAAGTACAAATGAGAGCAGTGGGTTTCCCTGTTGCTTTTGCCCAGTTTAATGCATAGAAACCCATACCGCGTTCATCCACATGGATATGGTGGATAATCTCCTTTTGGTCGGAAACAGCCAAAGCCAGGGGGGTAGATCGCGAGCCCGGCGAAATACAGAAGCCACATACTCCGTTTCGGACGAGTTCTTCTACTAGTAATTTTGCCCAGAGATGATTCATATTCGGTGAGGGAATTACACTCGTCATTTTTCTCCTCCATCTCTTATCCTTGGAGAGGATCTTTCATTAATACATTCAAATAGCTCTTAATTTTACATTCTAATTCATTCCATTCCGTTTCGGGTTGTGAGCCTTGAACGATACCCGCTCCGGAATACAATGATATTTTATTGTTTTGTACCAATGCGGATCGAATTCCTACACAAAATTCGGCTGAGCTATATGAAACCCAGCCTACCGGTCCTGAATAAATCCCACGGTCTAATGGTTCTTCCCTTTGTATCCACTCCAGAGCGGAACCACGCGGATAACCCCCGATAGCAGGTGTAGGATGAAGTTGTTCTAAAATGTGCTCATCGTCGATATCAGGTCGAAGGATTCCTTTAAAGTGAGAGAAGAGATGGTGAACTGTTGTTAAGGTAATAATTCGCGGATGTTCATCATATTCATAACTTGAGCATAATCGTTCCATATCTGTTTTTAACATGGTTACTACAATTTCGTGTTCAAGCCGTTCTTTTTTATTGTTTATGAGGGAAGATTTGAGATATTCATCTTCACTTGTGTCCTTCCCTCTCGCCATTGTTCCTGCCAATGCCTCAGTCTCTATGTATGTGCTTAATCTTTTATAGAGTCGTTCAGGGGACAATCCAATAAAACTTCTTTCAGGGGTTGGATTAAAACAAAAGCGGTAACAACGGTTGTAATTTTCTGCCATCGACCGTAATAAAAGAATAGAGTCAATCTCCCCATCGGCTTCAAAGGTCGTTTCTCTTGCTAGGACTACCTTATCAAAAGTCCCAGCATTAATCTCTGTTAAAGTGCGTCGTATGAGTTCGAGCCATTCTGACTTTGAAGGACAGTCCAATCGGTGATAAAAAGTTAGCGATTTTTGTTTTTTCTTGTCAAGGTTGTTTACGCCAATCCATAAGTCAAGTCCTTCCAGTATAGAAATTAATTGTTCTAAAATGTAATCGTTCTTTCCTCCAATGATATGGGCTACAAGTTGGATTTTCTCATCTGTTTTTAATAGTTCAATTTGAGGAACAACAAAGCGATATGCGCGAAAAGATTTCCATCGTTTACCACGGTTATCCAATGGCAAAAATTTGAAACCACCGAAATATCGGACTGTAGGGTATTTATAGGATAATCGATTTGAAATTTTTTGGAAAACTAAACTGTATGAGAAGTCGTAGCATTCCTCATCGGCAATGATTATATCTGTTTCACCCCAACCGGCCATTTCAAAGGATTCATCCCTTGAAGCCCAGTAATATTTGCCAAATCCTTGGATAGAAGCCAATTCTTCTAAAAGATTTAAAGGCTCATCAATGGGAACACGAATAGCCCCTATTTTCCCTTCAGGAATGTCACCTGACCGGAGGGTTTCCGAAATCTTTCTGAGAAGGGAAATCGTTGCTTTACACTTTATCTGTACTATTTGTGAGCGAGAAGGTAACGACAATTTTTATAATTCATTATGATTTTTGTAAATTAAAAATATGTTAGATTGTATTCAAAGGGAGCAAAACTTCGCAACCTGTTTGAAATTTAATTATAAGGCAATTCATAGATACAATTGCTCTATGTGAGGGTAAATCCATATAATTCTATAATTCTGTAATAGATTTAGATCTACTTTAATCCTTTGAAGAAGGAATTTATCTTCCATGAAACGAATTATTGCTACCCTGATAAAATTAGGGGTAACCATTGGTCTTTTTGTTCTGCTTTTCTGGCCTGAGATGTTTGGATTCCCGGAGGATACTTTTGGAGGGGTGAAACCCGGAACGCTTATTCAGGAGATTCGTTCTTTAAATCCCTATCATGCAATTCCGTGGATTTTGTTTGCTTTGTTTATACGATTGGGAGGTATTATGTGTGGAGTTATTCGCTGGAAAATTTTGCTCAATGGACAGAATCTATATATCCGGTTTCCTTATATGGTTCAGAGTTGGTTTATCGGAAGGACCATCGGCATTTTTTTGCCCAGTACCCTTGGTCTGGACGGTTATCGCTTATACGATTCTGTGCGATACACGGGGGATGTTGTTCGCTGTACTACGGTTATATTTATAGAGAAAATCATTGGTTTTATATCTCTAACAACACTTGTTTTTTTGACTTTTCCTCTGGGATTTCGTCTGTTAAAGTTTAACACATTGTTTCTTTTTATTATTTTAATGATATTAGGTCTTGCGGTTCTTTTCTTTTTATCTTTATTACTTCAACCTTATATTATTCAGGTTATTTTATATTCAATACCCATGCCGGGAAAGATAAAAAGGATACTCAACCGGTTGGGAAGTTCCGCTACTGCTTATGCCGGGCATCGCAAATATTTACTACTGGCTATTCTATGCGGATTGTTTGTTCATTTTAGTGCTTGTTTAATGTATTTTGGAACGATGATGGCATTGCGTTCAGAAAATACCAGTTTATGGGATGTGCTGTTCGCAAGTCCATTGATGATATACGGAACTGTTTTGGGTCCTTCGGTCGGTGGTGAAGGAATTCGCGAAATTGTGTTTGCAACACTATTAGGGGGAAAAGAAAATACATTAAAAGTAGTAGCCTTTGCTCACCTGGGCTGGTGGGTTGGCGATGTTGTTCCTTTTCTTATTGGGCTCCCCTTCCTTATTTTGCGTAAACGCCCACAGAAAGATGAGATTCAAGAACAGATGACAAATATACAGTCCCGGTCTTTGTCCATAGAAAATTTTTCTCAGGAATTTAATCCACAGGAGCTATTATTTGCGAGAAATAAAATTTTTGTAGGTCTATTTTGGGGTGTAATTGGAGGGTTTACAGCAGGAGCCTTCTGTGGATTGACCGAATCCTTATGGGTAATGTATAAGTTTCCAAACCTTAACGATTATCAGGCTCTATGGTGGGGACCTTTGATGTATGCAATAGTCTCTGCAGGTGTTGGATTGTGTATAGGAGTTTTTGTGGGAGCCTGGATCCCTTTATTAGTAAAAAAGTTTCCATCGTCGTTTTTTGTGTATGTATTTTCTTTCGTTTCCGTATTATTGTCTTTGGGGCTGGTATTAATCCTGTGGAGATACTGGCGTGATATTCTGCTTCAAAAACCCGGTTCGTATACAGTGTATATACCATTAAGTTTTTACTATATGGGTTCTGTACTAATCGGTTCATCATTATTTTATATATTTTTGTTTTATTTGTCTCGATTGTCAAAAAAAATGGTTGCTTTAACGATAATCCTTTTATTGTTTCTCCCATTTTTTGTCGGACTGGTTTCCCCGGTATTTTCCCTGCTAAAAAAACATGAACTTACCCCTATGTCTCTTCCCCAGGCCCCTACAGATTCTCCGAATATAATTCTAATTATAGCGGATGCTCTTCGTGCGGATTACCTACCTTCGTATAATCCCAATATTGAAACAAAAACTCCCGAATTAGACGAATTTATCTCAAAATCTATTCTCTTTAAAGATTGTAGTTCTCAGGCATCATGGACCAAACCTGCATTTGCTTCTTTATATACGGGTGTTATTCCACGGCGTCATCGGGCAACGGACAAGAATTCGATTATAGACCCTGGTTTGCCTACCATTGCAGAATTGCTTCTAAATAATGGATATGTTACAAAAGCATTTGCTAATAATCCAAATGTTCACTCATTGTTTGGTTTTAAGAAGGGCTTTGTTGAATATACAGAATTACAACCGAAACGGGTATTTTTTGCAAAAGATTCCAGCGCTAAACTAACAATTTATGAGATATTACGGCGTGTTCATGGGATGATTTCTACTATTCTATTAAAGATGTTAAATAATCTCCCTGATATCAGGAGGTATTATCAACCTGCAGAAGTTGTAAGTTCTGAAGCATTAAAATGGATTGATAACCGTCCCAATAAGGAACATCCTTTCTTTTTAGTCCTTCATTACATGGACACGCACGACCCCTTTCTCAATTTGGGAAAGAATACTTTCTATTCAAGGGCCCTTCTGGGAAACAAGCCTAAAAATTTTTTGACCCCTTTGATGAGAGAGGCATATATTGCTGAAATTGAATATCTGGATAAGTATTTGGGTGTGTTTCTTGATGGAATTCAAAAGCGTGGGTTGGATAAAAATTCTTATATTATTTTTACTGCGGACCATGGAGAAGAATTTGAAGACCATCAAGGTTGGTGGCATGGTTTTACCCTGTATCAAGAAATGCTCCATGTTCCCCTAATTATAAAGGTTCCTGATAACAGAGCAGATGCGGATAATACAAATCAAAGGGTGCCGGAATTAGTTCGTCATATTGATTTGCCTGTTACATTAACAGAAATAGCGGGGATAACTCCTCCCGAAACATTTTCAGGAAGACCTTTATTATCCCGGGATGGAAAGGTGATAAAACATGATGGACAGGTTTTTGCATGGGCAGAGAATGAGACTGAGGGACAGATTCTGCAATCATTAAGAAACAAAGAATTTAAGATTATTCTTGCCAATCCGGATAACCCACGGGGATTTAAACCCGAAGAACTATATAATTTAATGGAAGACCCCAAAGAAAAGAATGACTTGTCAGGACAAGAAACCTATCATGATTTTAAGAGAGAACTTTATGAGAAAATAGATGATATAAAAGCAGGAAATGAAAAGGAAGATAGAAAAACTTCCTCTGAACAAGCCCCTTTACCTTCTGAACTAATAGAACAGTTGAAGGCTACCGGGTATATTCAATAAAGAAGGTTCCTTTTCATGAATTTTCATGTTTATTCATCAGTGTTTTTGGGGTAAAAGGGTATCCGTTTAGTAGTAAACCTTTTTCTTACATCTATTCCACAACAAAACCTTCTTTTTCGAGAAGCCCTTTAATTTCTGAGAGGAGTACCCCCCGGGCATAAACCATTTGATTGGGTGAAACCCGGTGAAGAATGTTCATAAGTTTTTTTCGATGCATTAAATCCGCAATAATAACCGAGTCCTGAGCCTCTATCAAAATTACAGAGCGAATCTTTACCCGTTTGATAGTATGCATCCAATCTTCTATTGTGGAAATCACAATATCAGGAATCTGCTGTTTTCGGGTGTTTTGGATGAGATATTGGACGAATTGATTCGGATCGGCCCCCAATTGTAATCCTCTTAAAAAAGACTCTTTTGTTATTGAGCATACCGAAACAGGTCCCCCCGAACTTTTCCTCTGAGCAAAAAGATCTATCCAGATTAGTTGAAGTGGGTCTGCCTTAACAGTTGAGACAATAATTTCAAAGTTGGGTTGGACTATCAATTCATTTTTTTTATAATATTTTTCTTTTAGTTTTTTTGAAAGTTGAGAAGAAAAAAGGAGATATTCTCCAATCTCACTAATACGGAAAAACCGTTCCTTTTTTGTTGAACCAAATTCGATAATACCAAACCAGAAAAATGTATTATCAATAAAGCAAATATGGTCCTTCTCCTCACAATCTCCTTTGGATGGCCCATATTTCCAGAAATTGTCTTTTGTTTGTTTTAATTCATAATTAGATAGTTCGCAATAACGTGCATATACCCTTTTGCCAAATTCATTTAATGAATACCATATACCGGGTTTTAGGGATTGCAATTCTGTAAGTGTTGCTGATAATGTTAGGTTGGTTTCTTCCAATTTTATAGATGTCTCATAGACTATTTTAAGCCTTTCTGGAAAAGATAAATTTGTAATTTTTTCGAGGTCTACAATGCGAAGGGTATCATCAACCTGTGCTAAAAAACCTGATTTTTCAGCCAACCACACAAGTGATTCGATGGGAGGATATGCATTTTCAGGTTCATCACGAGAAATTCGTTGTTCATCTGAGCGAGTAATTTGTCCAGAAGAATTGAGATGTAGGGGAGCGACAGCAACACTTGCAAGAAGTCTTGAAATGCGTTCCACTAATGAAATTCCACAACTTTCAATATGAGTTATTTTAGTGTTTGTGGATGTGATGGGCTGTTTCAATATTTCCTTAATTTCTTTTTTCTGTTCCTTATAATGGCGAATTTCTGAAAGGATGCTTATAAAGCGGTTTAATTTGTTTTGCCCGTTAAAACGGAAAAGTTCAAACAACACAAACTGACTCAGTAATTCTTCTAGAGCCTCTTCGATTTCTGTGTTGTTATAGTCCGAAAACTTTTGCCGTATCTGGTTTATAGGGACAATTCCTATCTTACTTTGCCATAAAAAATCAAATATTTCTTTTGCTAAATCTGAAAAAGGATAACCGGCTACGTGCTCTAAAACACTGTCCGGTGTTTTATATAATTTTTCGATAATTTCATTGGCTAATGACATCCATCCGATTACACGATTTACTTTTAACTTTTGTTCTAATTCCCTGCGTTCTGAGTTGGAAAGATTTTGCGTAAATCTATAAATAGAATTAATATCTCCTAGACTATTTAAGTTATTTTGAACTCTTTGAATGACAGGAAGAGTCTCAGGAACGATCTTAATTCGATTCAAATCAAAAAAGAAGAGTTTGGGATATATCTTATATATATAGTTTACGGTTTCCTCTGATGTCTCGAGTTTTGTGGCTAAATATCGGCTTGTAAGCCCTCCCCGACTGTTGGAAGCCAGTTCAAGAGTCATGTTAAAGGATGTTCGGTCCATCCCTTCGAAGGAGGACAAAAGACTATAACTATAACGCATCAAATCGCGGACCTTTTCAAAAAACAATTAACCTTGACCAAATTGAACATAACATTATAAAGGAAAAGCTCTGTTAGTTCAAATTGGGTAAGATAGGGCAAACTCCGTAACACCAAATTTTCTATGAATAGACATCAATCACGATTCCTAAATTGAAACTATAATGTGGTTATGGGAATCTAATTCTATTATAATTAAAGTTTATCGTTAACAGGGTTAAATAAGGAAGTTTTATGAACTTTTTATCAACATTGCTTATTTATTGTTTTCTTTGTTCAGGATGGAATGCTGTACCCGATATTTCTTATGAGCATTATTTCCATGATTCATTGCCTTTGAAAAATATAAGTGTTTATGCCAGCCCACCGTATTTACCTATTTGTGTTATGGAAGATAAGGGTAGTCGAGTTTTGTATTATGGAACAGAAAAAGGTTTGTTTCAGACTACTTTGTTAGATAAAACTGATTGGAATATGATTTTGGATACACCTCTTGAGAGTGGGCATATCTTTGATATTGAGGTTTATGAAAAGGGGAAAATGTATATAGGAACATGGAACGGACTATATTTAATGGATAACAGCGAAATTGAGAAAATTAAGGACTTGGGAGATATCCCTGTTGCAGTTGTAAGGATTGCGAATGGGAAGGTCGTTGTTGGGAGTCCTGATGGTCTCTGGATAAAAAATGGGGATGGGAAATGGGAGCAATTAAAGGTCGTTTTACCTCGAAGTATTCGAGATATAGCAATAGATAATCAGGGAAATATCTGGATTGCTACGGGATGTGGATTGGTTCGTATTTATAACAAGGAAAAAGTAAACCATTATATTCAAAAGGAAGATGTATTTGAACAGGTCTACCCGGAAAAAGAACTTGTTTCTAATAATTTAAGTGCAGTATGTGTCGTAAAGGGGGAGGAAATCTGGGCGGGTGGATTGGGGGGGATTACTATATTAAAGGATGGGAAAGTGATTAAAAAATATTTACATACAGATTTTCCGGGGGTAATGATAACTAAAATTGTATATGACGAAGTTTCTGGAAAAATATGGATAGGGACGAATAATGGATTGGTTTGTTTACCAGAGGGTGATATGAAAAACAAGAAAGTTTTTCGGAGTGCCCGCTGGTTGTTGGATGATGAAGTTTGGGATGTGGTAATCGACGGAGATGATATATACATTGGTACTATTAAAGGAGTAAGTCGGTTATCAATATCCAAAAAAACATTAGCGGAAAAAGCAAAGTATTTTGAAACGGTAACACAGCAAAGGCACACCCGTGAACCGGGTATTGTAGAAAAGTGCCGATTGCGTGTCCCGGGGGATATTTCGACCTGGGAGCCAATGGATGATGATAATGATGGCGGATATACAAATATGTACCTTGCAAGCCTGGCGATTCAATATGCGGTAACACAGGATGTACAAGTTCGCGAACGGGCAAAACAGATTTTTAAAGGTATCTGTTTTTTAGAAGAGGTAACCGAAATGCCCGGTTTTATTGCGAGAACCGTTGTTCCCATTAATTGGACACAGGTTTGCGACTTTAATGAAGAAATATCTCCGCAGAAAAGGTCTTGGATGAAAGTTCACGACCCAAGATACAAACCTGTTGAGGTCCGCTGGCGGAAATCTCGTGATGGTAAGTGGCTTTGGAAAGGGGACACCAGTAGTGATGAGATAACGGCCCATTTCTTTGGTTGGACTATTTATTACGATTTGTGTGCAGATGATGAAGATAAGCAAAAATTAAAGTCCCTTGTCGAACGGGTTATGGATAAAATTATTGAGGATGGTTATGTTTTAAAGGATATTGATGGCACACATACCCGATGGGGAGTTTGGGCTCCTGAACGACTAAAACACGACCCGGATTGGTCGAATGAGAGGGGAATTAATGCGTTAGAGATTTTGTCGTATTTAAAATCTTCCTACCATATCACAGGGAAAGATAAGTATCAGAAGGAATATGAACGCCTGCTGGTAGAAGAAGACTATGCTTCTCTCATAAGAAGAGCAAAGAATTATGGTGCTTCATCGCGGACCCATATTGATGATGAATTATTATCCTTTACCTATCCTGCTCTGTTCCGATATGAGAAAGAAGAACGATGGCTGAAAATTTATCGAGAAAGCATCCAGCACTGGTTTAAAGGAATAGAAAATGAACATAACCCGTTGTTTAATTTTATTTATGCATGGTGTATGGGCAATGACCCACATCTGGAGGAATCTATAAAAACATTGAGAGAAATACCCTTTGATCTTATTAATTGGACTGTGGATAACAGGACGCGAGAGGATATCCATCTTGTTCGGGAACCTATTCTTGAAGATATACAGACATCTCGACTTCTTCCCCCGGGAGAGACGGCTGTTATCCGCTGGGATAAAAATCGGTGGCAGGCAATCCAGGGAGATGGTGGTTATACAGAATGGGCCCCTACTTTCTATTTATTCCCCTATTGGTTGGGACGATATCTGGGATTGATTAAATAAATGGGAATTAGGATTCGTTTTTAATTATGTTCGGTATATAATTCTGTTTTTTGGGACCGATATTGTTTATCAAATTACCCTGTAAGTTTTAATATTTTACTTGTATTTGTTTAGAATACACACATATTTTTTACCTGTTATTTCGGGATTTTCCAGAATAAGGTGTTTACATGATACATTTTTTGGATTGGAGTTTTATTTGGCAAACAATTGGTGTTGTTGGTGCTATCATCTTTTTCGGTCGATTTTATATACAATGGATATGGTCTGAAAAGTTGGGTCGAAGTGTTATCCCGATTGTTTTCTGGTATATGAGTTCTATCGGGTCTATTCTGCTGTTAGGATATGGAGTATATATCCTTTCCCCTGTGGGTGTAGCTAGTTATGGATTTAACCTTCTGGTATATGCCCGGAATTTAATTCATATTTGGAGGAAACAGAATAAACTTACATCGTTCCGTTATTACCTTACTCATGGGCTTGTTCTTCTTGCATTTATTATTTCGACAGTTGTAGTGTGTTATGTTTTTTACAAGAAGTTTTTCCATGTCCGCGAAATGGCAAGGCTGCATGCTGTTCAATACAGTTTCTGGATTTTTCTTGGATTGGTCGGGCAGATATTTTTTGCATTGCGTTTCCTGATTCAATGGTTAGCCACAGAAGCGAAAAGACAAAGTGTAATACCTTCAATATTCTGGTATCTCAGTTTATTCGCCTCTTTTTTACAAATCATTTCCTATGCTTTCCAAAAAGAATGGTTATATGCTATCGGTTTGTTAACAACTCTCTTCATATATTTCAGGAATATATGGCTTCTTAAAAAAGGTAAGAAGGTTTTATCTGAAAGTAATGGGAGTAATTAAAGAATAAGGAATTATAGAAAAAGAAAGAGGTCTTTTTATGAATATAGATAATATTAGATTAGAGAGAGAAGAGGATTTTAGAGACACAGAAGTTTTAACAAGGGAGGCATTCTGGGATTTATATAGGCCGGGATGTGTTGAACATCTTCTGGTACATAAATTGAGAAAAACACCTGCTTTTGTAAAGGAACTTGACTTTGTGGCGGTATGTAATCATAGAATTGTTGGAAACATTATGTTTTCCAGAGCAATGATTCTTGATGAGCAACAGGGAAAATATGAAGTTTTAACTTTGGGACCCGTCAGTGTTCACCCCGAATTTCAAAAGAAAGGAATCGGTTCTCAACTGATTCGGCATGGGATTGTCTGTGAGAGAGAAAAGGGCTTGAAGGCTTTAGTTCTTTTTGGGTCTCCGGAATATTATCAACGGTTTGGTTTTGTGAATGCGAAGGAATTCAATATTAGAACATCCGATGGACAGAATTTTGATGCTTTTATGGTATTAGAACTATATAATGGCAGTCTGAAGGGTATTGAAGGACGGTACTTTGAAGACTCTGTTTTTCAAATTGATATGCGGGAAGTGGAAGAATTTGAAAAAGGATTTCCTTACAAGGAAAAGCATATAACACCAACACAATTGTTTCCCGGATAGTCCATAGAAAGATATTCATAAAGGACTAAAAAAATGGTGGAGTCGAGGAGGATCGAACTCCCGACCTCATGACTGCCAGTCATGCGCTCTCCCAACTGAGCTACGACCCCACAAGGATCCATATTATATATCAAATTATCATTTGTTGTAAAGTAGAGAAATGCATTAGAATTTTATAGTTTATTAAAATTAATGCTATTGTCTTTTTTATGATAAAGGGAAAAGTAAAATGAAGAAAGACATTTTTAAAATATCTTTTTTGTTTATGGGTGTGTGGTTTCTTTTTTTGATGAGTTTTGTCTCTTTTCTATCTTATGGACAATCCGGGGGAAAGGAGGATGCTCCCGGTATATTGAGACCCCCATATCTATTGGATGAGCAAGGGAGAATTACTATATATCACGGGATTACCGTTTCCCGTTCTGCAAAGAATGCAGAAGATTTTCTCCCATGGCAGAAGAAAGAAGATTTTGAACGATTAAAAGAATGGGGATTTAATTTAGTCCGATATTTGATTTTTTGGGAGGCAATAGAGCCCGTCTCGGGACAATATAATAAAAAATATATGCAAGATACTTTAGAACGGTTGAAATGGTTAGAGGATTTAGGAATTGATGTGCTTTTATGCATTCATCAGGACCTATTTAGTCGGCGATTCGGTGGCGTTGGTTTTCCGGATTGGGCTGTTCATGATGGTGGGTACCCGTTTACTTCTGTTACCCCCCAATATAAAAATTATTTTACAAAACCGGTAATGAGTTGTTTTGACTATTTCTGGCGAAGTGATGTGTTAAAAAATAGTTATGTTGATATGGTCAAATATGTCCTTTCGCATGTAGATAAGCTTCCACATTTAGTTGGGATCGAGGTGTTTGACCAGCCCTGGCCTCATATTGGTCCCGGTTTTGAACAAACCATACTTTCCGATTTTTATAAGCGTATTGAAAAAATGAAAATAGAGAACCGGTTTGAAACCATTTTATATTTTCAACCGATGTTGCTTTCAAGTGTTGTTATACCTACAGGACTGCAATTTCAACCTTCAACATTTTCTGTATATGCGGTCCGATATTATGACCCGTTTTACGAAGATGAAAATAGTGTTTATGGTAAAACAAATAATTGGGTTATGACCACGACGATTTCTCAAAGAGTTCGTGAGGCTCGCCGATGGGGTTTACCTATGCTCATAACGGATTTCGGTATAGGCCTAAATCCAGCGGAAACAATGAGGTTTTTAGATGACTGGTTTTTACTGATGGACCAATATCATTTGGGGTGGGTATATGATTCGTATGACCGCGATACAGATAATGCTTATGGGATTCTGGATAGTGAGGGGAACACAAAGCCTGTGTTGAGCAAATTAATACAGACTTATCCACAAAAAATTGCGGGTAAGAATCCAGTATGGTTTACAAAAGGGAATTTATTTAAACTGACTTATGAGCCAGCCGGAAATGTGGCTCCAACAGTTATTTTTATTCCCCGTGGCGATGTAGCGAGACAGGTTGTTGTAAATGTGAAACCTTATCCCTATGACCCGTTTAAAGACCTGCGTTTTGAATATAAAGCCAGTCCGGAAGAAAAGGTTGTAAATCTCGTCGTTCAATGGTAGAAAAATAAAATATCTACAAAAGAGCTGATGTGTGTACATACAAATTACAGGATTATCTCAAGGAATATTCAAAGTTACCTTTAATTAAAACAGGTAAAGATATAGTTACTTTTAATGAGATCCGGGAGAAATCCGATGTTTATTTCAAGGAATTAGCAATACTTGAAGGGAAACGAGTCGCAGTTGTCCCGTTTCCTTCCCCAGAAACAATAACACTATTGTGTGCTCTAATAAGATTAAATTCACAAATAGTTTTACTTTCTCCTTTTGACCCCCCATCATTAATTCATAACTATGTCAATGAAATACAAATATCGGTGCTTTTTTGTGAGGATAAGTATCTCGATAAATATAAGGATATACCTATTCCTGTTTTGCCAATTAAGAAAATTGGGGATATAAACCCATATTGTATATCCGGTAAAAGGAAGATAAACACTTATGAGACTGGCGAAAAAAGTACTTTTGTTATCCTGACCTCCGGGAGTTCTTCATCGCCAAAGAAAGTTGTTTTGTCCCTAAATAATCTTCTGACCAATGCTCATTATAGTAATAAGAATTTACCTTTTCAGCAGGGGGATACATGGTTACTGTCGCTTCCATTATTTCATGTATCTGGATTATCCATTTTCTTTCGTTCCATAGAAAGTGGCGGAACTGTTTTTATCCCACCTGAGAATATTCGCTGGTGGGAGGTATCATTACCCGTGGGAATAACACACATTTCTGTGGTTAGCACAGTTATGAAAAGGTTACTCAACAGGGAACGCTACTTTTTGGGAAAGAACCTGAAAGGTATATTACTTGGAGGGGGTCCCATCCCTGAGGGGATTGTTTATGACTGTTATAATCTGGGTTTACCATTGTATACAACTTATGGCTTAACAGAGATGGCTTCACAAGTAACAACTTCATGTAGTAATGATTCCCTTTCACATCTATTGACCAGTGGAAAACCCTTGAGTCCTGATACGGTAAAGATAGACGAAGAGGGGGGTATTCTTGTTAGAGGTCCGTGCAGGTTTCAAGGATATTTGCATGAAAATACACTGGAACAGCCCTTTGATAATGAAGGATGGTTTGCTACTCAAGATATAGGTAGTTGGACTATGGATGGTTATCTGAAAGTATTAGGTAGGAGGGATAATGTTTTTATCTGTGGAGGAGAAAATATTCAGCCGGAAGTAATTGAAAACCAGATAATGTCCAGTGGTTGTGTGAATAGAGTTATTGTTGTCCCAATGAAGAACGAAGAATATGGATATATACCTGTTGCTTTTGTTGAATATTCGGAAGGTAAAACAGAAAATGATCTAAAAAATTACCTAAGAGAGAGAATTTCGGGGATAAAGATACCCAGATATTTTTTTTCATTTCCTGAAGAATTTGAAGGAAAAGGAATAAAAATATCCAGAAAAAAATTAACAGAATGGTTATATAAAGACAAAGAACGGACGGGAATGTGATATGAAATTTTTCCTAAAAAATGCTATTTTGTCTTTCCTCATTGTTTTACTTTTTTCCTGCAATATTTTATCTGAAAAGAATTCAATAGAAATTCCGATGAGTGATGGGATTAAACTCAAAGCGGAATTATGGCTTCCTTCTCGAATAGGTTCCTTTCCTGTTTTATTAGAACGCACACCCTATAATCGTAAAGAGATTATTAAAATGCATCAGCATTTTGTTAACAAAGGTTATGCTGTGCTGGTGTAAAATCTTCGGGGGACTGTTGGTTCGGAAGGGAAATGGGAAGTTTTTGGGAGTGATAGTTGGGGTGGTCCCGGCAAACAAGATGGAATTGATACGATAGAATGGATTAAAAAACAAAAATGGAGCAATGGGAAAATCGGTTTATTGGGTTTTTCTGCTTCTGCTATATCTGCAAAATTATTACTTGCTTCTCAACCGGAAGGAGTCCAGTGTGCATATCTTGTTGCCGGTTCCGATAACTTTTACGAAACCGTTTTTCAAAATGGCTGTTATCGAAAAAATACTATAGAAGAATGGGGGCCTGCTAAGGAATATTTGCCCGAGATAATAAAACATCCTTCGTATGATGAATTTTGGGAACGACGCAATGCCCGTTCACAGGCATTGCAAATAAAGGTTCCTGTGTATATCGTTGGGGGCTGGTTTGACCTGTTTCAGCGTAGTTCAATAGAATTTTTTAGATTGTTAAATACGAATGCAATTTCCCCAACTTATGGAAAATGCAAACTTGTGATGCTCCCTTTAGCACACTCCGCACCCCCTGGAGAACTTGTTCTTGAGGACCGTGGAAAAACAAATCTAGACGAAAAATTGGGGAGTATGCAAGAGTGGTTTGATTATTGGCTTAAAGGTATTGATAATGGTATATATAACAAATCTGTAGTTGGCTTATTTATTATCAGCGATAGTCAGAATCCGGGTGAAATAGGAAACTCGTACCAATTCTATGAAGATTTGCCATGGAGTAACAGTCCTACTAAATTATTTCTGAATACAGGAGGAAATCTTTCCCTACAACAACCTTTGGAGGAGGAGCGTTTCTCAACATATATTTATGACCCAGCTGACCCAACACCATCAAAAGGTGGAAATAATTTAATTCCCCCTTCGGGTCCTTATGACCAGCGAGAAATAGAAAACAGAAGTGATTTGCTTATATTTACTTCACCACCCCTAAAAAAACATTTAACCCTAATGGGTCCCATAAAAGTGTTTTTATATGCATCAACGAATGTGAAAGATACTGATTTTGGGGTCCGATTCTGTGATGTATATCCCGACGGTAGATCTATGCTGATGAATGAAGGAATGGTTAAAGCCCGATATAGAGAATCTGTTCTTAAAGAGCAATTTATTGAAACCGGCAAGATATACGAATATGAAATTGACCTGTGGGATACCGCATTGGTTCTTGCACCTGAACATCGAATAAGAATCACTATAATTTCTGCGAGCAATCCTCGCTATGAACCGAATCCCAATACTGGCGAACCGTTCCGCCAACATACCCATACATTAAAAGCCACAAACCAAATATATCATGATAAAACATATCCCTCATACATACTTCTCCCTTGCATCAATACCGCAGATACGCTCCAGGATTTATTTTGATTTTTGTGTAAGAGGGAGTTCCTGTTAGAATATTTGGTTTGTTAATCATAAAATTTATGAATATTATTCTTTATAAAAGAAAGCATCTGATTAATAAACTGAGAGATGAATAGAAGGAAAACAAGAATGAATCAAAAAATCCTTTTGAAAATTGGTTTTTTTATGGGTTTGCTATTTTGTTCTTTTCATAATTTTTTAATTGCAGAGGCTCCGGTAGTTTTGTATGTAGTCCCGGGCGATGGCTGTTCTGGAAATGGAACTCGTTCGTCACCATTTACTTCTTTGATTCAAGCCAGAGATTATATCCGTGAATTAAAGCGTACGAAAGGACTTCCAGAGGGTGGTGTAGAAGTAATATTAAAGGAAGGGGAATATAACATAAAAGATACGATAATTTTTACAGAAGAGGATAGGGGTACACTTCAATCCCCAATTATTTATCGAGCGGAAAATGATGGATATACAGTCTTTTCTGGGGGGATTCGTTTACAAGAGTTTAAAAAGGTGGAAAGTGAATCAGGTTCTGAGCGACTTCGCACAGATGTAAAAGATAAAGTCTATGTTGTTGATTTGAAAAAAAATGGAATAAAACAGTTGCCTCCTTTGGATTTGGCAGGATTTGGAAGTTTGAAGGTCCGTACAGAAGATAGGAGTTATAGAAACTTTAATACTTATCCCTGTCCCGAATTGTTTTTTAATAAAATTCCAATGACCTTGTCTCGGTTTCCCAACGAAGGATTTTTAAAGGTTGTGGGTGTTCAAGGAGAAAAAGAGGAACAATCAGATAGGATGAAGAATATTCGGTTAAAATTAGAAGGTTGTCCTTTGACGGAATGGGCCAAAGAAGCCAATATTTTACTTTACGGATATTGGTATTATGATTGGGCGGATTCTTATGAGTCTGTTATCTCTGTAGATACAGAAAACAGAGAGGTTTTATTAGCAAGTCCAGGTTCTGCTTATGGTTATCGTGAAGGAGCCCGGTTTTATGCGATAAATCTATTATGTGAATTAGACCAGCCCGGAGAATGGTATATTGACAGAGAAAATCTCTTTCTTTATTTCTACCCGCCGGCCTCTCTGAATGGGGCCGTTGTAGAGTTGTCTCTTTTGGATAAACCTATGGTAATTTTTGATAAAGCCAATTATATTTCTATTGAGAATATTCACTTCCGTTTAGGAGCCTCCAATTTGGTTCAGGTTTTTGATGGAGAGCAAATCCAGATATCAGGTTGTAGTTTTCGGGAATCGGCTGGGTATGGTCTGACTGTTAATATGGGAAAAAAACATCGTATTCAATCTTGTGATTTTCATTACTTGGGCAAGGGTGGAATATATTTGAATGGGGGAGACCGTAAGACTTTAACGCCGAGCGGTTTTGTTGTTGATAATTGTTATTTTTCCAATCTGGCTCGTATTGACCATACCTATAATCCAGCGATATATATGAATGGCGTTGGACATAAAATTTCTCATAACCTTGTTCATCACATACCCAGTAGTGCTTTCAGGTCTGATGTGAATGATACAGTTATTGAATTTAATGAAGTATTTGATGTTTTATTAGAGTCTGATGACCAGGGAGGGGCGGATATGTGGGGTACTCCAACCTTTCAAGGAGTTGTTTACAGGTATAATTATTGGCACCATATTGGGAGTTGGAAAGAAGGAAGCGAACAACCGGGATGTGGACATGCTGGAATCCGTCTGGATGATGCTATAAGTGGAGTCCATATTTACGGGAATATTTTCTATCGTAGTTCTGCAGGTGGATTTGGAGGTATTCAAATACATGGTGGGAAAGATAATTTGATTGAAAACTGTATTTTTGCAGATTGTCGAATCGGTATCAGTTGTTCCCCATGGGCCAAGGATCGTTGGATTCTTTTTGTAAAAGATGCAATGGATAATCCTGCGATTGATAAAGAATTATATCTTCAGCGTTATCCAGAATTGCAAAACCTTTTAGAAAATAATAATAAAAATACTGCTCGAAAAAACATCTTCTGGAATTGTGGTGAAATAGTAGCAAGGAAACCATCTAACTTTATATATGAAAATAATTTAGAGACAAAAGATCCACAAATATTTCCTGAAATGGATTCAGGGAATTTTATAGTTAATGTTGAAACCTTAAAAGCACAAAACTTTGAATTCTCTTCAATCCCCTTCGAAAAAATAGGTCTTTACAAAGACCAATATCGCAAAGAATTGCCTGTGGATGTAATTCAAAAAGCCAGAATGGCACGATAAAACATTTCTTGACTGAGACTTTTCGGCTTTACTTTTTTGTACGCTTACCTATTAAAAATCCTATAATTGATTTTATGGAATTTTACCTTTAATTAGCCATTTTTATTTAAATTCTGGCAAAAATTTTAAAATTTTTTAAAATTTTTCTAAAGTTTTTTCTAAAGTTGCCGATAAAATAGATGTAAAGCGGTAAAAGAAACATTTGAAAATTGAAAACAAAAGGGTGTCCGAAGGCATTGAAAGGAGGTGGCACCGGTAAATGTCAGTTCGGACCTGGGCGATGTTAAAAGTTGAATAAAAGTGCTTAGGTATGTCGTAGGGACGCGACAAAAGCCAAAGCATGAAAAGTTGTTTTGGTTAAGGGACAATCAAAACAACAAAATGCAAGGAAGCATAAAAACCAACTCATGGAGGAATTTGTTATGGGTCTTAGGATTAACACAAATGTGCCGTCGCTGAATGCGGCACGAGTATTAAGGCGTTCAACGCTGGACTTGAATAAAACATTAGAACGACTTTCGAGTGGACTGAGAATCAATCGTGCAGCAGACGATGCGGCGGGGCTTGCTATTGCGGAAGCGTTCCGTTCCATTGTTCGTGGTTCCAATGTCGCTCAGAGGAATGCACAGGATGGTATTAGTCTTGTTCAGACTGCGGAAGGGGCATTGAGTGAAACTACGAATATATTGCAACGGATACGCGAATTAGCAGTGCAGGCAGCAAACGGCACTCAGAGTGATAACAATCGTGCTGCAATTAACACGGAGGTCCAACAGTTATTACAACAAATTGACAAGATTGCTGTCGATACCGAATTTAATGGGATATATGTGCTAAGTGTAACCCAAACTATTACCTTACAGGTCGGTGCTTTCAGTGGTCAGGTAATGGCAATAACTGTTGGTGGTGCAAAAACAAATGACCTTGCTGTTAATGCGGTAAATGTATCTACAATGGCAGGTGCTGTATCTGCATTGTCATTAGTGGATAATGCTTTAAGGAGTGTAAATACTCTTCGCGCTACTCTGGGTGCTTATCAGAATCGTCTGGAATTCACTATTAACACACTGGCTATTCAGGAAGAGAATTCGTCTGCTTCGGAGAGTGCTATTCGCGATGCAGATATTGCACAGGAGACAGTTCGGTTTACCCGGAATCAAATCCTGGTAAACGCAGGTACTTCTGTACTTGCCCAGTCGAATATCGTTCCACAGACGGCCTTGCAACTGTTAAGGTAACCAAAAACTTAAACAGTAAAGGGCGTCATAAACATGGTAAATAACTAAACTATAGGCAAGGAAAGCCAAAAATAAATAAGTAACTCAAGGAGGAATAATTATGGGACTTCGTATTAACACAAATGTGTCCGCGTTAAATGCGGCCCGTGTACTACGCCGTAGTACGCTGGACTTAAACAAAACGTTAGAACAATTGTCCAGTGGCCTGAGAATCAATCGTGCAGCAGATGATGCGGCCGGACTGGCTATTGCAGAAAGTTTCCGATCCCAAGTTCGTGGAAGCCAGGTAGCTCAGCGAAATGTTCAGGACGGTATCAGTTTGGTTCAAACTGCAGAAGGTGCTCTGAGTGAAACAACGAATATTCTGCAACGAATTCGTGAATTGGCCGTTCAAGCGGCCAATGGGACACAAAGTGACACCAACCGTGCTGCAATCCAGACAGAAGTGGAACAGTTGGTAAGTCAAATTGATAAGATTGCAACAGATACAGAATTTAATGGTATAAAAGTACTTACAGGAACACAATCTGTTGTGATGCAAGCAGGGTATTTGCAAGGACAAACTCTAAGTTTAACCATTAGTGGAGCCACAGCGGCAATACTGAGTGTTAACAACATCGCAGTGTCCTCTCGTGCTCTTGCAGAATCAGCTATTACAATAGTTGATGACGCTTTGAGAAATGTAAATACCTTGCGAGCCACGCTGGGTGCCTATCAAAACCGGATGGAATTTACAATTAATACCTTAGCGATACAGCAGGAGAATTCTGCAGCATCCGAAAGTGCTATCCGTGATGCAGATGTTGCACAGCTAACTATTCGGTTTACGCGGAACCAGATACTTGTAAATGCGGGAACTTCTGTATTAGCACAAGCCAATGTTGTCCCACAAACAGCGTTGCAGTTATTGCGGTAATTTGTGGGGAATAGAGGTTTGTTAAAATTTGAAAGATTAGATAAAAAAACATGGATGGGATAATAACTCATGGAGGAAATTAGTTATGGGTTTAAGAATTAACACAAACATACCGGCTATTAATGCCAGCCGGGTACTCCGCAGAACAACAGCGGATTTGAACAAGACACTGGAACAACTATCCAGTGGGCTTCGTATTAATCGTGCGGCGGATGATGCGGCCGGACTCGCTATCGCGGAGGCCTTCCGTTCTCAGGTTCTGGGAACGGGTGTGGCTCAGCGAAACGCACAAGATGGTATTAGTCTTGTTCAGACGGCAGAAGGTGCTCTGAGCGAAACGACGAATATCTTGCAACGTATGCGTGAATTGGCGGTTCAAGCAGCCAATGGTACCCAGAGTGATGCTAATCGGTTAGCGATACAAAGTGAAATTAATCAATTGGTTCAGCAGATAACAGCTATCGCAACGGATACAGAGTATAACGGCATCACAGTATTGAATACAACCAGCGTTATTCAGATTCAAGCAGGAATCTATTCGGGGCAAACGCTTGCTTTGAGTATGGCTTCTGCAACTGCAGCAGCACTGGGTGTCAGTACTTTGAGTGTCGTTTCGGCGGTGTTAGCCGCATCTGCAATTAGCGTTATAGATGCAGCGTTGGGAACCGTAAATACCTTGCGGGCACGATTGGGTGCTTATCAGAATCGGCTGGAATTTACTGTGAATACCCTTGCAATTCAACAGGAAAATGCATCCGCTTCTGAAAGTGCTATTCGTGATGCCGATATTGCTCAAGTGACGATACGCTTTACCCGTAATCAGATTTTGCTGAATGCAGGAACATCTGTATTGGCACAAGCGAATATAGTTCCTCAAACAGCATTACAGTTATTGAGGTAAAGTATACTCGGGGGCAGGGTTTTCCCTGCCTCCGTCTGGCAAATATACTTTCAGAGAGATTCCTTTCAGGGAAATGGCGTGGATCCCCTGAAGGTTCGTCTGAGAGTACAAAGAAAAGGAATTCTGGATAATAAAAAGTACACTCAAGGAGGTAAGAACTATGGGACTTCGGATAAATACAAATATCCCGGCGCTAAACACAGCTCGGGTTTTGCGGAAGTCAACACTTGACCTTAATAAGAGTTTGGAAAGGTTAAGTAGTGGTTTGCGTATTAACCGGGCTGCAGATGATGCGGCGGGGCTTGCAATAGCAGAAAGTTTCCGGGCTCAGGTTCGTGGGACAAGTGTTGCTCAACGGAACGCACAAGATGGTATTAGTCTGGTGCAAACAGCAGAAGGTGCATTGAGCGAGACCACAAACATATTGCAACGAATCCGAGAGTTGGCTGTACAGGCGGCCAATGGGACATTGAGCAGTGCGAATAGAAGTGCATTGAATACCGAAGCACAAGAATTGCTTTCACAAATTGACAAAATTGCCAATGATACGGAATTCAATAACCTTCGGATACTCAGTGCGACAGGTAGCGTAATTCTCCAGGCAGGTCCAAATCAAGGGCAAACTCTTACGGTGGTAATAGATGCGGCCAATGCGAGTGTATTAGGTGTAAGTGGAATTACCCTTGCTTATGCTGATTCTGCTGCCGCCGCAATTAATAGGGTAGATGATGCTCTAAGAAGTGTCAATACTTTAAGAAGTAAGTTAGGTGCCTATCAGAATCGTCTGGAATTTACAATAAATACGCTTGCCATTCAAGAAGAAAATGCAGCATCTTCGGAAAGTGCTATTCGTGATGCAGACATTGCTCAAGAGACCATACGGTTTACACGCAACCAGATTTTGGTGAATGCGGGAACTTCTGTTCTTGCACAGGCGAATATTGTTCCCCAGACAGCATTAGCGCTATTGAGATAAAGTAAAGGAGGCGGAGCACTATGGGTATGTCGCGTGTCGATTTTAAAAATGTCGCGGCTCTTCCTGTGGCTGTACGCGGAGAGACTCCGCTACCCGCTCCGCCTCGCATCCCTTCTCAACAAGGTACGGGAACAGAGAGAGAAGATATACAAACAGTTGTTCCCGGCGAGGCGGAACCAAGAGCCGATTTTGAAAGAGAAATTATTGAGCAAATAATGAGCGAAGGAAGAGATGTTTTAAAGAAATTAGAACTTCCCATAACAAGTACACGGTTAAAGGTTGACGAGGAAAATCAACGAATAGTTATTCAGATATTGGATGCAAAGAATCAGGTTATACGGCAGATTCCACCTGAGGAATGGCTAAAGTTCTTATCACGCTGGCAAAAGGTTCAGGGTTTGTTTTTTAACGAACAAATATAAATAATTACCTAAAATTTAGTATATGAAAAGAAGGGGGTGTATTTTTGTTTTTATGGAATAATGACCCAGGCGCCGGGGACGCACTTATCACTTAGTTTCTGTCCTAAAGGACCGTTTTTAATTTTTTGAAAGTCTTCACTTCCCTCCGGTAACTGAATCGTCTGTCCCGATTTGGCCCGTTGAATCCGTTCCAGAGCATAAATCGATTCAACTTTAGATATTGACATATCGGGAATATTTTTATTTAGATTGGCTATCTCTTTATATAATGCTTTTCTATCCTTATTCTCATCAGAAAGCAATCTCTGTATTTCATTTTTTTTCTCTGCTTCTTTTAAGGCATCGCACTCTTTCAGTTCTAAATAGCCCCGGTTGTTTTCTGCAAGACATCCTAGATTTTTTAGCTGTTCTATTTGTTCAAACCGTTCCCGCATACGGTCTGCAATCTCTTTGGCTAAGGGGGAAACCGTTGCCAATGCTTCTGCGTAGGCAGGTGTAAATAGATGGAAGTCGGATCCTAACCAACTGGTTTTATTCGAATCATTTTCAGATTTAACAGGTAATTCATCTGTTTTCTTTTCCACATAATCTAAAAGACTACCGGCCTGTTCCTGAACATGACGAATATCAAGGGTGATATGGGCTTCTATCGTGTGTCTGGTTTGCAAAACACAGTTAATACTCAACAAAAGGCCTATTCCAAAGAGGAAACATACAATCTTCTTCATATTACTTATCCTTTTCAATTGAATGACTATCTTATTAGACGGATTATTAACTCATCTTATTTCATTATACAATCTATTACTCAAAAAAATAAATTTATTTGATTTCTACCTGAACGCCCGAAGGAGTAGTAATAAGAGACCAGAGTGTTTTCCAGTCCGCATTGATGTAGAAAATAGGTGCTAAATTAATATTCGGGGTTGTTAACAGTAACGAAACTGTGGCCTGATTATCCTTAAATCCAAGTGTTAATTCCCCTTTTGAAAACGGTTTTGGGTCTTCTTTTCCTAATAATTTTTCAAGTTGTTTCTGGACAATGCTTACATTTTGCAAATACAGAATCAGTTGAAGAAGTACATCTCGATTAATGGTTAATCCTTCCGGGCATGAGAGGTTGAAATCACCATCAACAAGTTGAGCCGTTGTAAAATTAATATTGGCAAAAAAATCACCATGAGCCGTTCCTGAAAGTCTTATCCACGGAGGTTGTACTTCTTCTGTAAATTGAGATAAATCGAGATGGGAGTAATTCCCGGTAAAGTTACCTATAAATACGCCGTCTTTCTGCTGGACGGTTCCCTTTGAAGAAAAATCTCCATTCCATATTTTCCCTTTCAGAGATTCTAATTCCATTTCCAATAATAATTTTAATCTCGATAAAACTTCTATCCGGGAAACATTTATTTTTTGTAGGGTAAATTTATCGATGTTAATATTTACTGGTAAATCATTGTTTGCAAAATTTTCTGATTGGGATTGGGAAAATAAGTTGGTAATTTCTATTTGCCATGCAGGTATTTTTAAGTTCGGTATCTTTATATTCCATTCAATTTCCCCACTACGAATCTGGTTGTCCTGATAGTCAAAATCCTTTACAATCATAGAATAACTTCCCTGACTTTCCTCTGAGATTCCCCAATCAAGTAAATCGTTGAGGGACCCTTGAATATCTAATTCGTTAATATTTATAGCCAAACGATGATTGCCTGTCGGGAGGAATATTTTGCTTTTTTGCACCCTAACTAAATCACAATTAGTGAATCCCATTTTTAGATATTCAATATCAAATGTATAGTTTGAAAAATCAGCAGTTATGTGAGTATCCATGCATAATGAAACTTCTTCAGGAAGTATATATTTTTCTATTCCCAATCCCTCCCCTGAACCAGTGCCTTGAATAAGAAGCCTGTTCCCATCATCCCATCGAACCTTTCCGACAAATTCAACCTTGCCCGGAAGGTAATAAGGAAGAAATTCAGGAGAAATACTTGAAAGGTATATTTTTGTTTTTACATCTCCTTCCAATAATAAGGGATAAAAATACAGTTTGCAAGGATTGAGTGTTAAATCTACAGAATTCTCTGACGAAAGATGAAAAGAGCCTGCTATTTTTTCCAGATTGTGGATACTCCCCTGAAAGTGGAATTCTGATGGCACAACAGGTGGATATTCATTTTCATTATTTCCGGGTGATAATTGGCCTTTGAATTGTAAATCAATATTATCCCATCCATCCCCTTTCATATTAATTGTAATATCTGTTAAAGAATCATCTAAAGCATTTTTTATTAAAGAAGGAGACAAAGATTGGAAAAATCTTGTAGGAAATTTCTCTGTTTGGATTTGTACTGTGAATTTATTGAAGGGTATAAGTTCAGTAGAAAAAAGGATAGGATTTTTCTGCCATTTGCATGTGCCCCCCCATTTTATTTGGAGGAGACTGTTATTGCCAGGAGTAATATTTAAATGGCTATTTAGCAGAATGGTATCAATATCAGGGAGAGATAATTCCCCTTGAAAGACCCCTTCCATAGAGGGGAATGTCCCTCTGATGGAGAGAGAAAATTTACTTGAGAAGGGCTCTATCTGTTTTAGTAGAAATGTATTATATACATAAGGGGATAATTTCTGGATTATCCTCCCCTGCAATGATTTCGTATCGAAATCCAGATAGGTATTTTGATTGGAATGGTTGTACTTCCAGTTAAGTTTCCATGCAGGTTCTTTGTCCGAATCTAACACTACTTCAGTTGTCTGTTCGCTTTCTGAATAATGGGTATATATATGAATATCAGATGTATATTGAAGCCAGGGTTTCTCTCTTTCCCCTATTATTAGAGAGTAGATGTATAAATTCCCATTGATATTTTCAGGTATTAATTGATGGCTCTGGTAATGAAGAGTCCCATTGAGATTTTCTATATAAAAATTTTCCCAATATACAGGTAAAGAAAAAAAGGAATCCCAAAAAGAAGACAAAGACTTAGATATATTTTCATCCAAGGACAGATTTATATTCTTTATCTGTATTTTATTCAGAGAGTTATCAATATTTAACTCTCCGGAAACATTCATATAAGGGGGAAACTGGATATATGTTGAAACGGTTTGTGACTCTTTTAGAAATTGATGGTATATCTCTACGGTTCCGGAGAGGATTTGCTTTTGTCCATCGGTTGTTATCGCCATAACAGCACGGGTAGACGAAAGGGATATTAATGTTTTTGCTTTATCTATTAAAAGGGGTATGCCCGATAAAAATAATTCTCTTTCTTTATTTTTAATCGTTAGAGAAATATTATCAATGAGTATTTTTTGTGGTAAGTATTTAAAAAAGGATTGGAAATCTGGGATATCTTTTTTTGAATTTAAGTTCTTTGGGGTTGTTTTCTGGTAGGAAGTATTTGTGTCCGTGCTGATGTGGATATTACATTTTTCTGTAGTTATATGCGAGTTTTTAATTTTAAAAGGGGACTGTACCTGAATATTCTCAAATTCCAGAACTGTGTTATAATCTTTTATTGAAATATGAAGATTTTGTATGGAAATCTTTGGGAAGAAAGAAAGTCCTGATATTGTCATAGGAATATTATCTACAGGTTCAAATGATATAGACCCCCGGAATAGAAAAAAAACCCAGAGTCCAAAAATAAATATAATGAAAATGGAAAGGGAAATGAGAACAGTAAATGTAATATATTTTATTATTTGAAACAGTTTTTTCCTCACGATGTTTCCTTTGAGTTCAATATATTAGTATATTAGTAAAGACTACTATTTGTTATATTTTAATCATTTAAAACCATGAAAAAGAAAGTTTCTGCTGAAAAAGAATTATTCTTATCATCCGAAAAAACCAATAATTCGGAAGAGAATGATAATGGAAGCCCGGGGAAGATAGGTTCCGAGAATGTAGTACCTCCGTCGAAACTATATCGAATATTATCTGTTCAACCTCAGCAAGGACCGCATCAATCTCTTTTTCATGAAATAATGGAACATCTTCCGGAGTGTCATATAGACCGTGCGTATTCTGTAAAAGAGGTAATGGATTATATTAAGATTTTTGTTCCGGATTGTTTGATTATTGATTTCACATTGGGAGATGAGATCTGTCTTACCTTGTGTCGATATTGGAAAACATCCCTAAATACTATAAAAATACCTGTACTTTTGATTGTAGATTTTGATACACCTACACCACGCCGATGGGAATTGATAGCAGGAGGAGTAGACGATTTTCTTGTTTATCCATGTGATATTACGGAGGTAATAACACGAATTCGGATTTTCCTTCGAATGAAGCAAGCAGAGGTTGGTCTCTGGGAAACGAACCGTAGATTAATGGAACTTGCAGAAGAACGGTCAAAAGCCTTATTTGTATATGATTCACTTAATCGTTTTTTGTTAGATTATTGCAATAATCCTGTATTAATATTTGAGTTGAATGAAAATATAAAGGAAAGCCGTTTTCTCGATGCAAATTCCTTTACCTTTTGGATGACGGGTTATACGCGTGAGGAGTTTCTTCAGTTATGCCTGCGTGATATTATCCCTAAAAATCGTATCGAGGGAATACAGGGAAGAATTGAAAGCATCATTCAGCATCAACAGGTATCATTTGAAACTGTGATTTTAGCCAAAGATGGCCGGCAAATCCCCGTTGAGGTTCATGCTCGAACCTTCAATACAGATAACCAGCCTTATATTATTGCAATAGGCCAGCCTTTGGAAGATACCCAGAGCATTACCTCAGAGAGGCTTTCAGAAAGCATTTCTCGTTATCGTATTCTTGCCGCACAGACAGGCATGATGATTTATGATTGCAACCTTCACACAGGCAAAATTAAATGGGGTGGAGCGGTAACACAGGTAACAGGTTATCTCCCCCGTGAATTAGAAATAATTAATTTATCCAGATGGATAGACCATATCCATGTAGAAGACCTACCTCGCATCAAGGCCCATATAGAGGTGGCTAAACGAGATGTTGGTAAATTCCGTGTAGAATATCGACTGCGACATAAAAATGGAGAATATCGACATGTAGAAGACCAGGGGGTTGTTCTGCCGGATGCTACGGGTGAAGCCTATAGAATTTTGGGTTCGATAAAAGATATAACCGCCCAAAAACAGGAAGAAGAAGAACGCAGAAGAGTAGAACAGCAAGTTCAACACTCCCAACGATTAGAAAGTCTAGGCGTATTAGCAGGGGGAATTGCTCATGACTTTAATAATCTGTTGGCTGTTATTATCGGCTTAACGGATATGGCTATTAGCGAAGTGCCTAAAAAGACACCCTTATACGATGACTTAAAAGAAGTATTACAGGCGGCCCATCGGGCCAAAGACCTTGTAAAACAAATCCTGACATTTAGTCGACAAACTGGGGAAGAAAGCAATCCTTTATATCTTCATGTTATTGCTCGCGAAGCCATAAAACTATTAAGAGCAACAACTTCTCCTACTATAGAAATTATTGATAATGTGGATGTCCACTCTGGGGCAATTATGGGCCATCCGGCACAGATACATCAAGTGGTGATGAATTACTGTACCAATGCAATACAAGCCATGCAAAAAGGGGGGAAATTGGAAGTAGAAGTGCGTGATGTTACTCTGGATAGTGATGCATCACAAATTCATCCGAAGCTCAAACCCGGGACCTATGTAAAACTAACGGTTCGGGATAACGGCCACGGAATGGAGCCCCCTATATTAGAGCGTATCTTTGACCCTTTCTTTACTACAAAAAAACCCGGGGAAGGTACGGGAATGGGATTAGCGGTAGTCCACGGGATTGTAACAGCCCATGGAGGTACCATTATTGTAGAAAGCAAACCCGGAATGGGTTCGACTTTCTACACTTATTTCCCCAGAATTGACAATCCTATTCTTCTCGAAAAGAAACAGGAGGAAGAACCATTAGAAGGACAGGAACGGATACTCTTTGTAGACGATGAAGAGTCCGTGTGTAAATTGGGCAAACGCGTTCTAACCCAATGGGGATATAATGTGGAAGTCTGTCAAAGTGCTTTGTCGGCCTTAGCTATTTTTACCCAAAACCCGGACCGTTTTGACCTTGTCGTAACCGACCAGTCGATGCCCAAAATGTCCGGTGAGGTTTTAGCCCGCTGGGTAAAAGAACTCCGTCCTGATATTCCGATAATTCTTTTTACAGGTTTTAGTGGAGAATTCTCTCCCGAAGAACTATCCCGATTGGGCATTGACGAAATTGTTATGAAACCTATCGTAGCCCGAGACCTTGCCCGCCGTATCCGAAAAGTCTTAGACCAACAAAAAAAGAATTTTTAATTATATATTGTTGTAATAGTTATTTATAGGACAGGGTTGTATAAATTTTTGATTGGGTAATAATCAGATATTATTGGATTGTATTAGTGTTTTGTTTTCTTTCAGAAAGGGCTATGTAGATTCCGGATAGAAGGAATAATGTTTCGATTATCCAGAATGAAAGGAGGGAATTCCATGCTCCGCGGGTAAAACCGTAACTATGAAGGCCAACGCCTAATAGGTTTACTCCCCACCAGGAGAAGGAGACAATAACACCCAGAATGATGGAACCTAATGCTTCTCCTAATCTATTTATAATTCTACCTAAATGGGCATGGATGATGATTAGACACCATAATACGATTAAAAGGGCGCCGTTTTCTTTTGGGTCCCAGCCCCAGAATCTTCCCCAACTTTCTAATGCCCAAATCCCGCCTAATACGGTGCCGATAAATGAGAATAAGAAACAGAAGCAAATGATTCCGTAGATTCCTCGTGAAAGTTGTTTGTAAAAATCCTTATCGTTTTTCTTTACTCGTAACAATTTGCCTAAAATCCATACATGTCCAAAGGCACTGGCTAATAAACCTGCACCGTAACCGATAACAATGGTCGTTACATGGATGGTAAGCCAGAAGTTGGAATCCAGCACGGCTACAAGGCTGGGCATGGTATCTGTTCCTTCTTTCATTTCATAACGATTGGCTATAAATAGACCTAATAAACCTAAGAAACTGGCGAGGCTCAATGCTATGTTGTCTTTCATAAGTCGTTCGATGATAAATGCAAGCAAAACGGCTGTTGCCGTGGAGAATAGAATGGTTTCATAAAGTGTTGTCACAGGGGGTCTGCCCCGGATAATACAGCGAAGTGTAATAGCGAAAATGAGTAATAATACAGCGACGGAATTAACAGAGAATACGCTGAACTTTAAGAGTTTGTTATTGATAAAAAGCCACCATATAGCAGTGATAATTAAAGCGAGAAAGAATATCCATTGACTATAGAATAAGAAGTTCCCTTTGTAGTATCGAACCTCTAAATTTATTTTCCCTCCTTCCCCTCTTTTATTTGCTTTTTGTGTAATTTCTTGTACTAATTGAGTAAGATGTTTTTTAAACTGTTCTTTATTGTCTTTTGTTTGTTCGAGTTTATTAAAAAGGGAGAATAGAGAAATGTCTGGAACGGTTTCGATGGATGGGTCAAAAACATTGATTACTGCGTTTAGTGGAGATTGCCACTCTTTTGTCGATGGCTCTGAGGGAGGAATTACAGTAAAATGTTCTGCATTGTGAACAAGTCTGCTGACTTCGCTTAATAGTTGTTTAATGGATGTTAAGGACTCCTTTATTTGTTCCTCATTCATTGATTGTGAAATGTCTTTTAGTTTTTTCTTTATCTCTGGAAATATTTCGACAATTTCTGATAGGAGAACCTCTTTTTTATCAGGGAAAAATTGTGTAAATAAGGTGTTTGATTCTATAGGATACCTAAACCTTGTAAAATCCAGATACCCTATGATTTCTTCAAAAGTGAGGAAATTATCGGCAAGGTTGAGTATTTGTTCTTGAATATGTGTTCGTTGAGCAGGAGGGATCTGGGAATATCGTTGGGCTTGGCTCATCAATTCTTCACGGGCAGGCCGTATTTCATTATAAGCGTAACGGTCGCGTTTTTTTTCATGTCCCTGTAAACCCAGGTTTTCTATAACAGATTGATCATGTACAATGAAAACGGGGTATTGTTTGGCTATGTTTGGATAAAAAAGGCTGTTCAGGAACCATTCTGTCGGGGATAATCTTTTCCCGTCCGAAGTTTTTATAGATGTTTTCCCACTTAATCGTAAGAGTAAAAATCGTGCATGGGTGCTTAAGGGTTTGATTCTTCCATCGGTTTGAATGGGCAATTGTTCTGCCAAGGTAATTATTTCTTTGTCCCATTGGGGTGAGATAAGGTTTAAAATTTGGGGATTCCCCGTAGATAACTCTGTTGTGTTCAAAAAACTTAATATGGAAAGAAGGACAGAAGTTACTGATAATAAGTTCATTGAATTGCTTATGCTCCTTTTGAACTCTTGAGAAATCTTATTAATTTTTGAGAAAAATGTAATAGTAATCCTATGGAGATAATTACGCATGAATACAGGGGAACTTGTTCAGCAGGGTTTTGTGAAACTGCAAGTACTGAAAAGACAGGTTCGGAAGGGGCATCGGTCTTTGTTCCCCATGATGCCTGGTATAGCGTAAAGCCCTTAAAACGCAAAGGCTCGTTCATTCGTATTACAGTTCTCTGTTCCCCGTCCTTTGTAGTGCATATAACTTCGCTTGCAAAAAATCGTGGTTTATTGGTTCTGGGATAGAATTCTTTAACAAATTTTTCTAATTTCACGGAAAATGGGAGTTTCATTCTTTTATGCCGTATCCCCATGCAATATAAGTCATCTCCTATCTCAAAAACCCAGGGTTGTTTTTCACCAGCCCAGAGCATCCCTAGATGATGTTGTTCCTTTGTAGATACTTCAACATATACACCTGCAAGGTTTTGTTCTTCTTCCCGTTCGGGTGATACAGGTTCTAATAATACTCCTTGAAGGCCCTGTTCCACTCCGGGAATTGTAAATCGAGGTTTCGCATTTTTCATAAAACGCATGAGTGTTATCTCAAAAGGAAACTCATTTGAATAAAAACTCTTTCGAATAGCACCATGCACTTTTGAAAAGTGTTCTTGTGGAATAATCCATTCCTCGATAGGGTTCCTTTTCTCATTATCTAATTTCCAGATATAAATTTCCCATTTTCTTGAATCTTCGAATGTATTTTTAGTTTCTCCTTCAAATAAGGAAATCTGTCCGTAGTCGCCCCAAAATTCTCCCCAGAATCCTCCGAGAATTAGTAGGATAACCCCTCCATGTGCAACGAGCATTCCGGGCCGTTTAATACTTTTTGGGGCTAATAACACCCCCCCAATAAACAAATTGATGAGTAGAAGTATCATAAGCAATCCTCCTCCCGGAAGGGGGAGAGGAATATAGTCTCCTATCCAATGTAATACGAATATCGACTCAAAATATTTTTTCTGGATTTCGTAAATGCCATGTTCCGTTTGTGCCAGTGTTCCGAAGAATACAATAACCATGAGAAAAAACAGAATTACTACAGATAATTTATATGACCCTAAAAAATGGAGAACTTTCTTCATCTCGTTACTTCCATATCTATTGTTTATTTTTTAGTTTGATTGAATTACATAATTTAATGAAGTTATCTTTATGCAGAGCAATATCACTTTCCGGTCCGGTCATTTTAACAAATAAGGTTTGCTCTTCCAGAGGACAAATCACGCCTAAAAGGCGATAATCTTTGTGGATTTCCCCTTGCATATCGGTGTAATCCCCAGCAATGTCAAGAATTTTACATTGTTTCCCTAACATTAAAACCTCCGGAAGTTGATTGATATCCTGAGCATCTATTTCCTTTTTCCCCATCTGGTTTGCCCATCTTTTTAGGTTAGCTTCAATTCCACCTGCTTGTGATAGCAATACGCTAATATAACATTCCCATTCTGAATTCTCTCCACCGTTAAAAGAAACGACCCGCATTGGTTTGGTTGTATTTTCATACCAGTTTTCCGGGGTTGTCCATTCTATTTCCAATTTTCCAAAACCATCTGCTGGAAATGCGGATGGTTTTTTCTTATCTGTTTCTGTTGCAGAAGCAGGCATTTGCTGTTCTTCTTTACGGGGCGTAATTTTTTCGGGTGAAACGGATGAAAGAGAGACTGTGTCAGAACTTGTTTTGTTTTCCATATCTACAGGGAGTAATCGTAATCGTTGTGGTGCCGGCAGTGGAGTTACCGTTTTTCCTTTCTCCTCGAGCGATAATGGGCCTTTCTGTGTTATTTCTGTTTTTTCCCCATTAGAACAACTATAAAATAGACACGAGAGGATTACAGAAATACTTATACCTAAAAAGAAAAATAATTTATGAGAAATCATTTATACCTCTCTTTTGTTATATTTACAATGATAAGATATAAGATTATATATAAATTAACGAAAGCATTATTATAAACATTCCTTTATGATTTTATATAATGAACTTGAATAAAGTTTCAGTACTTTTTATAAGAATGTTTTTTTGGCAAATTAAATTAAGTAATGTTTGAAGTAAGGAATTCTTTGATAAATGACAGATATCCTCTTAGTTTCTGCTCAACCGAATTTGGATATATTGGGACTAAAAGGATTGCACCTCTATTTCCGTGAGGAAGGTTTTGATTCTGTTCTTCTTTATTTTCCTGTATTTAAGAAGTATAAGGGTAAGCACCAGCACTTGAAACGATTCCTGGCAGAAGAAAAACCAAAGGTGGTCGGTATTAGTCTGACTGCTGAAGATTTTCAAGTAGCAAATGATATAACAGAGATTGTCCGAGAAGTATTACCCGAAACCTATGTTGTCTGGGGAGGGATAGAGGCCACAACGGAACCGGAACGGTGTGCCCGCGTAGCCGATTTTGTCTGTATTGGTGAGGGAGAACTTGCGTTAAAAGAATTTGTTATATCTGTAAAAAATGGAGCCGGCCGTGATGTATTAAAACAAGTCAATAATTTTGCTTATCTTGATGAAGAGGAAGTTTTGCATACGAACCCGCTAAATCCCCTGATTACGGATCTGGATATGCTACCCCCTTTGCGTCAGATTCCTGAACGGAGTTATGTAGACACAGGAACTCGGATAGAACCTGTTCGGGTAGAACATCTCATGCGTTATAAACGGTATCGCGGACAGGTATATAAGATTATGAGTTCTCGAGGTTGTCCATACGGTTGTGCTTATTGTTGCAATCGATTCCTCCGAAAATTATATGGAACCTGGCCTGTTCGACACCGCAGTGTTGAGCATGTTATTCGAGAATTGGAATTCACCATGAAGGAAGGTCCGCCTATCTATTATGTGGATATAATCGACGATTGTTTTTTCGCATCCGATATGGAGTATATAAAGGAGTTTTGTAAATCCTACAAAGAGCGTATTGGTTTACCTTTTATTGCTAAGACGACTGCTCGCGAAGTGTCACATGAACGCATGTCAATATTGGTTGACGCAGGGATGACATGGATAAATATGGGTTTACAGAGTGGAAGTGACCGTACTTGCCTTGAAGTTTACAAACGACCTACAAAATCAGAAACATTTTTAAAAGCGGCCAAGATAGTATCTGAGTATCCTGTTGGGATTTATTATGATATTATTTTGGATAATCCCTTTGAAACTTTAGAAGATAGACTAAATACAGCCCTTACATTATCGAAAACGCCCCGTCCCTTTATGCCCTTATTTTTCTCTCTCCGTTTTTATCCGGGAACAGAATTAAGGAAGAGAGCCATAGATGAAGGAATATTAAAAGAGAATCCTGTGCTGTATGAAGATATCTTTTTATGGAGAACTACGGAGGAGAACCGGCTAATCCGTTCTGCTTGTTTTGTGCCACCAAAAATAATTGAGACTATAATAAGAAAAATAAAGGACAATCCGGGAAGTTTATTCTGGAGAGGTTTGGTTATTGGATTGGATATTATAACTAAAATATTCCTTATGCCAGTAACGGCAATACGGATGATTTATCGATCTCAACGACGATCTATCTGGGGTACAATAAAAACTTTCCCCATGTTTCTAAATGCAAATCATTTACCCTCAATACAAAGTTTACGGAAATATCTCCCTTTTCAGAGGTGAGAATAGGGATTATTCCAGTAAAATATTTATTAATGAATTATTATATATTTATGCATAAAAAATTCCTTACAAATTCCTTGACTTTTAATATTTTTCTCTTTATATTTAAAAGAAGTAAAATCTAAAAATAAGGAATAGAATATGTGCAAAAAAGGATTTACATTAATTGAACTTTTAGTTGTAATTGCTATTATTGGGATTCTTGCGGCGATATTATTACCTGCATTAGCTCGGGCTCGGGAGGCGGCAAGAAGATCAAGCTGCCAGAATAATTTAAAACAATGGGCCCTTGTCCTGAAAATGTATTCCAATGAAAGCAAGGGAGAACGATTTCCACCTATGCAAACTTATAACCCGGCTACATTAGCAAGGGCTATTGCAGTAGGTCCTCAGGTAGATTTGATTTATCCTGAGTATCTAACAGACCCTTATATTGCGATTTGTCCATCAGACCCAAATGCTTCCCAATCAAGAAGAAGGATAGAAAATGTTAATGGGAATATTGTGCAGGTAGGAGATGAAATTGATTGTAGTTATATATATCTTGGTTGGGTTTTTGATGATTTTAAACCTGCTATTCAATTGAGTCAATTTTTGTTAATTGGTTTGTTATTGACAATCAGTCCTTCTGGCTTTGATACTTCATTGCCCGGTCCAATTCAGTTTGGTGCTGCATTTGATGCTTTGTATAGTGCTTATCAGAATGAAGTAGTTGCTTATATAAGCAATACGAACTCAAAGGCCCTTCTTAAAGTTATGGATTCTGATGCAAACCTCGACTATTCAAGTTCTCCATGGCGTGGTTATGGTAATGGAGGAGGAAACATTGTATATCGACTGAGGGAAGGAATCGAAAGGTTTTTGATAACAGATATTAATAACCCTGCTAGCAGTAACAATGCTCAAAGTTCTGTCTGGATAATGCTGGATACAATTTCTACACCGCAATCAAAAGAACCTTTATTTAATCATATTCCCGGAGGTTGTAATGTTCTTTATATGGATGGGCATGTTGAGTTTATAAGATATGCCCCCGACTCAAATGCTTATGACCTTAATGTTCCCGGTGAGGCCCCTGTAACTTCTGCCACAGCAAATTTAGTTTCCGCACTTGCGGGGAATCTGGAGTAGACTGTAAAGAAGTAAAAAAATTTTTTTGGTTGCCTTTCAGGTCTCAAATCGTTATAATAATAGGTGCTCGCGCTAGGTGGGAACGAAGCGGCGTTCCTGAACTCGCAAATCCGCTTTAGCGAGGCTGAATTCCCTCCCGAGGGCAGTATACCCTTTAGCTGGCGCGGAGTAAGTGGTGTTGACGGCTTGGTCCTACTCAACAGGCAGGCGGTAAACCCGGTCAGGTCCGGAAGGAAGCAGCCGTAGCTGATTCTGTCTGTGTGCTGTAGGGTTGCCGGGCTCGAGCTAACTGCTCCGTGGCCGTTCTGGATATGTTGTTCGAAGGTGGGTGCGCGAGCACTTTTACATAAATGGCAGGGAATATTTGCTATATGCCAAAACCTAATGATACATATTATGTACTTGCCCGGAAATGGAGACCTCAACAATTTGATGAAGTTGTTGGGCAGGAACATATAACCCGAACACTAAAAAATGCGGTATCGTCGGGACGGATACATCATGCTTTATTGTTTATTGGCTCTCGAGGAATTGGTAAAACAACAACGGCTCGTATTCTTGCAAAGGCATTGAATTGTCAAAGTTCAGACAGACCTATCCCGGAGCCGTGTGATAAATGTGATAACTGTATCGAAATAGGTAGAGGAACGCATTTGGATGTTCAGGAGATTGATGGGGCTTCTAATAACAGTGTGGATAATATCCGTGAAATTCGTGAGGCTGTTCGTTTAGCACCTGCGCATGCACGGTATAAGGTGTATATTATTGACGAAGTTCACCAATTATCCACTGCGGCTTTTAATGCACTTTTGAAGACGCTGGAAGAACCTCCTCCTCATGCGATTTTCATTCTTGCCACAACAGAAGCCCATAAGATTCCGGCAACGATTATTTCTCGTTGTCAAAGGTATGACTTCCGAAGAGTGGCTGTGCCGGATATCGTTCATTTATTAGGACAGATTGTAAAAGCGGAGAAAAGAGTGGCTACAAAGGAAGCCTTATTTGCAATTGCCCGTTCTGCTGATGGCGGTGTTCGTGATGCAGAGAGTATTCTTGACCAACTAATGACCTATTGTGAAGGAGAAATTACTTATAAAGATGTTCAGGATGTGTTGGGTCTTATTGAAACGGAAAAAATTGACCAGGTAGTTTATTCCTTACAGAATAAGGACATATTAAAAGTTCTATCGATCATTGACGAGGTTTCTACCTCCGGAAAAGATTTAAGTCAATTTGTTGAAGAGTTTATTCGACATATCCGAAATTTACTTATTCTAAAAACGACTCAACATGAAAGTCTATTTTTCCTTCCCGAGGAGGATATGAAACGATTAAGAGAACAGTCGGAAAAATTCTCAATACTTCAATTGATGCGCTTTGTGGAGCAGTTGGCTGAATTAAATCAGAATTTTACTTCACAACTTTCACACCGAACGGCATTGGAGGCCTTTTTCATCAAGAATTGTAAAGTAGGGGTTGAACTGTCTATTGAGACTGTGTTGGATAAGTTATTACAGTTTGAAGAGTCTCTTCAACTTTCAAAAATAAATGCTTTGAAAGAGAGTCGTTCCCCTTACCCACAAAAAGAGGAATCTACAGAAAAAAAAACGATAGAAACACCCTCTTCTGATAAGAAGGAAATAATAGATACTAAAAAAGATTATCCTCAGCCCCAAAAGTCGGGAATAGCAAATCCTTTGTCGTCCAATAGTAGTATCTCAATAAAACGGGGGGAACTCTCTGTCGATTTGAAAGAAAGAGTATTTAACGAACTTGTAAATATAGAGGCCTCGTTAGCATTATCCTTAAAAAATATACAAATCGGTTATGAAGCAGAAACGGAAACGGTGAATATATATTTAGATCCCTCGGACAGTTCGACTTTCACTTCTTTTACAAAGAATGAAGTGAAGCAGTATATTCTTGAGATAATGAACAAACTTGGTTTTCTGAGTAAAAGGATAGTAATTATCCATCAAGAAATTAAACCCAAAAATAGTCCGGGTCAAACCTCCCGCAAGGGATTTCTTAATGACCTTATCGATCCAGAACTTGCTCAAGAAATAAGGCAGAATCCAGAAGTAAAGGCTTTATTGGAGCAATTCAAAGGTAGGATTGTGAAGGTAGCTGTAATAGAAGGAATGAAGGAAGAAGTTCCCCCTATAGGCGAAAATGTTTTTGAAAGGGAAATGGATTATTACGAATCGGATATTGATTAACATATAAGTTAAATATATTTGTATAAAATATAAGGAAGTAAATATGTTCACTTTTGAAACACGAATCACTAAAATGTTGGGTATTAAGTATCCTATCTTGATGGGAGGACTTCAATGGTTGGCTAAGGCTGAAATGGTTTCTGCTGTTTCTAATGCGGGAGGTATGGGTTTTATTACCGCAGTATCTTTTACTTCCGGGGATGAATTACGGGCGGAGATAAAAAAGACTCGAGATATGACAGATAAACCATTTGGAGTCAATATTTCCATGCTTCCTGTAATTATGCCAAGTGATATGACTGAAGTTTATGTTGATGTGGTTTGTGAAGAGGGAATCCCTGTAGTTGAAACTGCTGGGAGGAATCCGGAGCCTTATTTGCCGAAACTTAAATCTGCGGGTGTCAAGGTCATACATAAGGTTCCTGCTGTGCGTTTTGCCCAAAAAGCGGAACGAGTCGGAGTCGATGCAGTTACTATTGTTGGTTTTGAATGTGGAGGACATCCCGGTATGGACGAAGTTCCGACACTAATTGTGTTACCGAAGACAGCAGAAAGCCTTTCTATCCCGGTGGTTGCAGCGGGTGGATTTTGCGATGGCAAAGGACTTATCTCCGCTTTGTGTTTGGGGGCCGATGCAATCCTTATGGGTACAAGATTTATGGCGTCGAAGGAATGTCCTATGCATGAGAATTTCAAACGGTGGCTTGTACAGGCACAGGAAACAGATACTATTGTAGTGGAACGCTCTATTCGAAATCCCGCACGAATTATAAAAAATGAATCGGCGTTAACAGTAGCCAATATGGAAAAAGAAGGAGCAACCCTTGAAGAACTGTTACCGGTTATCTCTGGTAAAGTAGGAAGAGAAGCCTATCTCAGTGGAGATGTAAACCGGGGATGTATTGCTTGTGGACAGGTTGTTGGTAGGATTTATGAAATAAAAAGCATAGCGGAGATTATTAGCGATATAATGATGGAGGCGGGGCAAATTCTTGAAAAACTTAATAAAATTGCAATCAAATAAATCCATAATGAAATGCTATATAAACCTATTTACTGAAGTTTTATGGAACCCTTACCGATAAATACCGAGCCTGTAAGCGATACCGTTTTGTCCGAACACAGGGGAAGAACAAGTTCGGGTTGGAAAGTCTATTCACGCCTTATTCGATATGCACTGGTTTATAAGACGCGTCTACTTTTAGCCATTATTCTTTCTCTTGTGATAGCCTTTTCTTTTGGAACAATGATTGTGAGTTTAGGTACTGCGGTAAAATTAACTCTATATGAACCAGCCCAATCACAGAACAAGACCATCTTTAATGCAGAAGAGGACCCTGCTATTCATTATGCAAACGAAATCAAAAAGTGGGATAGTAATTTCCATAAATGGTTTAATAAATCATCTGTGGGTTGGGATGAAACTTTCCTTCAGTTTGTAGGTAAGATGAGAGCCCATAAACTCTTTGCCCTTTCTATAGCAATTATTATTGTGATTACGCTAACTTTTATTAGTGGTTGTGCCCGTTTTTTTCAGGAGTATTTTGCAGGTTCTGTAGGTGCTTTTGTCTCTGTCGATTTATCGAAGAAGATGTATCAAAATATTATGACTCAATCCCTGGGCTTTTTTGAATCGCACTCTTCAGGTGATGTAGTTGCTCGGTTTAGCAATGATATATTTATGGTTAACCGGGGTTTATCCAACGCATTTATCAAAGTACTTCGAGAACCTTTCAAAGCATTGACATTCCTTGTTGTAGCCATCAGTGTTGACCCCTGGTTAACTCTTGTTGGAATATGTATCCTTCCCCCTCTGGGTTATGCTCTTATCCAGTTGGGTTTGTATGTCCGCAAGAGTGTTCGACGTTCGTTGATGAAAGTGGCCGACCTTGCCTCGCTTATTAATGAAACAACACGGGGGATTCTCATTATCAAAGGTTTTCAAATGGAAGATTTTCTGAAACAACGATATGATATAGAAGCCTCTCGTTTACGAAGGTTTTTAAGGAAAATGGTTAAAGCCGATTCTGCTACAGAACCGATTACAGAGTTTATACTTGTTGTGGGTTTTTCAGGTTTTGTTTTATTTAGTGGTTATCGTGTTATTACATATCGGCTTGATATGGGCGATTTATTGCAAGTTTATCTTGCTCTGGCTATGATTCTTGACCCTGTCCGTAAGTTATCCACTGTGAATAATATGATACAGACCAGTGTTGCTAGTGCGGAACGCGTTTTTGAATATCTTGACCTTCGTCCGGATATTCAGGACATACCCCAGGCGGTGCAATTACAACCTTTATCAAAAGAAATACGATTTGAGAATGTTTCCTTTTCTTATGATGGTAAAAAAGTTGTGCTTGATAATTTAAATTTTTCTATTCGTCGTGGGGAAAAAGTCGCCTTAGTCGGTCCCAGTGGTTCGGGGAAGACGACTATAGTCAAACTTATTCCAAGATTTTATGATATTAAGGATGGGACAATATATTTTGACGATATTGATATTCGTAAGGCAACATTAGAAAGTCTGCGAGAAAAAATTGCAATTGTTACTCAGGATACCATTCTGTTTTCAGGGTCGGTTCGTGATAATTTAACAGGAGGGAATACAAATATAACGGACGAACAAATAGAGCAGGCTCTTGTTATGGCCCATGCGAAGGAATTTGTTTCTCAAATGCCCAGGGGCCTGGATAGCAATTTAGGTGAATTTGGGCAATTACTTTCCGGAGGACAGAGACAACGACTCGCATTAGCCCGGGCTATTCTCAAAGACCCAGAAGTATTGCTTCTTGATGAGGCGACTTCTAATTTGGATTCGGAGAGTGAAAAATATATTCAGGAAGCATTAATTAACTTCCTGAAAGGTAGGACGAGTATTATTATTGCTCATCGTCTTTCCACAATAATGAATGCAGACCGTATTCTGGTTTTGGACCATGGAAAACTCGTAGAACAGGGTTCTCATGATCAATTGTTAAAACAACAAGGCGTTTATTACCAACTGTATCAACACCAATTTCGTAGTACTTATGAGTCGACAGAAAAGTAAATATTTAGTTGTTTATATATTTTTAGTTTTATTTTTTTTGATAATTACCTCCTGCGGCAAGAAAAATACACAATCTTCTCTACCCCCATCGGAATCAGAAAAAATATCTAAGAGTGATGACCATCATCCTATCCCGGAAGAATCAAAACAGACCCCAACCTCCGTAGTAACTCATCCCTATGTCGTTGGTAAAATTACGATTGTTGATAGTGCGGGCCAACCTCTGGAAAATATGGCCGGTATTGCAACAGGAAAACCGAATGCTTTTGATGAACCGCTTGCCCGTGGTAATTTAAGTGGACCTGATGGAGTAAGTACAATCAGTATCCCTAAGAATACATCTGTATTCATTCGTGCATGGGACCCTATACTTCGTTATTTTCCTAATAACTATTTCGAAATCCCACCGACGGATGCAGATTATCTCGAGGATATGCAAGTTCTGATGCTGGAAGCCAGTATTGTAGAACTTCAATTGTTCGACAAAGATGACCAGCCTGTCCAAAATGAAAATGTAGGGTTGATGATGTTTCATCCCAAATTAGGACCCTGGTGGCCCTGTGATGGACATACAGATGAGGAAGGTACTATCCAATTTAAACCTCTCCCCGCAGGAATGTATAACCTTCGAATTAAAACAGAAAGAGGAATGGTATTGGAAATAAAGGAAGTGAAAATTCCCCCTGCCTCTACGGTGAATCTCGGGAAAGTCAAACCCAGGTAGTTTCCTTTATGGTCCTTTTCAATTCGATAAGAAAGTAATAGGATATGTTATTCTTCTTTAAGGTATAGGATTAGTTTTTGTTCAAAAGTATTTGCATAGATATGACATGTTTTTGTTGAGTCGGGAGGAAAATCATAAACCTTAATAAGGTTTTCATATTTTTCCAGTGTAGGAGAAATCTCTTTCAATTTGTTGGGGAGTTGATTCAATAATGGTTCGTTAAGCCAATGAGTTTCTTTGCTCGGAAAATGAACAAAATATAATAAATCTGATTCTACTAATTCACTGAAAAAGTGAGTTCCTAAGGATACATCCGGAGTTAAATCTTCCCGCATGGCAACGATTTCGCATAAAAAGGAAACTGCACTGATTTCAGAAAAACTTACAGGTACGCCTAATGAAGGGGTACTGGTTCCCCATCGCCCGGGCCCAATAAGAAGGACAATTGGGTCGCCGGAGACAAGTGGCGGTATCTGGTTTAAAGTTCCGATAGCACGGGCAATAGCGTAGCGATCAGAAATGGGAAGTTTTCCATAAATGTGGGGTACTACATAAATAATACGGTGGACTTGATTGGAACGACTTCTTCCAATAATAGGTCCATCTGTTTTTATAATGAGATTATTGTTATCTTCAATGATAGGTTCAGATAATAGTTCGGAACGATCGCTAACCTGTAAGGGTCTACATTGAACGATGTCAATATAGAAATCTTTATCATTTTTGAAATTTGCTGTGAATTCTACATCTACGGGATTTTGGTATGCATTGTCAAGATTGGATAAAATCTCTCGCATATCTTCAACGAAGGATGTATCCTTGAGTAGGGAATCGAAACGAATTTTCCATTGGGGTGGCACTTTCTGTCCGCGTTCTTTAAAGAATCGTTCCGCCTCAAAATCCTGAACAATGAAAAGTTCTAAAGGTATGCCCTCGCATTGTGGAACAATTTCCTGAACGGGCATAGAGATAAGTCGGTTTCCGTCTAAATCGATGACATCTACTTTTTGTTGGGAATATTTTTTTTGCTCTTTAGTCGAACCTTCGGGTCGCAACATAGGCTCATTTAGTGCGACAATCCGTGTATAGTCATCATCGGAACGGTCCACAGCCCGTGTCCCCAATCCAAATACCAAACGCAACATTCCTGCTTTGGGGTCTATTTCAGGAGACCATACATAAGGATTGTAGGAAAAACCTACACCTGCAATATTCGGAAAATACAACCGACTATGCTGAGATCCGGATACCCGTTGAACTAAAAGAGCCATCTGCTCATCTTTATCTAAAAGTCCGCGTCGTTTCCGATAATACAGGGCTTCTTCACTTACGGTACTTGCATATACTGTGCGAACAGCTGCTTTAAAGTCTTCCAATCGTTGGCGTGTTGACCCTTGATTGGCACAAAATACACTTTCATATTTGCCGGCGAAAGAATTTCCAAAATTGTCTTCCAGTAAACTACTGGAACGGACAATAATGGGGGAAGAACCAAAGTATTCAAGGACCTGTTCAAATTTTGATTCGATGTCTTCTGGAAATTCTCCTGTAACAATGCGTCGGCGAATGCGTTCTGCTCCGGGGAGGAAACTTTCCAATTCCTTTTGTTGCTCTCGGGCCCACCAACAGCCGTTTCTTACAAGGAAGGTATAGTATACATCCGAGCCGACATAAAAACTATCATGTGTTTCTAATTTATGTACCCACTTAGGATTGCTTTTTCGTAATATTGCCTGTGCTAACAACATGCCAACTGATTTCCCCCCTATCATCCCTGTTCCGATAACGCGTCGACCGATTTCCACGAGGTCTTCTAATGAAAAATACTGAAGAAATAATTCTGTCATTCGTTTTTCCCGCGTTATCATCATTTGAATCAAGATTTCCATCAGTTCGCGTTTTATTTTTTCGTCTCCTAATCGAATGACATACTTTGCCTCGCCTAATATGCGATTCCAGATATCGGTAGGTTCTTCTCCGGGACTTATTGTAGTGCTTAGTGTTGAGGATAATATCTTTGCCATAATGTGGCTTTCTGTAATCGGTGTCATTTTCCCATTATTCCATAAATGAAGCATGTGCATGGATGGGGAATGTCTCTGTTGAACCTTTACAGGACGTATAAATAAACTTTCGTTATGGTCATACAAATCAACTACAATTTGTGCGGTCTGTTGTATCGGTGTAATTGATTCCGGTGTGTGTTGTGAACGGTCAAGGAAGAAGTATGCTAAGTCGCCCCGGTCAAATAGATAGGGGCAGGTTAACATAAAAAAATTGCAAAGCATCGTATCGCTGAACCATGTTAAAGAAAGGTCTGATAATCGGTCGAACACATAAAATGCACGCCTTTCTGTATTTTTTATGACCTGGTGTACTTGGCTGATGAAAGGCTCAAATCCTTCATCAGGATTAACCACGGTGTATGTTGAAACTTCAGACTCTTTTAACAAAGGTTGATGTTTTCCATATCGGAAATAAACAACAGGACGGGCGGTTTCATGTCCGTGTTGAACAAAAGGTGTTACAAATTTTTGATAATCCACAACAGAACTTCCCCGGAAAACGACATTGTCTCCTGCTATTAACCCTCTTAATATACGGTCGAACTCAGGAATTCCAGTGCTAAGTACAGATATGGACATATATAGTATATTCCTTTTTGTTATTATTTGACATTTTCGATTAAAATGGTTTTAACTTTTTCTTTTCATTATTTTAATGTTTCTATATTTGAATACGGTAATTTTAAATAGTTGGTGAAGAGGTATATTAAAGTGGACACATTAAAAGAGATAGAGCAAGTATTACAGGAAACGCTCGTAATTGGGACTGTCGGTGTTATCGTTTTTGAAGGGAATTTATGCCCTGTAACCATTCTATCGTTAACAAAAGAGTATATCCGCGTTACAAAACCGAATTTTTCTGATAGAATATTTTCAGGAATACAAGTTGCTTTGGAACTATGTAGTAAGCGGGGTTGTTTGGTTTTACAAACAGAGGTTATAGAGGTTTCCGAATCTAACGGTGAGGGGATTGTTTTAGCGATACCGGGTACATTTACAAATATCTTCCTCCGTCGATTCTGGCGAATTCCGGTAAATCTTCCTGTGGAAATAAAACCTCATGCTCACCCGAGGAAAATCAGAGGTCTTATTCGGAATCTTAGTGCAGGAGGGATGTTAGTTGTAGTAGAGGAGCCTTTAGAGGTTGGGGGGAGTGTAGATATTTACTTTTCTTTAACAATTTATGAAAAGTCAAAAGAAAAACAGTTTCATCTGATGGGTTCTGTAACACATATATCCTTTACAGAAAGAGATAGCCTTGTAAGTCTTAAATTTATTGGCATGTTCCCTGAAGATGAGATGCAAATTAATGATTTTGTATTAAAAATTTTAAGTGATTCCTGTCCTAAGTTAAATGTGTAAAGTTATGTAAAATATAATTGTATAAATATAGATTGGAGAGCAAAATTTGGATAGTAAAGTTGCTGTAAAATGAAAAGATAGGAAAAGGAAATGATAGGGACATGGATAAAACAATTTGCGGATGTGTGGAAGAACTTCAAAGCGGATATTTCCTCACTGGATGTTAAAGGTATTCTTGATGAAAATAACTTGTCTGTATGGGAAGACCTGTTTATAGGAAAACTTGTTCCTCATTTAGAAGGGGAGGGTTGTCTGGTTGTTGCGGTAGCAGGAGGCACAAATACGGGAAAATCTACGATATTAAATGTTTTAATGAATGAGGAATTTACTGCGGTTCATTATCTTGCATCTGCGACAAAAAGACCTGTACTTATTGCGTCTCGTAAACGGGTGAATCAGTGTCTAACAAACACAATGTTTCTTAAATTCGAAGCAAAACGAATGGAAGATAAAGAAGATGCAATAAAAGATACAATGCCCAATAATATTTTATTGGTTAAGGAAGAAAATCTTCCTGATACCTATCTCTATCTTGACACACCGGATGTTGATTCAATTGCTAAAGAACACTGGGAAGTAGCAGAATCTATTGTGTCCGCAGGGGATATTATTATCGCAGTGATTACCGATATGAAGTATAAAGATGAAGCGGTTGTCCGTTTTTTTCGTCGTGCTTATGAAGAAGGGAAGATAGTGGTTCCCTTAATGAATAAAGTGAAAACGGATTGTCCTGATTTTCTTCAAATTGCTGATGAGCAAGTAAAGGATTTTGTAAAGGTAGTGGGAATAGATGAGGACCAACCTTGTTTCTATTTCCCCGAATATCGATATGGAGAAAAAGTTTTAGGAAAACCTATCAAACCTCTGAATAGAGATATATCTGATTTGAGAGATTATATTAGATCCTTTCCTGTTATTGAAACGAAAACAAAAATTATGCAGAAAACCATAGAAAAATTCAAAGAGAAATTTGCTAATTGGTATCACAATGAGTTTATTGAGCAATTACAAATATTCAAGACAAGCATAATGTTTATTGAGGAGCAATTAAAAAGTGAGGTAATTGACAAAGATTTTATACCTTTTAAGGGGATTGAATTTGGAGAAAATATAAAGGATGAAATAAAGAAGCAAATGGGAAGATGGAAATATTATTTATTATATCCGACCTCTATTTTTAGTTATGAGAAAAAAGAAATAAATCGTATAGAAATACAAGAAAAACATAATTTAATGATAGAGAGTTGTTTCGTAAAATATTTAGATTATTTGCGAGATAAAATATTTGTATTTGGTGAATCCATAGAAAAAGAGTTAAAAAAACAACTATTTCAGTTGAGTGATAATCGAGATAAGGTCCTTAAAAGTATACTGGTAAAAATGGAGAACATTTTGTCCTCAAATCCTGAATGGATTAGAGAGGAAATTAAGGATATCGTAAGAGAGTTTCTTAATTCTCCTGATTTAAAAGGTCTTTATGGAAGGCGACTTTTGTCTTTTTTACTGTTTGGAGTGGGTACGGTATCGCTTTTTATTGGATTTCCCTGGATGGGTCCCTGGAAAGAAATATTAACAGCTGCAGGGATGTTAGGAGGTTCCGCTGTTGTTGAAATAGTTGGATATGAAAAATTTAAAGAACGCGTCCAAACCCTTTATGAGAATTGGTTAGCGGAAAAAAGAATGGAACTCAGTCAGATTTTGAAAGAAGAGGTATTACAGTATGTTTTAAATAATATTTATAAATACATTGAAAGTGCTGAACAGTTTGATGCAGGAATTTGTAGGATCTTTGAGCAAGAGAAAATACCTATCGGTGAAACTGCAATGTTGCATGAGTTTATAGGAACCGATAAGGAGGAAGAAACAGATGTTGCCTATGAAGACATTGGAAAATATAATTAGTCAATTAGAAAATATTGCAAATTATGAAGGGGTCTGGGAAGGGTTATGTCTCGTAGCCAAGAATTTGAAATATCGTATTGAAGAACTAAAAAAACGGTCTAAAGAAATCGATTCCCTTTTAATTGTTGCTATTGTCGGGGGTACAGGAGTAGGAAAATCAACTCTAATCAATGCAATTGCTGGTGATAAGATTGCAAAAATGTCTCCCAGACGCCCATGTACAGAAAGACCGACAATCTATCATCCTCCTACATGGGAGCCGGACAGGCAATTTGTAGAATCATGTGTATTATTTCCTCGTTCTGCACTTGATAATATTGTGCTTATTGATACCCCGGATACAGACTCTATTGTTACGGAGCATCGAGATTTTACAAAAAAAATGATTGAAAAATCAGACCTTATATTGATATGTGGAGAGCGAGAAAAATACCTTGATGAAAAGACATGGTCCTTTGTTCGTGAAGTGAAAAAAGAGCGTAGTTTTGTTCTGATTGAGACCAAAGTTGAATCTTCAACGCCTTCTATTATGAATGACTGGGTCGAAAAATTAAAGAAAGAAGATATTATTCCATTAGATACTTTTCGAGTGAACGCTCTACGCTCATTAGATAGGAAATTGGGAATTTCTTTAGAGGAGAAAAAGAATGAATTTGACTTTCCTAAATTAGAAGAATTTTTACAAAAACAACTTACAGAACAAAAAATTCGTCAAATAAAAACGAGCAATATTCGCGGATTATTAGAAAAGACAATTAACTATGTGGATGTTTTTTTAAAAGAAACAGAACCTGAAGTTTATGAACTCAAAAAGTTTATAGAAAAGAAAAAAGAAGAATTGATTTCAAAAAATGAAAGACTCATTCGCAATGAATTAAATCGAGAAACGGGAGTGCTCTATAGTTTGTTGAAAGATAAAATTTCCCCTAATCTACATGGTATTTTTTCTTTGTTTGTCCAGGTTCAAAATTTACTCTGGAATTTCCTGTATAGGATTAGCAAAATTGTACATCCGGTCAAATTTATTAAAGAAATGATTACATCCCCTACGGAAGAAAAAGAAATAGATACCTTTGCTGATTCAATAAATCAAATTGTGAAAAGGATGATGGATCCTATCTCCAAAAACATTGATAACGAATTATACAAAGTTCAATCAGAATTTATGTTCACAATTGAGAAATCTCAAATTCGTAAGGATGTTATTCAACCTATATCTAACAATTTTAAATTGGACTTCTATAAGAACGCAGTAAAGTATTTAGAGTCAGTTATAGATTTTCACATTGCAAGGAAAGCAAGATGTTTATCGAACTACTTTTTTATTGAGTTATTTTATCTTCCTATGTATGCTCTGATAGTGTATATCTTTTGGAAGATTGTTCCAGGATATTTTATGGGTGTTTACCTGGAAGAAAACTTTTTTATTCATTCCTTAGTTATGTTCCTTTTTTCAATATGGCCCAGTTTTTGGTTGTATGACAAAATGATATATTTCAGTGCGAGGAGGCTTCGGGTAAAAATAACGAGACAATTTGTGTCTAATTTGAGAGATATTATAAATCCTTTCCGCGAGATGGAAAAGCCTCTGGAAGAAATAGAAAAGCAAATAAGTGCAATTCAAAAAATAAGATCTGAGATTCAATCACTGAATTAAATTTGACAATCGAATTCGATTTTGTATATAATATAGCCTCTTTTTAGTTTTGTAAATCTTTTTATTATTTGACAAAAGGATAGAATATATATTTATGGGTAAAGGTGACCGTAGAACAAGACGAGGTAAAATTTGGCGTGGTTCTTATGGAAAAACACGTCCAAAAAATGTGAGTAAAGAAACAAATAAGTAATATGAAGTTGAAATCGTATTTTTATTTTTGATATAGTATTTTGCCCACAGCAAAATTAATTATCCATAAACATTAAAGAAGTGACAAACTCTGTTTTAACAAACAGGAGGATAATCATTGCCAACGATAGGTCAATTATTAAAAGGTGCTCGTAAACCGAGACCCAATCGGACAAAAGCCCCTGCATTAAAGGCATGTCCACAAGCCTCGGGCACTTGTACACGTGTATATACTATGACACCAAAGAAACCCAATTCCGCTTTGCGAAAAGTGGCTCGTGTTCGATTAAAGAATGGATACGAAGTAACTGTCTATATACCGGGTGTGGGACACAATTTGCAAGAACACTCTCAGGTATTAATTCGTGGGGGTCGTGTAAAAGACCTTCCGGGTGTTCGTTACCACTTAATTCGTGGTGTTTTAGATGCGATGGGCGATATGGGTGGAACCGCCAGTGTTAAAGACGATGGCGGTAAGAAAGTGCACGCAGGTCGTTGGGTGAGTCGTTCCAAGTATGGTGTAAAAAAACCAAAACAATCATAGTTGCTGAAGGATGAACAATGCCGAGAAGAAGAGAAGTTCAAAAACGAGAAATTTTGCCAGACCCGAAGTATAACAGTACTTTGGTGGCGAAATTTATTAACATTGTTATGACAAATGGCAAAAAAAGTGTAGCAGAAAAAATTGTATATAATGCATTAGAAATATTGAAGAAAAAAGTTTCAGATAAAGATCCCTTGGAAGTTTTTACAACTGCGGTTGAAAATGCAAAACCATTGGTACATGTTAAATCTCGCAGAATCGGTGGAGCGACCTATCAAGTTCCTGTAGAAATTGAGCCGAATACTCGGACATCGATTGCTTTTCGCTGGATTCGTAGTTATGCGAGAAATCGTGGGGAAAAGACTATGCAGGAACGATTGGCGGCGGAGCTTATTGATTGTTATAACAAACAAGGAAATACAATAAAGAAACGCGAGGATACACACCGAATGGCAGAAGCCAATAAGGCGTTTATCCATTTCAGATATTAGTATATGATTTGTGAAGAAGAACATAGGAGAATTAGGACAACAGGCTGAGCAAAACGCTCCGTTTCCACGGGGCGTTGCACAGCTGTAAAAATAAATTAAAGATAGTCCTGCTAATATTTAGTCAGGAAATCGAAATTGACAATTGAATACAGCATGTGCCAGGGCCCCGGGTATAAGCGGAGTAAGGATGTTAAGGAAAACAAACTATGCCACGTAAGTACCCGTTAGAGAATATCCGAAATATAGGGATAGCGGCCCACATTGATGCCGGCAAGACCACCGTTACTGAACGTGTCTTGTACTACTCCGGCCGGGTGCACCGCGTGGGCGAGGTCCATGACGGTGCCGCTACCATGGACTACATGGAGCAGGAACGGGAGCGCGGTATCACCATAACCTCAGCAGCGACAGCCTGTGAATGGAATGGGCACCGAATCAATATTATTGATACACCGGGCCACATCGACTTTACAGCAGAAGTAGAACGCTGTATGAGGGTTCTCGATGGAGCCATCATCGTTTTTTGTGGTGTTGCAGGCGTTCAACCTCAGTCCGAAACCGTGTGGAGACAAGCGGATAAATATAAAGTTCCGCGTATTGCTTTTATTAATAAGATGGACCGGGTTGGCGCCAATTTTTTTCAAGCCATTGATTCCATCGAACACCGACTCCATGCATTAACCCTTCCTGTCCAGATTCCCGTAGGTAGTGAAGAAAATTTCCGAGCCGTCATTGACCTTATTAACCAAAGGATGGTTACCTGGGTCGGAGAAACCGTAGACTGCGTTCAGGTATCTGAAGAAATTCCAGAAGAATACCGCGATGATGCGCACTTCTGGAAGATGCATCTAATCGAAGTGGTAGCGAATCATGACGAAGAAGTCTTTGAGTTATACCTTGAGGGGAAAGAAATCCCTGTAGATTTACTCAAAAAGGCAATTCGCAGGCTTTGTATTAATCGAGTAGGTATGCCGGTGTTATGTGGTAGTGCACTTAAAAACAAAGGGATACGGTTAACTCTGGACGCGGTAATAGATTATTTGCCGTCGCCTGTTGATGTACCGCCGTATGAGGGAACACTACCCCAAGACCCCAGCAAGAAAGTGTTACGCCATCCTTCGGACGATGAACCGTTTTCAGCATTAGCATTTAAAATCCTGAGCGATCCTCATGTAGGCAAACTAACTTTTGTTCGTGTGTACTCCGGTACAATTGAGACAGGGCAAACCCTTCTCAATACGCGAACAGGAATGAAGGAACGCATAGGAAGGATTGTTGAAATGCATGCTGATGAACGGACAGAGATTAAAGAATTAAGAACGGGTGATATTGGTGCTGTAATTGGTTGTAGAAGTGTTTTAACGGGAGACACCCTCTGTGCTCCTAAACATCCAATTGCTCTTATGCCCCTTACCTTTCCGGAGCCTGTGGTCCATATTTCCATTGAACCCAAAACAAAAGCAGACCAGGACCGTTTGTCAAATGCTCTGCACCGTTTTGCCGATGAAGACCCAACATTTCGTGTCCGAGTTAATGAAGAGACAGGGCAAACGATAATTGCGGGTATGGGAGAACTACATCTCGAGATTATTATTGACCGTATGAAAAGAGAGTTCGGTGTCGAGGCTCATGTAGGGAAACCCGTAGTAGCATATCGAGAAACAATTCGACAGTCTGCAAATGCAGATAAAAAATTTGTTCGACAAACGGGTGGTCGTGGACAATATGGACATGTAGTATTGACAATTGAACCATTACCACGAGGTTCCGGATTTGTTTTTGAAGATAAAACCGTAGGCGGAGTAATCCCCAAAAATTATATACCTGCTGTGGAAAAAGGTTGTAAGGAAGCCTTTGAAACAGGTATTGTAGCGGGTTATCCAATGGTAGATGTAAAAGTTATACTTACCTTCGGTTCTTATCATGAAGTCGATTCATCCGATTTGGCGTTCCAAATCGCCGCATCAATGGCGGTAAAAGAGGCTGTTATGGAGGCCCGACCCATTTTGCTCGAACCTATAATGAAGTTAGAGATAGATACACCGCCCGAATATACCGGTGATGTTATAACAGATTTAGACCATCGGCGGGGGCGAATGCTTCACATGGAGGTTGACGGGCAAAGACAGGTGATCCACGCCCTGGCGCCTTTGGCAGAACTCTTTGGCTATGCAAATGACCTGCGGTCATGTAGTCAGGGGAGAGCCAATTATGCTATGGAGTTTGAACGATACGAAGAGGTATCCGTAGAAGTAGCAAATCGTATCATGGAACGGATAGGAAGTAGTTACCGTTTCGAACCATGACTTAAATACAGAGTAAGGACTCTGTTTTGAAATATAAAAAACAAAACAAATAAATAGAAGTTAAAAACAAACAAATAATTTAGACATAGGAGATACAACGATGTCGAAGCAGAAATTTGAGCGGAAGAAGCCGCATGTGAACATTGGGACGATAGGGCATGTGGACCATGG
>CAKZKR010000094.1 GCA_937124615.1 uncultured bacterium
AGATTAACAGTAAAAAACAGAGATTTATATAATGAACTTAAGGAAAAAATAAAAAATGTCCGAGATGAAATAAAAAAAGAAATAGAAAATAAAATCATCACACTGAATTGGGAAAATCCGCAAACGAAAAAGTCATTTCTCCTTACCTATCGAATACTTCGCTTATTTGATTTGCTATATAGCCAATGGGTGCAATATAAACGTGAACAGGGGGTTGTGGACTTTGACGATTTAATATATTTGACCTCGGATTTATTAAAAAGATATCCAAAGGTATGTCATGAAATAGCAGAAGGGATAAAGTATATTTTTATTGACGAATTTCAAGATACGGACCATGCACAGGTTCAACTTATTCAATTATTATTATCTGCCCCTTCTCAACCTTCCTTTTTCTTTGTGGGTGATGCAAAACAGTCAATTTATGCATTCCGTAACGCAGAAGTGAAAGTTTTTCAAGAACAGCGAGAGAAGATTGGTAAAGAACATTTATTCTCTCTGGATTATAATTTTCGCTCTGCTCCGGAGATATTAAGTTTTATCAATATTTTCTTTGAAAAGTCGAATGCTCTCTCATCTGTTGAAAAAAAATATCGTCCTATGAAATCTCAGCGGGATGCTTATGGAGAACCTCGTGTTGAGTTTTTATTGTCCGTCCCGACAGAAGAAAACAGCCGGACATTAAAAGAGGAAAATGTTGATATTGAGGCCAAAAGTATAGCGGAGCGTATCGAATTATTAGTTAACGGGGAACATCCTTTAATGCTTGTAGATGAAAAAACGGGCCAAAAACGCCCCGCAAGTTATAGCGATTTTACCTTATTATTCTGTACAAAAAATTACATCTATAAATATGAGAAGGCTTTAAAAGACAGGGGGATTCCCTGTTTTGTTGTGAGCAGTCGAGGTTTTTTCGAAATAACGGAAGTAAAGGACATCCTAAATTTCCTTCATGTTTTACTAAATCCTCGTCACAATATAGCACTCCTTTCATTCTTACGGGGTCCTTTCTGTGGACTTTCTGACGAACAAATCGTTCGCTGGCAAATGAAGGCTCCTCTTAGCAAAATGTTATTTGATTGGGAGAACCTTCCGGAAGGTCTTATACAGGACAATTCCTACAAAAGGGTTTATTCTTTATATCAATATTTCCGGAGAAGGACCCATTTACCTATTCATGAACTTATTCAAGAAATTATTGATAAAACAGGCTACGAGTCAATACTCTCAGGGCATTGGTTCAGAGAACAGAAAATTGCAAACCTACAAAAATTTTTATCTTTAGCCCGTGCGTATCAAGAAAAGAGTCCGGTGAGTTTATACCAATTTCATAGGTTTGTGGAACGCTCCCGTGATAAAATCATGGAAGGGGAGGCCGACCTTGCAATTGAATCTGAAAATGCTGTTGTTCTTACTACGATCCATCAAGCGAAGGGATTAGAATTTCCGGTTGTGATTTTGCCATTGCTTTACGAAAAACGGCAATATAAAAAATCATCCATATTAAATTATCATAAAGAAACGGGTGTTATGATTAAGACAAAAGAGAGGAAGGAAAATAAGAAAGATAATTCTGCGGAAATGATCATAAAATTGCTGAACAATCACGATGAGTATCAAGAATATATCCGTTTATTTTATGTGGCTCTAACTCGTGCTCGGGATTATTTAATTTTGTCCTCAAACAAGGAATATCTGGAAGAATTTTATAAAAAACGAAAAATAAATTCCCGCCTTTCCTTATTAGCAGATTGTTTCCCAATCAAATGTAATCAAAAAGACGAATTGTTTCATGTTGAAGAATTGCCCGTTAAAAACATACCTTTTGGCAAGAAGGACTTGAAATCAAAACAAATACAAGAACAAACCCATTTAATTAAACCGATTCCTATTACCGAACAATATTTTGAAAAAGAACCTATCCCTGTGATTCGATTGCTGGATTTCCTTTTTGATACCCATGATTACGATAGTGATAAAGACATAGTGTTAGATAATTCATTAAACACAGACCCTATAGCACGCGGTATTTTTTATCATCATTTACTACAGTTATGGGACTTTAAGGAAGATAATAGAGAGAGATTATCAAAATACCTTCAAAATATTATGGGTCCAAATGTTTCAGAAGATGTTTTACAACGAGAGAGAGAAGTGTGTGTAGATAAAATAATGAACCATCCTGTTTATCCATTACTTAAAGCAAATCCCCCTATTCAGCGAGAAATTCCTTTTATCTGGAAATTAGACAACTATTATATTCAGGGTACTGTTGATGCAGTACTTGAAGATGGAACTGTTGTTGATTATAAAACGGGAAGTAATGCGAGTAAACACTCTGAGCAATACTGGAAACAATTAGAAATTTATTATTATGCAATAAGAGATTTAGGCATAAAACTTAACAACAAGTTAATTTTAGTATACATTGACCAATCAAAATATGATATAAAAGATATAGATATTTCTCATCGTAACGATTTAAAGGCAGAAATATGTGATGCTATCAGAAACTATATAAGGAAGATAAATCAGGGATGTGAGAAATGAAATTTAGTGTAACCTGTCCCTACTGCTCAAAAGAGGTTGTGTTGCCTTCTTTAGAAGTGGGTCAGAAAATAGTATGTCCAACATGTCAGCGAGTTTTTATGATTACAATTATAGAACCTGTGGATAAAAATGATGATGCAATTACGAGTAAAAGCAAATTAGATTATCACCCCGATTTAGAACAATCCAAAGAATTAATAAAAAAAGTAGAAAAAGACCTTAAAGAAATGGATGTGGAAAATGTCTTGGACTGCTTTTATGCTCTTGATGAATTAATTTCAGAATATATTGAAAGAGATATAGATGATGAGGGCACAAAAACGGCTTTATTGGTAATCGTTTCAAAAAAACAAATAGATATATCCAGAGATGTAAAAGAATATTTCGAAAAAACAATGCCGGGCATTCCTCTTCCGACTCATCTCGGATACGATACCTTATTGGATATTCGTGAACGGCAAGGGCAGTACGAGGAATGTATTCTTTTATGTCAGCGAGCCATAGAAGAAGGTTGGACGGGTGATTGGCAAAACCGGATGAATCGTTGTAGAAAAACATCCATGATAAAGAAAAAAGAGAAATAAATTGAATTTTTGCCCTAAATCCTTTATCCGATTAAACTGATTTTAATATCTTGAAAAATAATATCTTTAGAAAATTCTTGACATTATAAGGTAGAATTGATGTAAAATCATGAAAAAGTTATTTTTTAAGAATTTTAAAGAAATTGTTGACAAATCATGTGATTTGTGATAAACTGTAATGTATAATTGTATTTTAAGTAGTAAGATTTTAAATTAAGAAAACATTTAATAAAGGAGAATCCACGGTGAAACATCTGCAAATAATTTCAAGTAAGAGACCTGTATATGCGAGTTGGTCCGACGACTTATGTTTTATCGCTTTTTTAGTTAATAAACTATTAACATTTATGGGTGGGGAAAGTCCCTTTTTCCTTTTCTTGGAAGATAAGTGCCATATTAACACAAACACAAATACAAACAATAATACTTAAAGAAAAAAATAATTGTGATTGCGCTTATAGAAACACTTTATATTTGAGAGGTTCAAACTATGAGAGTGAAAACATTTTTCAACTTAATAGGCCTTTGTATCCTGATAAGTCTCATCTCGGGATGTTGTTTCTTACAGGGTTCATCTATTGTGTTCCCCGACCGGGCATTAGAAATTGCTGTTCGGAGTGCCCTCAACAAACCCTTCTTTATTCTATGTACGGGGGAATTAGCTTCACTAACTGAATTGACAGCCCGGGGTATGGGAATAGTGGATTTAAGGGGACTTGAGTATTGCACTTCAATGACCAAGTTAGATTTGAGAGATAATAAGATTATGACAATTTCGCCTCTCAGGGGCTTAAAAAATTTAGTCTGGTTGGATTTAGGTAATAATAATATAACAGACATTACACCTATTGCTGGAATGCCGTATCTGGAATATCTGGATATATCTGGACCCGATAACGATGTCCGAGATTGGTCCCCGTTAATAGCCAATGTAAATGCAGGGGGGTTAGGGCCGGGAGATACAGTTACATTAAGTCCCGAGTGGACCGTAAAAGATGATAATAGTTTTTATGAGGACTTTGAACCTGTATACAAGATTTTAGTAAATGCAGGGGTTAATGTTGTTTTCGCTGAAAAAACCCAATAGTATAACAGCAAAATAAATGGTTTTATACATGAATTTATTTGAATACAGATGGGCAATAATTTGGAAGGAGCCCCAATGAATAAACGAAAAAGTTCTCTTATTATTTCATTATTTCATTTTGGATTGCTTACCCTTGTTCTTGTTTTGACCTGTGGTTGCCCTTTTAAAACGGGATTTGAGGTATCTCCCCAGGCCTTATCCTTTGGAGGTAAAGCAATCGAAAAGTCTTTGTATATAAAATCATTGAGTAGTTTAGGAATAAAATGGTCTTTAGCAGAAGTGGTTTGGAATGCAAGTCAAAACGAATGGGTAGAGCAAGATGTGGCATGGTTGAGTGCGGAACCCACTTCAGGACAGACAACAACTTCCCAATTAATTCAGGTACGCGTTTCGAGAAGTGGTTTATCTTCGGGAGAATATAAAGATGTGGGACTTCTATTCCGTGCTTCAGGAAAAACACAGGTCGTTTCTGTATCGATGGAAGTTAGCAGTTCACTAACGGTAACTCCTCAAGTTTTTACTATTCGTCCGGGTGTAACCGAAACAACCGTAACCGTTCAGAATAGGGGTACAGAAAGTTTCAACTGGTCAGTCAAATATGTATCCAATTTAGCAAATCCTTCTATTCGAACAAATATCCCCGCAGATATTTCTGTATCGCCTGCTTCCGGTTCTTTACCCGCAGGAGGAAGTACACCTGTAACTGTGCGTTGGGCAGAAACATTATCAACAGATTTCGGACTGTTTTTCGAATCTTCATTAGGAAATCAATTGGTTGAATTCCGTTTTGCAAAAATATGTTCTGAGACAGATTTTACAGCAGAACCTGCAGAATTAGTTTTAACCGTAACAACAGAATCCTTAACATCCGATACAACGACTACTTTACCCGCATCCAAACTAACACTAACAAATCGTAGTAATTCCCAATCACAATGGAATCTTCAAATTATTGGTCCTACAGGTCTTGCTGTTAATAGTATTTCTGCAAGTCCTTCTGCAGGTACTGTTAATCCGAACAATAAAGTTGAAATTTCTGTTGTCGTTACCAAACCTAAAGAAATTACTTTAGGGGCAGGGAAATATTCTATCTTATTAAATACTCAAAATTGTTTGTTAATCATCCCGATAAAAATTGAACAGATAAGTTTGCCGAAGATAGCCATTTCTGAACCTCCCCAGGAAACGACTACACGGCCGGATATAATTCCTCTGGATGTATTAGATTTTGGAAGGGAAGATGTTCAAAAAGATTTCTGGATTGCGAACATCGGTCCCCGAGATTCTCGGTTGTATTTCCGAATAAAACATGAAGATGAGGGGGTTGCAAATCCTGTTATTGCAGATATTCGACCTATCGCAGGAGGGGCTAATGGCGAAGATGGGAATCCAGAAGATTTTTATCATCCTACCTTATTAAATACACTTATCGATGGCGTTCAGATTTTAGTAACTATTAATCGGGATAATCTGGAAGAAGATATTGAATACCGCGAAATAACTATTGAAGCAGTTGACCGGGACCCCATCCAATTCCCCAATCAAGCAGTCCCGCTGAATGGTGTTGAATCGAAAACAGTCAAAGTGCGTGTTGAAAAGCAACCATTGCGAATAGAGGGGGCCATAAATCGGAGCCGTCCCCCGTATGTTATGCGATATGTCTTCTTATTAAGAGATTCCTCTTCTCGTGCTATTCCCACAATTACACAGGACGATTTATCAAAAATAAGTCTTACAATTTCTGAAGATAGTATTCCTTTGGATTTAAGAGAAACAACTTATTTTCTTACAGGTCCCGAAAAAATTAAAGGAAATATGATTATCCTTCTGGACTATACGGGTAGTATGTATTACGCAGGAGTGGATAATAAACAAGACCCCCTCTACCCGGGTGAGGCAATAGAAAAGGTGAAGAAAGCCGTCATTGACTTTATTTACGACTTACCTCCCTCATATCAGATTGCTTTAATGTTCCATAACGACCGACAGCAGACAAAACGATTAATTCGCTCTTTTACAACGGACAAAGAACTATTAAAAGAATCATTAGAGTCTTTTAATATTCCTCCAAATTTAATGGGTGCCTCGGATATTTACGATGCGTTATCAGAGGCTGTGGATAGGTTAATTGTGGAAGACCTTAAAAATCCGTTGCCCTTCGATGATGCAGATGTAAAGTCCATTGTATTCATCTCCGATGGATGGGATAATGCTTCTACAATTGATGCAAACGAAATTAAAGAAAAAGCCCATGATAATCTGATTCGATTATATCCCCTCGGTTTTGCTTCGGGAGGTTCTGTTAACACGGCCGACCTCATTCCACTTGCGAAAGAAACCGGTGGACATTTGTATATTGCAAATGATGTTTCAGGGCTTCTTAAACTTTTAGGGAGCCAGAAATCATTGGTCCTCCGTCCCGACCCCGAAAGTCAGCCGAACAACCTTACTTTTTATATTTACAATGAAGGAAAAGAGAATTTAGGTTGGCAGGTCGATACAAGCAATTTACCCGTATGGATAACCAATATAGAGCCTGTACAGGGAACCATAACCGCAGGAAACGGTGTAAAAGTTACAGTAAGAACCAATCCATCACTTGCGAATCCAGGTGTTGTTGTGGATAAACAAATTTCCATTACTTCGAATGATGGGAATGCTAAAATTAAATTACAGGGGGTTGCTATTGCGAATGCGTGGGAAAGTATATCCTTAACATTAGAGGACTCAACAGGTCGTGTCTGGGAAGAACTCAAAAATCAGATCGTTTTGACCTATATTACACCGAAACAACAAGACTTCAAATATACCATTCGATTTGAATATCAACCGGGGGGAGGTTTACCCGCCCTGACAGGTATTTTTGAAGAAGATGCCTTTGCCTATATTGGGGATGTCCGTGCGGGTCAATTGTCCATGGTTACCTCCGGACTGTTTTACGGAAATGACCCGATAAATCCGAATCAGAGAACATGGCAGACAGAGGTATTTGTTCGTGCAGATTATATTCCAAGAGATGTATATTTCTTAAGGACACGGTATTTCTTACAGAAACCAGCGGATGTGTCAGATAACCAGTGGAATCTACTCCTTGCTAATGTCAATATGAAAGTAGAATTAGCCAGAGAAGGACTCATTTCTTCAAATGACGGTTGGCGTTTTATTAACGAAGGCGATGGAATATTCCTTCTATTAAATTCTGAAGATAAAGCCTTTCCTTATGGTTCATTTGGCAATCTTTTCAAGATTACAATTACAGGTTTAGATGCTTATGTCCAGTCTTTTGGTGGGGCCGCCCCTGTAATCAATCTTGCTATGCGAGTAGACAACGAATCCTTAGTAAATCCTGCAAGTGTAGGACAGATTTCACGAACGAAGTATTTCCTTTATCCGGGGGGGCCAACATATATAGACGGGTCACTCCTTATTACTTTATCAGCAAAAATAGCGGGTCCGTCCACTACCGTTGCAGGGTTATCTGGACTGCCCTTTGATCCTGAAACAAAAGATGTATGGGATAATGATAAAGATGGTATTTCTGATTTTCACGACCCTGTTCCATATAACAAAACCATTCCCGGTAAATTGCTCGTTCCTACACGAATAGATGTTCCCATTGGGAATAATTCTGTCACACTGACAATCCGCAATAATCGTTTGGATACATTTAATTGGCAAATAGTATCGTATCCATCGTGGATTACGAGTATTAAATATGGATTGCTTGGAGATTCCGATACACCTGATTCTGAATTAGCACCGGGAGATTCTGAAAAGATAACCCTCTTTATTGACAGAACAGGATTTACCCCGGGGACTATTATTACAGGAAATCTGTTTGTTGATACCGGTATATTTGGTACCGAAAAGATTGAAATTGCAATAGCAAATTAAAAATAAATTTCATTATTAATGATTGAAAAACAGGAGCCTTCGCATGAGGCAAAAGATGTTGATAGTAAAATTTGTTGCGTCCCTACTCATAACTTTAATCATGACAGGATGTCCCTGGGTTCGTTTCTATATTGAACCCGAAACGGTAACCTTTGGAGAAACATCCGTCCGTGAAACGGTTCGTATTGTATTTAGTAAAACAGGAAATTGGTCATGGGAAGCGGAGAGTTCTACTGTTTGGCTAAAACTATCAAAAGATAATGGGATAACCACTGCAAGCAAAATAGAAGGCTCTTTGTCTGGAGCAAAAGTCCAGCCGTTGGATTTGATTGTAGACCGTTCCAATATCCCTAATGGTACCAGTATAGGAGAAGTGATCATCAAAAGCGTAGGAGAGACAAAAAAGATTACGGTAAGTATAACAAAACCGGGGACAGTAAATATCTCTGTAAGTCCGCTCTCTTTAGATTTTGGAACAATTACAACAGCGTTAGAGGCGAACCTAACGAATCAGAGTACGATAAAAACCAACTGGAGTATTTCCATACCTTCCAATGTAGGGTGGTTATCTGTTACTCCTGCAAGTGGAGAAATTTCAGCAGGACAGAGTGTCACATTAAATTTCCGTATAAACCGGACGGGGTTAGCCGTGGGTATTTATCAAACAACAGTAAAAATCACCGCAGGTTCTCAAGAAATTTCAGTACCTGTAACGATGGAGGTTTCAGCACTACAAGTTACTCCAAATGAAATACAGTTTGGATTAATAGAACAAGAAGCACAACAAACAATAAAAGTTTCTAATTTGGGGACGCAACAAATTACTATTCAGATAGCAGTATCACAGGAGTCACAATCCTGGCTTTCCCTTCAGACCTCACAAGTGAACATACCCCCTTCACAATCCGTGGATGTCCCGGTTATTGCGAACCCTACAAATCTATCTGCAAATGACTACACAGGGACCCTTCAAGTGCGGAATATTGCGACAAACTATACAGTCTCTGTTAATGTCAAAATGCGGACACGAGCATTAACAGCAAATCCCGTACTTCTCAACTTTGGTAAAATAAGGACCATACAAACTCAGACATTTACAATTAATAATTCAGCACCTGTTTCATGGAGATGGACCTCATCTATATCAGATGGTTCAAATTGGTTAAGAATTAATCCTACCAGTGGAAATATTGATGCTGGAGGAAATCAAACCATTACAGTTGAGGCCAATCCTACAATATTAAATCCCGGACAGTATCAAGGGAGTATAACAATAAACTCCAGTTGGGGTTCTTCTGTTATCAATGTGCAGATGGAAGCATCCCGGGCCCCGAAATTGATTGTTCTTCCGACACAGATTAACTTTGGCGAAACTCGTTCCGAAGAGACACTTGCCATCTGGAATGACGGAGAAGAAACGATTGGATGGGAAATAGATACGACATCATTTCCCACATGGTTGAGCATTACCCCGGTAGATAATCAAGGAATTGCATCCGGACAGGTAAGTGGCTCTCAAACATCTACCTTGAAAGTTAAGGTAAACAGAGCCCTTGCAAATGAAGCAGAAGGACCTTCCTATCAGTATTCATTCGAAGTGAAAGGTACAGCAGTAGAATCTTCAACAGACTTAACTCCTGTTCGTGTTCAAACCAATATGTCTGTTCCACAAATACCCATAATTTCCATTGTGGGAGAAGGCGTTGATAGTGGGGGTGTTCCGTTCCTGAACTTTACATTCGAAGAAATAGAACAGGAGTTTGTTATTCAGAATATCGGTAAAGGAACATTAGAATGGAAAGTAATTAGCACAGATATTCCGAGCTGGATAACAGGTATTAACCCAGCACAAGGGTCTTTAGGTAAGGGGAAAGAACAAAAAATAAAAATTTCCATTAGCAGAGATTCTTTAACATATCTGGGGGCTTCTTACCAACTATTAATTCAGTCAAACGATGTAGAAAAACCAACCGTAGCACTTACTATTGAGGTCCAAGTCCCCAAAAAAGTGATTATTGAGGCACAACCTACTGCATTAAATTTCGGTGCTAGTGAAATATTAAAAACCTTTGATCTGGCAAATCTTGGGGACCCTGGGACCGTATTGAATTTCCAGTTAATATCCAACAAAGATTGGATTTCCTTTTTTCCGGAAGTGGGCACTAGCATTGGAACAGCAGGCGCAATAAAAGATTGGAAAACGATTTCGGTATCTATTGACCGTGAAGGTTTAGAAGGAGCCAGTGCCTCAGGACAGATACAAATTGTTGGGACAAAACTTGTAAACGGACAGCGTGTTATTGATAATACAATTACTCCTGTTATTGTAGTGATAACGGTATCTACACCCTCGCTTACAGTAGAGACCGCACCACCCAATTTACGGATACCATCATTAATCCGTTATGTAATGACACTCCGCGATGTTCAACAACGAGGAATATCTCTGCCCGAGGCATTTTTGCCGACGCTTGCGTATAAGTTCACAATTACCGAAGATGACCTGCCATTGGATATTCAGGAATCCAATCGATTCCTTATTCCTATGGTAAAACAGGAACGACTTGTTAAACACAAAGGGACTATCCTTATTCTATTAGATGCATCAGGCAGTATGTTCCATTCAGCCAAATCATTGGCAGAACCTGATATTTCCGGGGCTATAGACCCCATTCGTGAGTTATATGTTCGTACTTTACCTCCTTTTATCGATGCCATTCCAGATAACTATCAAATAGGTATTGCTGTATTCAATGAACGCGAATGGTTGAATAGTTCTATCCGTATGCTAATAAACAATGATGGAGAACCTTCCTTTACATTTAATAAGGAAGTAGCAAAAAACAGATTGTTGAGTATAGATATTATTGACCATGGTGCTACCGCATTACTCCCTGCAGTATCCAGTGGTGCTGTAGAAATGCTATATGCCGATGGAGACCATATCCCGTTCGATGTTTCTGATGACCGAATTATGTTAGTAATTACCGATGGTAAATTAACGACTCCTCCCGGACAACTTTCTCCTGTAATTGACCTATTGAAAGAGACCCGCGTGAGACCTTTCTTTGTCAGTTGGGGTGAAAATGTTAATAACAATGTGTTAATTCAATTGATAGAGGAGACGGGTGGACATTTATATTCTACACGCAATCAGAATACAGGTGAAGTAGATAGTTTAGGCAGGCCTATATCCAGACCCGTGTTTTCATCATTGGCAGATTGGCTCGAAATTGACGCCAATGACCCGTGTGACCGTTCCATTGCAAAAGATATTCAAAGTCAATTGTTATTCGAATTTGTTGCTTTAAATCAGATGTCCGGTGCTACAATACGAATTGACCTTGCTTTTGATTCTCCATCCGATGATAATGGAACATGTTTACGCGACCCGGGAGATATTTCTACCGCTTTTGCACATTCACAAATCGATTTAATGAAATATGCTAATGATGTTCGTTTGGGACAGATAAAATTGCTTACCGATGGTATTGATACCACAACACAAACTGTGGATATTGTCCTCTATGCTGATTACATACCAAGAAATATTACCGCATTGCAATTCTCTGTTAATCCTGTAGGTGGAAATCCAGCGATGACGATGTCTGTGCGTCAGCCTACATTATCAGAAGGTGGCTTAATTCCGAACTGGAACTATAATCGTGCGGGAAACATATTACAATTCTCTTCCCCAGATAATCAACCTTTGGGATATGGGGCCTTTGGTTCTTTATGTGTTTTACATTTCGAGAATGCTACCCAAACCTTTGAATTACAATTTGATGTGGTTTCCCCTCAGATAACATCAAATCCTGAATCAAAATATTTTACCCATCCCAATTTGTTCAAAGTAAAAGAACAACCAACATTAGCACCCTCCAATCCTTACCCTCTATTAGAAACACAGCCTCCTATGGATGACAGTTATACAATTACTTTACCCGAAAATGTATATGATTTAGTTGTAAATATTTATAATGAAGGAGGAAGCCATAGACCTACTTTAGTCGGTTTGCTCTGGGATGTTGAAGTTCTAACAGGGGACTTCTTTGGAAACATTGTAAAACCTGATGAAGAAGACCGTATCATCTATGAAAATGGGACTCCTTATGAATTGCATATTCCGATTGAACGAGGCGAACTTCTTCCCGGAACATATATGGGAATACTACAATTCTCCTTTGACTCGATATTCAATAATCCGATAGAACGCTTTATTTATGTTTATTGCACTATTTTGCCTCCTGAAATAACAGTTATTCCTACGGTGTTGAATTTTAATTCTCCCAATACCATAGAGGCGCAATCTTTTATTATTCGAAACACGGGCCAGTCAACACTTTCCTGGTCATTTGACCGTTTGGCTCTACCAACAATAGGATATACCTTCTCAAAATTAGCCGGTTCTGTTGCTCCTTATGCAGAGGGCGGAACACAAGATGTGGTTACAATCACAGTAAATAAAACACAGATTGATAACTTTAATCCTGTTATCCCGATTGTAAGTAATGCAATCAATGGTTCCGTCAATTTGGTTATCAATGTGAGCAAGTAAAACTTAATAACATCCTATTTATTGAAGAAATTAATGTGGGTTTTTATTGTTTACCAATGTAAGGTAAAAAATGCAGTCAATATTCATTACTATATTTTTAGCATTAGTTTTTGTTTTGGTTCTAGGTATTATTTGGGTATGTATTCATTTACTTGCCCAGTACCGATTAGGAGAACGAGGTAGAAAGGCATGCGAAATAGCGGGGGATACTCCAGAACATTGCTGTCAACATATAGAGCACTGTCCAGAAGAAATCCGTAATAAGTGCAAACACACGGACATAAAATAAAAACTCGTCTTAATAATGTTATTGGACAATGAAACCGAGACTAACAAAAAAAGAAAAATGGATTATCTTTTTAATTGCTTTTTTTATGATATGCGTTCTTCTATTCCGTCGGATTATCAACCCTCTTCTTCACTATTTTTAATATACTTCCCCTTCCTATTTAAAAAACTTATATTTAGAAGCGAGAGGGATACTGTTTTTATTAAAAAGTATTTTTATTGTAAACCAAGGGATGTCTTTGCAAAAAGATATTCCTGAGAGTCTTCAGGAAATCGCTTCATCATTTCCTCATATATCCAAATTTTCCCGCGGTAGTTATCTGTTTCCTCATAGCATGTGGCTAACTCAGGATAGACAGATTTGATACCTTCCCATTCAGGATACTCTATTATGATTCTTTCATAATAGGGGATCGCACTTGCACAATCCATTTTCTTCATCTTATAAAGATTCCCCATTGCTGATAAATAAGCGGGCGTATCAGGGCTTTGAGGATTTTGTTCCAGATATTTTTTATAATACTCAATTAGTTCATCCGGCTTATTCAAATCTGTGGGGACTTGTGTCTCAGAGTTCTCTTTTGCATCCATTGTTAATGTTGGGGTTGTGTTCAAAGTCGTTGATAGGCTATTGGGTACTTCTATTGCGTCAACACTATTTATTTTCCCCAAGATAGCACCAACACTCCCCAGAATAATGAGTAAAATAGCACCACCTAATAAAAGGTATGAAGAATAGGTCTTTGTATAATTTTTGAATTCACTCATTTTTTATCCTTTTCCATTAAAGTCCTAATTCACGCCAGCCAACTTGCTGTAAGGTTGTAATCGGATAATTTGCAATCATTCCAAAAGGTAGATTATCAGCCAATGCTGGAACTTGATAAATACTCGGAACTTGTGAACCCATGTCAAAATAATTTGAAACAATCGTTCCTATTACATCCGTTTGTTTTGAAATCTTTATCGTGTTTTGTGCATAAAAAGCCCCCATAATATCACATTGTGATGTATTCCCAATATACATCGTCTGTGAACTCATAATTCCTATAATGTTGTTTACGGGAAAACTATTTATGAAATTATTGGGGTTCCCATTGTTGCAGGTAATTAAGTCAGAGTCAATTGTAACATCGCCGTATGCGAGAATAGCCGCACGTCCACTATAATTAATTGTGCGGTCATTTCCACCGCCCGTAAATGTTAAGTTCCCGTTAATTCGTATTTGTCCATTAATTCTTAATACATTGGTTGTTGGGTCAAACCAAATATAGTCATGGTCACTTGGAGGTAATGTTGCAGGGAGAGAACCATTAAGATAAGTTCCGGTCGTTGCATTCCAGAAAACTTTGTTTCCTCTAGCGTTTAATACTAAATTTCCGTTAAATACACCATCAGAAGGATTGACAGGGTCTGCTAATAACACCTGAGAAAAATAATCCTGAAAGCTATACCAACTGCCTGTGTTTTCATTCATAATCTTCGAACCGTCGATTTCCCGCCAATCATCTGTGAGTAAGGGGAAATTTACACGATTTCCCAGGTCATAAAGTTCATTCCAACCATTATCACTATATACATTTTTGGGGATTCCTCTACCTCCGTCGGGAATTGTTTGATTTCCTGTCCAACCATCGTTGACAAAGGTAGCGTCCATGGTCTCTTTCCAACCGTTTCCACGAACATGGGGTTCTCCTATTTCTGAATTACCGGATAATCCTACAAGTCCTCTTTTTACCCGAAGTTTTGCATTTAATGTATCTATTGTTTCTCCGTCAAATATGGTTTTAGGTAATGCAGGGATTCGTTGTCTTAAATAAGTTGGAATACCTATATAATTATTATGTATCAATGCTGTACCACTCAGGTCCAATGCTGCTATGGCAGGATTCCCGGGTAGTAAATTATTTCCTAATATATGTACGGAACCAAAAATACATACATTCCCATTAATTACATTTCCTATCTGACCATTACCCGCAAAAATTGCATTTCTCCATACATTTACATCATTACTATCTGTAATAACCTCCAACCTACGGGTCGTTCCATTCTTCTCTGCAATAGCATATATCGTAACCATATCCTGTTCGTTTATATCATCGACAACACCATCTCCATTGTTATCAAAGTTATCATTTTCCCACGGAATCGCTACTGCAAAATATCGGACAGATGGGTCAGAACTTAATGTCCGTGGTGTTACCCCCGGGCTATTAAAAGAGGGTAATATCGGTTCGTTATTTGCATTATAAGAAGGTATCCAATTAGTTAAACCAATCAATCCATTTCCACCGATTTCTAATGAACCTTTACTTTCCTGCACGGCCGAAACAACGCCCCAGAAAGCATCTCTGAAATCGGAATATCTATTTTGTTGTATACTCTGATTGATTATCTGAACAGAAAGAGTACTTAGCAATGCAATTGCTACCATTACAAATATCAAGGCCACAATCATGGCCATACCTTCTTCTTTTCTCTTGTAATCTTTTGAGTATGAAGTCCATTTTATCAACATGGGAGTACACCTCTTTTAAGGGTTTCTTGGGATTACACGCTCTTCAACATTTATTACAAATTGATGCCCGCGGCGAGATTCTCCTACAGTATCAATATGAATTTGAACGGTATTGTCCTGTGTCGTAATAAAGAACCCACGGTCTAATCTCCCATTCCCATTTGTATCATTAAATGTCCCATTTGCATTTCCAACTTCTGGAGGATTAAATAAATGGTTTGCCAAAACAGTAATATTATTTCCTTGAATCATAATTAATTGATTACCGGTCATTCCATCACCATTGGCGTCCTGAGTATCTCTCTGTACAGTTACAACATCTCCTAATTCAAGATTTCCGCCTACATCGACACAAGTCCCATTCCCATCTAAATCTGTAGGCATACGAAATCTCAATGTGTGCCCCGGTAATTCATTCCAGTTTACAGTTTGACGAGAAGCATGAGACAATCTCGGAATTAGGATTTGCATTGCACGACGTGCTTCGTCTGTGGCTGTTATGGTTACATTATAATTCTGTACCGTGTCACTTAAACTTAATGAAAGTGTAAACAAAGCACCCATAACAATGGTCATAAGGCCCACAGTCATCGTGAGTTCAATTAGTGTCATACCGAAAGTATTATGTTTAATTTGATACATAAGTTGAAGCCCTTTTGGTTATTGTATATCCACGATCTGTTGTTTTCCATGATAATGTAACTCGAACCTCGAAAGGATTGGGCAAATTAAAATTTCCTCCACTATTCGGCAAGGTGATAGGGGCCCCATCGGGTCTTATCGCCTCAACTTGAACTACTCCATTTATACCCGGTAAATCAGGGAGAATAGGACGGAAATTTAATATCTGTGAACTATCTGTTCGACTAATTTGGTCCAATATTTCATTAACTACACTTTCTGCCTGTAACCGTTGTGTATGTATCTCGCGGTTCATTCCCATTGCAATAACAGAAGTGAATATCATACTTAACACAAATGCTAATATGCCCGCTGCAAACATCAACTCCACGAGCGTCATGCCTTTTTGTGTTTTATGGTTCTTTTTTAATATCATCTTTTTCATATACATTTGAATAACTCCAAATTATAATATAGATGTAGCAATTACTATGCCATTATTAATTCAGTAAAATATGAAATTTATAAGTTGCTGTTTATAAATGATTTATATGCAAAATAATTTTTTTATTGTTAGGATTATGTTCCTAATAGATGCTTTATCCGTGGAAATTTCCACAGTTAATTTTTTTTGGATGTTTGAAAATTCGCAATAAATAAAAAACCGACTATACGGAGAAAATGAATGAAAAAAATAAGTCAAATACGGTGTTTTCTATTAGACATGGATGGAACAATATATCTTGGGAATCAAATTCTTCCCGGTGCAAGAGAATTCATTGAATACTTAAAATCTACAGATAGAAAATTTTTATTTTTTACAAACAATCCGACAAAGGATGTACAACAATACCAAAAAAAATTAGATTTATTAGGAATACAAGTTTCAAAAGAACAAATCTTAACATCAGGAATGGCAACAGTCGAATTTCTTAAACGGAACACAACCTATAAAAATCTTTTTACTGTTGCACCCCCCTCCTTTGAAAAAGAACTTGTCTATGCAGGGTTTAATTTAGTTCAAGAACAACCGGATGCAGTTTTAATTTCCTTTGATATAACCTTAACATATGAAAAGTTAAAAAAGGCTACATACTGGCTTTTACAAGGAATACCATATATAGCAACCAATCCCGACCTTGTCTGTCCGACAGAGAATGGGCCCATTCCTGACTGTGGCTCAATTGCAAGACTACTCCATGCTTGCACCGGTAGAGAACCACGATATATCGGCAAGCCCAATCCCGAAATGATAGAGATGGCTTTGAAAATTTTAGACATGCAACCTCAGCATACCGCTATGGTAGGCGACCGATTATATACCGATATGGAAATGGCGTATCGCGCAGGAGTTACATCCATCCTCGTTCTCTCAGGCGAAACAACACAAGAACAACTAAACCAGGCAGAAAGAAAACCTGATTTTGTCTTTCCCTCCGTAAAAAAATTGCTTGAATCAATCAATTTATCTAACTAAATTGGAGAATATCATACTATTCTTTTTCTTATAAGCAAGGTTTTCTATAAACTCACAAACCGTTATGATATATTCCAAAAGAACCCTGTGTTTTAATATTCGTGTTTATTGTATTACATAAAAATTAACGAATATTAGCGAAGTAGAATTGTGTTATTTGATGACTTTTAGATGGGATTTGCCAAATAATGTTATTGATTTTCCTGAATGTAAAAGAAACAAGGATCCGTATAATTGAATGAAAGAAAGATAAACTTTTTAAGGATAATAGTTTATTGTTTTTTTAGAATTATTTGTCCGCATTGTTTTTTTTGGGGCATAATTCATGCTAATGTAAAGAACAAAAAAGGAGTAAAACTATGAGATTGAATAAAATAATGCCCATTCTAATCATTACTTCTGTAATATTGTTTTGCTAT
>CAKZKR010000095.1 GCA_937124615.1 uncultured bacterium
GCATCACCAGAAGCAAAAATGGAGTTTAAAAAATTTATTAGGGAAAGTAAATGGATGTGGAATTAAAAAAGATGGATATAGAAGAGTTAAAAAATAAGTTTCCTATTTATTATGCTAAAGATATTAAGAAAGTGGATATACCCGAAACGTCTATTACTTCTTATGATTATGGTTTAATATATAAAGCATATAATGATTGTAAAAATTTATTTAATACTCTTAATAACTTTTTTACAAATGTAATTAAACCAATTATAATTGATATTGTAAATGAAACACAAAATTATGATCCGATAGATGATAATGATTTATTTGAAAAAATATTAAAATCGTTAAAGGATAATCTGGATTTATTTATAGTTGATTTTGATAGGTTTAGTTTGGAATCAATTAGATTTGTTAAAAGATTCAAAGAGGTTTATTTAAATAATCGAGATTTAATAGTTAATAATGAAATTTTATTAGAATATTTAGATGATATAATGGATAAAGATATTGTAACAGTTCCTAATATAATAGTTGGTTTAGTTAAAGATAATATGATAAATAGTTCTATTTATAAGTTAGTTAATAAGCTATGTTTTGAAGGGAATGCTCGCTCTGCTATAATAGAGACAGCCACAAGATTAATAGAAGAAATGCTATGTTTTGAAGGGAATGCTCGCTCTGCTATAATCTAAAATTCATAAATCCCTCAAACATAGCAAAAAAGGGAGGACATTTCATTAAAAAAGTAATAATTGCTGGGAAGGTTGTTCGACTTTCTTTTTGTTTTTTGACATGTAGATTTCCATTTTCTCAAACTGTTTGTCCGTTATGTAAAGCAGTCTAACTTCACCTCGGGGTGGTATTCCTTGTCGAATTCTTTTTTTATAGGGCTCACTCGACTCTTCACTCGGGAAAAACCTTCCATACACAGAAAATTGCAACATTGAAAAGCCCTCTCTTAAAAGCATGTTCCGGAATTGTGTAGCGTGTCTCCGGTCTTCTGCTGTATCGACAGGTAAGTCAAACATAGCTATCATCCACATACTCTTATACCCTGACAATTCAAAAACTTTATTTTTTTCTTTCTTTTTACTCATAGTTCCATCTATAAAAAATTTTCTTATTCTATTTCCGGCAAAACAAGCGATTTCGTCTTTTCTTCAAACATTCGCGATAAAGACACCGCTGTTCGAAAGGTAATGTCAAACAGACTTCTTTCTTCATCCCCTACTTTATATTGCCTCATTAGATTCTCAATTAAATATCGTTTTGTCTCTTTATTTAAATCTACAAATGCATCTTTACCTTCCATATATTTCACTACAGCAAAATCTACAATGGGTCTATATGGCTCCATCAGGTCATCTGCTAAACAGAAAGGGTTATAACGATTGTGGTGGTGAATTCCTATACTCGGATTTAAACCTGCGGATACAATGGCTCGGGCTGTTATCCCTCGCAAAATTGCATAGCCATAATTTAACAAGGCATTAATTCCTCCTGCTTCCGGGTTTCGGACAAATTCAAATTCCGGCGGGAATAGATATCTCCAGTATTTCCTACTTGCTAACCCTTCTACATTTTCCGGGTCTCCGGACTGGACCCGCTCCGCTAATGGAATCAAACCTCTGTCATCGCCGTATAACTCCATTAACAATCTTCCTTGAGCTCGAATTTTAGACTTTACAATTTGTTGCCATGCCCGTTTCCGGGTGGGTAATGAAGCCTCTATTTGATATTGCAATCGCTCCATCTGGAGATGGTGACCCACCAAAGGATACATCATCCCGACGGGCATTCGTTTCTCATCACAAGTAATAAATACGGCTCCATGTTTCATCAATCCTGATAACACAGGATGGGTTATACTCACCGCGGGGTGTGAAACAATCACCACTGCTATCTCTGATAGTGGAACAAAGGTTTCCTTCTCGCCTTGGCTTATTGCCAGGCGGTCTAAATCAACATTCAGTTTACCACCCTCTTCGGAAAGGTCTATTATACGCTCAATCATGGGCTATATGTGTTTCTCCTAATACATTTATAGAACACTTCTTTGCTTCAGATTTCTGTAAAGCACTGGAAGTTTTTGTTAAACCAACCCATGATTTTGGTATTTTTGCCACATGATGAGGTAAGAAAAACATAACCTTTGCACCAGAAGCATACTCAGAAACTATAACCAACTTATAATATTGATATTCACCTTCACTATCTTTCATATATACCATATCACCTTTACAGAGACTAAAGAGGAATTTAGCATCTTCAACTACTTTCCCGTCACGGATTAACTTCCGTTGAATAATTTCCTCGCCTCTTCTTTTTCTTTGCATGGCTTCGAACATACTGACGACATTTGCATCCCAAATAATTCTTCCTTTTTTATCCTTAGTCTCAAATATTTCGATATGATGATTTTCGTCCGTTGCTACATACCTCACTCTATGCTTACTGCCTACAGGGAATACACTTAATTTTTTCCTGATGCGGACAGATTTGATAGGAATTTGGAGACCTTTTCTATTTGGCATTAGGGGATAATTCTTCAGGTCTGTAAATGCTTTTTTCGGATTCTCTTTTCCTAACTCCTCCAACTTCTTCTTGACCGTTTCTCGAACTACAGGGTCCACAATTTCTTCTACTTCTCCTTTTGACAAACTGGCAATTGCTTTCCTCACATGGACGACTGTTTCATCTTTGTTATCTCCCTGTTTCGGCGGACTGTAGTTCGTCTCTTCATGCAATCTACCGCTCACTTTGCGCTCGGGTTTGTGAGAAACTATGATACTTAATATTTTTTCTTTTGCTTCATTATACAATGTATCCCACGGTGGTTGGATGAATCGCCACCACCTGTCGTGTTTCCGTTCTGATTTCGGAATTTTTTCTGCCTGCTCAGAAATATTCTTAATCATAGCGGGAGAAGTGATTGCAATGACAATAGCATCTATAGCATGTTGTCTATGGTCTTCGCGGTTTTTTTCAGGGCTACCTAATAACTTATTTAACTTCCACATTCTCCGTATTACTGCTGTGGTAGGTCCTGCCACAGCAAAAACATGCTTTCGATATTCACTACCATAAAGCAAGCCACAAAAAATAACTGCTTCTCTTGCTGCGTATCTTGTGTCGTTTAATTGGGAACTGGAAAACTTATCTATAAATTCTTCCAGTGTCTTTCCATGTAAATTAAATCTCTTTAATTTTTCTTTTGCATGCGCCGAATTGAATTTGCTTACTCGCTCCAGGATTTCATTCCAACGGGTCTCGTCTTGTGAGTACGTTTCATAGGGTGTTTTATTATGTTTTCGGTTCCGATTTTCTTCGTGATAACAAAGTGTCTTATTCTTAAAAGAATCATCAAGGCAACGGCTGAGCGGAATAATATGCTCAATGTCATATTGGGACTCTTCAAATAACGACTTAAATTTAATTGAACGACCTGTATAAGGACAAATCCACCTACATTCTTTAGCCAACATATACCGCTCAATGTCATCACGGGTGGGATTGGCAATACCATTTTTCATCAAATTATCTTTGATTTTCTTGCGCTCCTTTTCCATGTCACGACTATTTTTCCATAACCTCTCTCGCTCCTTCTTTGTATTTCTTAAATCTTTTCCCGTTTCAATGCGGATATAACGCGGTTTCCCGTAGAGTTTCACAATCTCATTCACAATCTTCCGCATTTCTGAGAGGGTTTTTTGTACCGTAGGATTGCGAATTTCGCCAATCGGCGCCTCTTCAATTGGAGGCAACAAGTCCACTTTAAATCCCTCTCGAATTGCATCCATACCGTATATTTCTTTTACCAGTTCGCCGTATCTTCTCCCTTGTTGTAAGCCGGGTAGAAACTTATCAATTGCTTGACGGGAAAGATTACAATAACCATCCTCAATGGGTATTTCTGATAATTTTTGTGCTTCTTCTTCTGTGAATTTCCAGTGTCTCATTAACCGTTTCTTTAAGGCTCTATCGCTGACTATGGAGTAAATATCTTCCACTAACTTATCTTTCTCCTCTGAATTCATTCCGTCCCAGTGTTCGCCGATAACTTTCCTAATTTCACTGGCTGTTCTATTCCCGGGGATTTTTTCTTCACCGGCTACTTCTAAATTAAATTTAACTTCTTCGGGTAATCTCAACAAGCTTCTTAACTGTGTAAAAGTAGTATCTCCATTTTTTTCCAGATGTTCAATCACCAATTTTCTCTCATCATCTGTCAAGGGATTTTTTGTATTTTTATCGGCTACAATTAATAAATCATTTACTTTTTGTAGGAGTCTAAATCGTTGGGCTTTGAGAATGACCCACGGAGCCCGTCGTCTATTTCTCTTTTTACCCCGCGCTATGCATTCAAACTGACAAAAACCAATCTTGTCTTTTTGAGATTTTAAGGGTCTTTGGAAAAATATTGCAAAGAATACTTGTTTTTTCTTCTCCTCTGTTAGTAACTCTGGATAAAATTGAGACTGAAAATCCCAAATAGTGTAAAACTCTTGTTCATACATATCGCGGGCAACCCATCTGCCCCGTATCCTCTTCTGATTGATATCCATAGTGTCAATTTGAGCAAAATATTTTCCTAAAGTCTCAGTCCCTAATCGACTCATTTCGACTCGAATCTCTGCAATCCCCTTTTTTACTTTACCTTGTTCTTCATTGTCCTTTTTCTGGCCTCGGCGATTGCTTAAAAATCCACGCCTCTGACCCAAATGATATAAGACACGACCTAAGGCATTCGGCTCTAATTTTTGTTCAACAGATAAGGAACGCAAATAATAAATAAATATTTGATGTAATCGATTTTTTTCTTCGGGAGAAAGATGGTTATTAATATATTTCGTTCGTAATACTTTATCCAATTCGTCTAATATCCTCTGTCTTTCCCCACTATCGTTAAGATCTCCTTGAGGAAGGAGTTTTATTTGTTGTAGTAAATTGGCTAACTTACGGTATCTTCTTGCACGGCGCTCTATTTGTCGGCGAACCAACCTTGCTTCTCTTCGTTTTTTGTTTCGGGACTCTTCCTTGCCCTCTTCATACTGTCCTTTCATGCCCGCTTCAAATACACGCACACCCACCTTTTCAATCCCACAAGGATTGTCATTTTCATCCAACTTAACGATAGCCCAACCAATAGAGTTTGAACCTAAATCAATACCTAATGTATATGAGCTAATACTATCTGTTTTACTCATTTTTTTGACCTCCTTTTTTTGGGTCATTTTTTTTTTCAATAATTAATTTTCATTTTATGATGTTTGACTTGACATTTCAAGTATTTTATGTTATAATTTATACAGATTATAGCAGAGCGAGCATTTCTCTCTTAACATAGTAAGGAGTTATGCTCCGTGCGTGTAGCCGATTAGGTGAAACGAAGCGCCTCCCAGTGGGGCGCATAAATTTTTTAAATAGCCATTTTCATCCGAATTGTCCAACTTTTCTATCTCTTCCTAAAAACCAAAATAATGCATCGCCTCCATCCGGTTTTATATTATGTAAAGGTAAAAAAGGAGACCTTTTATGAAAGTATGTGTTTTGGGTGGATGTGGGGACATGGCAAAAGTGGCACTCGAAATTCTCGCTGAAGAATCGGATGTGATATCTGTCACCGTCGCTGATATTAATCTTGATAAAGCCAAACAGATTGCAGAGCATTTCGGATGAAAGTTCATCGCAAAGTTTGTAGATGCGAAGGATAAATCATCTATCATTGAGGCTGTTAGAGAACATGAAGTCGCTTTAGGCTTTATAGGTCCTTTTTATATTTTTGAACGGGATATTATTGATGCATGTCTTGAAGCAAAAGTCCCGTATGTAAGTATCTGCGATGATTATGATGCCTACCTATCTGCGATTACCCTGGATCATAAAGCAAAAGAATTGGGCATAACAGTAATTGCGGGATTAGGTAATTCGCCCGGAATAACAAACCTTCTGGCTAAAAAAGGTTATTGTTCTATGGATAAATCTGAACGAATTGAGATTAACTGGGCAGGGGGTTCGGGTGAAGACATAGGACCTGCGAATGTGAAACATGTTTTGCATATCTTCAGTGGTTATACTTTGCAATGGCGAGATGGGAAAGAAGTCCAAATAAAAACAGGGACAGACCGAAAAGTGGTAGAATTTCCTGAACCTATGGGTAAATTGCCGGTGTATATCACAGGACATGCGGAGTCGGTATCCGTTCCACGAAATCTTCCCGGGCTTAAACATGTATCCCTGCATGGGGGCCTACATCCGCCTTATATTGCGAGATTGGCAACATTTCTCGGTAGATTAGGACTTACGAATACACCCAAAAAACGAGAAATCATGAGTAAACTGCTCTTACCGCTGGTTAATGCAGGGATTTTTTCGAAAGGAGGTATTGACCAATCTGTTTTCCGTATCGATGTTTATGGTGAGAAGAACGGTCAATCAACCCATCATTATTATTCAGGCGTTGGACATATCGCAGACATAACGAGCATCCCCGCTGTCGAAGGAGCATTAATGATTGCTCGAGGCGAACTACATAAGCCCGGCGTCCATTCCGCAGAATCCGCCATAGATGATGTAGATGGTTTTCTCAACCGCCTTCAATCCCGGGGAGTAAAACTCTTCTACCATGAATAATAATTATTCCATCTAACCCGTCCGACCTGCTCGACTCGTCCGCCTCACCTCTCCAACTTCTTGTGGGAAAACCACCAATCGAAGCACTCATACCCGCCCTCTTTAGCCTTAGCCAATCTCTCTTTAGCGGAATTCGTATCAGTAGGGGAAGAAATTATCACACGGTCCTGAATCAATTCATTCTTAGGATAGTTCTCCGGCATCGCAACTTTGTACTTATCCGCAATCTGCAAAGCCTCAAACTATCCTAACCACTTCATCAATATTCCTTCCCACCTCCTGAGGATAGTAAATAATAAGCCGTATCTTTGCCTTATCATCCACAATAAAAACAGCCCGAACTGTATTTATCCCTTTACCAGAATGAACCAACCCTAACTTATCCGCAACAGCACCATTGTCCGAAATAATCGGAAATTCAATCTCAATATTTAATTTTTCCCGTATCCATTCCTCCCACTTAATATGAGAAAAACCTGGTTCATACTTAAACCTATCAACTCACAATTAAGTGCCCTGAACTTATCCTATCTTTTTTGGAAAGCCACAAATTCCGTGGTACATACCGGCGTAAAATCTGCTGGATGACTGAATAAAACGAACCACTTACCGGCGAACGCCTTAGGCAATTCCATCTTACCCTGCGTTGTCATTACATTCATAGTCGGAAAATCATCCCCCAACAAAGGGATTCCTTGTTTAACACTCTCTGAATTACCCATACCGTTTTCTTTTCTTTAATTTTATGTTAAAACTATTATTTCAAGAACAGGGAGAATATAATACTATTTCAACTATTACGAATTAAGATATTTTCTGGTCTCGTAATGTGTTTCTTTCCCAAAAAAAGCCATCTATATACCCTTGAATGGACTTGTCCTTCTCAGCCATTTCCAATCGCTTCTCTGCTAAACAACAATAAGTCTCATCTATCTCTATTCCACAGTAGCGCCTTCCCAACTTCTTTGCAACTACCGCCGTCGTGCCCACTCCGGCAAACGGATCAAATACGAAATCACCTTCCCGAGAACTTGCAAGAATAATCTTCGCCAAAAGTTTTTCTGGCTTCTGGGTAGGATGGTCTGTATTCTCGGGCATAGACCAGAATGGCACCGTTATATCCGTCCACAAATTAGAGGGGTATGTAAGCCGATAATTCCCCTCATTTTCTGTCTTCCAATCCTTCGGTTTTCCTTCCTCATCCCGATAGGGTGCCATCACCTTTCGCTTCAACATAACGGCCTTGCTATTAAAATAGAACTCATTCGAAACCGTCGCAAACCAAATATCCTCCGAACAATTCTTCCAATTCCGCAAAGAACCTCGCCCCTTTTCCCGTTCCCAAGTTATACGATTGCGGACCTTAAAATATTTAGACATCACACGAAAAATAGCGGGTGAAGACTTCCAATCCCCACAAATATACACAGAGGCCGTCGGTTTTAATATCTTTCTTAATGGGTTTAGCCACGATTCAAGCCATACCTCATATTCCTCAGAGGACATCTCACAAAACCTATTCGAATTGAATTCTTTTCTTAAATTATACGGTGGGTCTACAAACATCAAATCTACAAACGACTCCGGCAACAAATGAATCATCTGGAACAAATCTTGATAAATTATCTTATTCGTTACTTCTTCAGCCGATACCACGCGGTCAAGTCGGAATAACCGTTTCCTATATTTAGCCACTTCTTGATTTGTTAAAGTAATGCTCCTATTTCGCTCCGCTCTATTTTTCATTAGCATAATAACATTCGACAGATAATCGTAGAATAGCCTTTACTTAATAAAATAAAACACATTTCCATTATTTTAACCCATCCCATCCCCCATACAAAAACACCTTCTCCCTTATCCTTTTAGTTTTAACATTGAGACCCCATTTAACCTCAAAATGAACCGAATAAGAAGTTTTTTAACTATGAAAAAAATGGTGGAGGCGGCGGGAATCGAACCCGCGTCCGAAGATGTTTCAGTGTGGCCCAACTACATGCTTATCCCATCCTTTACAGATTCGCCATTACGGAGCGCCTCAGGGCTGGCTCACCGCAACCGCTATGCGGAATTGTTACTGCCTCTCGGGCTCCGCAACCCCCGAAAGGACAGACTTGCTGGTTGACGCCCCTACCCGTTAGCAAGCAATCACGAGCGGGACGCGCTGCTCAATATTAGGCAGCGAGGGCCAATTCTTGATTGGCAGTTGTTTGCGACCGGCTTTTAACGAGGCCAACCGGTCAACCTCGGCATGCGTTCCACACCTCAACCATCCCCGTCGAAACCTTTTCGCCCCCATCACCAAATAAACTATTCAACTGTTGTTATATATATTATACGATATCCGCCTCTAAAAAATTTACATAAAACCAACTTTTTTAAAAAATAAAAAATTACTACTTTCCTTTTATCTATTAAACAAACAACTTTCTACAAACAATAAAATTTTTTTGAATCTTGTAAAATTAATCAAATAGTAAAACTAAATCCAATCAAAATTCACACTTAAACACCCAGGCGTGGGAACAGGGGACTTGGGCAGGCGAAACGCACGGAGTGGTTATGACCCAATCGCCTCCGCCATCCTCTACAGAAACCGATATATCCGTCCCTACTAATGTTACCTTAGG
>CAKZKR010000096.1 GCA_937124615.1 uncultured bacterium
GGCAGGACTTTTTGCAGGGCTGTAAGATTCCCTCACAAGGCATAAATCAACATAGGACCCTCCCGCCCTTATGCAGTTTTTTATTGGTTTGTGTATATGCATTTCTTGCGTTTAATGTAAAATACCTACTTATCAATAACTTAACATATATAATTCTCAGACCCACCCATGTATTTTTAGCACTTTTAGTGTCGGAGAAGACTATAAACAATCGATTTGAATTTTAGTCCGCAAAAATTCAAGAATAACAAGGGGGATAACTCAGAATAGAAAACATAAGCCATATTCAATTGTCAAAGAGCCTTCTGCTACCCGGATTATCTCCGTTTAGCGCGTCTTCAACTCTTTTGTCGCCTCGCTTGGTTATTTTGAGGCTCTTTTTATGTTGTATGTCTTTATGAATATGAATATTTGTATAAACAATTTAAGTATAGCAAAAAATTATTTAAATGTCAAGTGGTTTTTAAAATTTTAAAAAATTTTTTTTTATTTTATTGTAGTAGTTTTTTTATATAGATGAATTATGTATTGTTGTTGCTTTTGTAAGATGGAAATATGAGTTGTTGCTTTTTATAAAAGGGGTGTAGTGATAGGTTTGTAATGTATGGAGGAGTTTTTGTAGGGTTTTATTATTTGGGGATGGTAGCTTCTTCGGGAGTTTCGAAGGTAACTTCTTGTTGGGTTGGTTTTCGTATGGTGGGTATGTCGCATTTTTCGGTGTCGCAGTAGAGGTCTTGTTGTTCTAATGTATTGATTTGGTCGAAATGAATGGGACTGAGTCGTGAGACGGCTTTTTCGTAGATTTCTTTTGTGATTTCTTGATAGGGTGCTTGGGGGTAGTTGTGATCTTCGAGGGGTAGGAAGCTGATGGATTTGAGTTGTGTTTCGTAGAGTTCGAGGATGTAGGGGATGTCGTTGGCTTCTTCGGGTTTGAAAGTGATGGTAGCGCTTACTTGGTTATCCGCCCAGTAGTATTGCATTTGGGCGACATTTTCGACTTGTTCCCAGATGGAGACATCTCTTTTGGAGCGGGAGAAGTGGGTTTGGTGAACGGGGAAGTAGACGACCCAGGTATTGTCGCCGTAGACGGATTCTTCGATGCGGTATCCTGCTTTTCGGAGGGGTTCGATGAGAGGGCTGGTTTTGTCGATGCGGATGGTTCGGTAGTAGTATTCAGCGTGGGGGTAGTGGATGCCGGGAGTTGCGCCGGGGAGTAGGGAAACGGTTCCGCTGGGTTTGATGCTGGTTTTTTTGATGCTTTCGGGGATGCAGAGCCATCGTGAGTAGATTTTGTCGAGTTCGCAGATGTATTTGTAGCCGTTGTCGCACCAGCGGAAGTGTTCGCGTTTACCGAATCGTTCGAAGTTTTCGACGATGCCGGATTGTGAGAGGCCGATTCTTCGGTTTCGTAGCATGATGGCGTTTGTGCGTTCGTTGTGTGTGGGGATAAGGGTTACGGTTTTGGCGTAGAGGTAGGCGTATTTTAAGGTTTTTCGGTATTCTTCGAAGGAGGAGTGTCGTGAGGGGAATGTTTCGACGAGGTTGCAGATTTCGAAGGATTCTAAACTTTGTTCGGCACAGGGGTTTGTGCCGGCGACATTAGCATCGAGCCAGTTGGGTCCGTCTTTGAATCGTCCGTAGGCGCGTGCATTTTCGAGCCAGAAGTAGCCAGGTTCGCCGTTTACGGAGGTTTGTTTTCCTATTTTGTGATAACTCATTCCTTCGTTTACGATGACGCTGTTGTTGGAAGCCCATCGCCAGGCCATGAGTCGGTCTTCATGGAGTTTGGGGTCTTTTAGTTTGAGGTATTCGTCGTCCTCGGGGGAGCCTAAAGCCAGTTCAGCGGTTCTGCGGACACCGCCGGATACGACACATTTGCCGATAATGTTCATTAAATCAGTTATTTCTGTTGATGTTATGGAGTGTCCGATGCGGGGTTGTAGGACAATATCGATGTTTTTTACGCATTCGATGAGGGGACCGGGTCCTGGAGCGATGCCTCCGAAGTTTTTGATGGGTGAGCCCATGGGGCGGATTTTGGAGTAGTCAATTCGGGCGGGTCTTAAACCCTTTCCGGCATATGAATTCAGGATGACCCGAATCAGGTCGACCCAGCCTTCTTTGGAGTCGTCGACAACATGGACATACTCGCCTGTTTTGGGCTGGTGAATTACGATTTTATTTGCTCCTTTTGTATCAAAGGCGACCCCTACCCCGAGCATGGACATATCCATCAGGAAGCAGAAGGGTTCAGCGAAGTCCATGTCGATATCTTCTGTTGAGACGAAGGCACAGTTGTTCAGGGCGGCGGAACCGCGGACATAGATGTAGTCGGTGCCCATCATCCAGAGTCCTCGTCCGGGCGGGAGGAATTTAAATTCCCACATGAGGCGGAACATTTCTTGAGCGGAGCGTTGGGCTTTGTCTTTTTTCCATGGGAGTTTCAGGTTGATACAGTGGTTCCATTGAATGGTGTAGCAACCTTCTACGACTCTGCGGATGGTCTCCCAGAATTCTTCGGTGCGTCCTCCGGTATCGGGAACAACGCGGGCGTAAGTGCGTTTGTAGGTGATGTATCCTAAGGGGCCCCAATCGGGTTGTTTGTCTTTATATTTGTTGATAAACTCTTCGTCTAATTTGAACCTTTCGCGAATTGGGAACAGCATGTTTTTTTCCTTTTGTTGTTTAGGTTTTATTTTTTAGTTTTTTAATTTCGAGTTGTTAAAACAGAGAGTAAATTTAAACTTTCTTGTGTTTTGTCTTTACCCATGGAATTCCGTTGACGGTTTCTGTTTGGTAATCTGCGAATATATTTGGATAGCGATTTTTTACTATGTCAAAAACATTGCTGAAGAGGAGTCTGATTTCCTCTTCGGCAGAGGGGTCTGTTCTTTGTTCTATTACATGTCGTAATGTCCTTAAATTGCAAGACCAGCCAAGTGTGGTAGCGACTCCCATTGGAGCGATACGGCGTAGTCCGGAGGTTATTTGTTTTTTTAGTTCGAAAGGATGTTTGTCTAATTCAAAAAGGTCGGAAAGTTCTTTTTGGAGCCGTTCCATTTCTTCGACGGTGCGGACGAAGATTTCCATTCCTTTTTCGTTTTCGCGGATGTGTGTGGGGATGTACATGGATAAAGTTTCGAGGCGGACGAATCGCAGGGATTCTTGAGATATGGCGGTTCCGGCTCTATGTCGAACGAGTTCATGTGTAACGACACGGCTTACATCTGCAAAGATGAAGTTCAGATAGGCATGTTCCAGAACACTGCCGTGTCCTACTTCGATAATGTGTTCGATGTAAGGTTTATTTCCTTGACGGACTTTGGTAACATTCGGGTTGAGTCCGGGTTCAAAGGAGCGATAGCACAAACGCCCCATTATTTCGATAATTTTTTCACTATCACTTGGAGCCTCTGTTTCCCAGTTGGGGACACCGAGATGTTCGAGATATGCTTGTAAGCCGTCTGGATTAATCTTTGTCTCGCCTATTAAAAAAACTTTTGGTTCAACGGATTTCATACACTGTGCCTTTTTTTGTTTTATATGAACATGCCCACGATTAGCAATAAGAATTAAAATTTCGAATTTAATTATAGAAAAAATTATATCAATTATCAAGTAAAAAATAAAGATATTTTAATTTGTTATTAGCAGTATTATTATTGTTTCTTTTTTTATACTACAATAAGCAAGGAATAATGTTTATATACTTTTAATTGGGCTCTTTATTTTGTATACTATATTTATAAATATACAATATATAGACTCAATTTGTTTTATCTCTTATTTTTTTATATTTTGAGAGAAAAAAATAAAAAATTGAAATGATATTTTTATTACTACGGGAAGATGGCTTTTGTAGGCATTTTTATATTTAGTTTATGGATAGTTTTCTTTCTGATTAGAAGGTTTGTTGCCTTGCATAATGTTCAGTAAATAGAGTATTTTACTTTATATAAATCTATATATGGTGTAAATTAAAAAAAAGGAAGGGGAAATACTCCATATATATTTTTATATAGATTAATTGATATAAATATATGTTTTTGTTTTCCCATATTGCAAGGATAGAAACGAGAAAAGCAAATTTTCAAGTAATGGTATTGATATATTTTATGTGAACATTTAAATGGTTTTTACTGGAATGGATTCAGAATATTATAGAAAGGATTTGAAATCCGGATTGCAATAGTAATATTGTTTTTCAATATTAAAAGATTATAAAATTGGCCGT